>NZ_CP135916.1:1990714-2322500 GCF_032391395.1 Sphingomonas sp. Y38-1Y
GAAGGTCGCCTGACCCGACAGCGGGATCTGCGTGCGGCCCGTCGCCTCACCGAACACGAACGCGCCGCGCTCAAAAATCGATTCCGACTGGGCGGTGTTCGCGAGCGGGTTTGACGTGGGGCTGAACGCGTTCCGGACATAGCCGGCGAGCGATACGTACTTGGTCTGCGAACCCGGCCGCTGGTAGAAGAAGGTGACGGCGTCGACACGCTCGGTCGAAGAGGCGGGGCCGACGCCCTCCAGATAGTTGAAGTCGGTCAGGTTGGTCGGCGTGCCCCATTGCGGATTGGCGACGCCGCCATAGTCGGTGCGGTGCGCCGGATCCTGGAAACGATAATCAGTGAGGTTCACGTTGGCGGCGCTGTCCGCCAGCGTGATCGTGAAAATTCCGTCGCGGGGATTGTAGCTGACTTGGCCTGAAGGCGCGCGAACGGTCGCCGAGTTGCCGGCGTAGAGCACGGGACCCTCGACGCCTTCGACACCGCTTTCGGTGACGTTGAGCGCATGGAGGCCGCCGAGCGCCTGGAAGCTGGTGGTCGCGCCCACGTCGAGGAAGTTCGCTGCGGTGGGCGTCGGGGTGGGGGCGGTACTCGTGCCGCCGCCGACGCCGCCGCCATTGCCGCCCGTCCCGCCACCGGTCGAGCCGGTGCCGCCGGTCGAGCCGGTCGGCGGTGCGATGCTGCCGGCCGTTTGCGCATCGGTGCCGCCGCCGCCGCACGCGGCAAGCGCCAAGAGCGGCAGCGCCGCGAACCACTTACGCATCGAATTCTCCCCGGTCCCCTGAAGGTCGAGAAGCGCGATAAAGAGAGAAGGTTAAAACCCGCTAAAGACGAGGCCGCTTCGTCCGCGCCCGGCGACAGGTTACGATCCGGCCGAACTCATGATTCGCCGGAGAGATCAACGCCATGACCGACCTTCGCCGACGCGCCATCGATCTTTACGACGACTTCACGCACGAGCATCGCGACCGGCGGCGACTGCTTGCCGAGATGACCGCGTTGGCGGGGAGTGTCGCGGCGGCCGAAGCGCTGATCGCGGTGGTCGCGGCGTCGCCTGCGGCGGCGCAGCAGATCGATCCGGCCGACAAGCGGCTGAGCACCACACGAGCGCCCGTTCCGACCGGCACGGGGGCGCCGCTCAACGCCTATTTCGCGGCCCCTCGATCCATGAAGGGCGTGCGCGGGGCGGTGATGGTGATCCACGAGAATCGCGGGCTGAACGCGCATATCGAGGATGTCGCGCGGCGCGTGGCGCTCGCCGGCTACATCGCGGTGGCGCCCGACTTCCTGACCCCGGCTGGCGGCACGCCCGCCGATCCCGATCAGGCACGCGAACTGATCGGCAAGCTGGACCTCGCCCAGACCGTCGCCGCCGCCACCGGCGCAGTAAAGGCGATGCGCGAGCGTGACGGGCGGCGGATGAAGGTGGGGATCGTCGGCTTCTGCTGGGGCGGGGCGATGGTCAACCGCGTCGCGGTGGGGGCAGGATCGGCGCTCGACGCGGCGGTGAGCTACTACGGACCTGCGCCCGACCCGGCCGAAGCGCCGAAGGTCGGCGCGTCGATCATCCTCCAGCTTGCCGGCAATGACGCGCGGGTCAACGGGACTGCGAAGCCGTGGGGCGCGGCGCTGAAGGCGGCGGGCAAGGACGTGGCCGTGTACGAGTATCCGGGCGTCGAGCACGCGTTCAACAACGACACTTCGGTCGAGCGCTACAATGCCGAGGCCGCGAAGCTCGCCTGGTCTCGAACAATGGCGTTGTTCAAGCGGAAGCTGGCTTGACGCCGTTCTGAGTTCGTGTTTCGTTCTCACCGAAACGGGAGGAAGACATGGCTGCCGATCTGACGCTCTACACCAACCCGATGTCGCGCGGGCAGATCGGGCGGTGGATGGTCCATGAGACCGGTCTGTCGCACGACGTGGTCCTGCTCGACTATGGCACGACGATGAAGGCGTCCGACTATCTGGCGATCAACCCGATGGGGAAAGTGCCGGCGATCGTCCACAAGGGCCAGGTCGTGACCGAGGCCGCGGCGATCTGCGCCTATCTCGCCGAGGTGGTGCCGGAGCGTGAGCTCGCGCCGCATCTGGGCGAGCGCGGCGATTATTATCGCTGGATGTTCTTTGCCGCGGGGCCGCTGGAGCAGGCGGTGATCACGCGGTCGCTGGGCTTCGAGGTCGCCGCGGACAAGCAGGCGATGGTCGGTTTCGGCAGCTATGACCAGACGGTCGCGGCGCTGGAGGGATGGCTCAAGACCCACGACTATGTCGCCGCCAGACGCTTCACCGCGGCCGACGTCCATGTCGGATCGCACGTTATGTGGGGCCTCGGCTTCGGCACGCTGCCCAAGCTGCCGGCATTCGAGGCCTATGCCGCGCGGCTGGCGGGGCGGCCGGCGGCGCAGTCGGCCAAGGCCGCGGACGATGCCCTGATCGCCGAGATGCGCGGGGCCGCCGACGCCTCGTAAAGAAGCCGCAACGCACCGCTTGCGCCGGGCGAAGAGCCTGCTATACGGCGCGCCTCGCCAGCGGGGTTCGCCCCCGATGGCGCCGGTCGGGGAATAGCTCAGCCTGGTAGAGCACTGTCTTCGGGAGGCAGGGGCCGGAGGTTCGAATCCTCTTTCCCCGACCAATTTCTTCCCGCGCTTCGTCCCGTGAAGCGCGACTTTCCAAATCAGTTCGTAAGCGCCAGGCCGTCGGCGCCGCTGCCCGCCTTCAGCCGGCGCAGCACTTGGCCGCTGGAGAAGTCGACCTCGGCGACGTGGTCGTGCCCCGTCTCGGCGACATAGAGCCGCTTGCCGTCGGGCGCGAACAGGATCGCGCCGATCCGGCTGTCGACATCGCCGACCGTGAGCGTCCGCACCGTCCGGCGCAGGCGCGTGTCGATCACCGTCAGCGTGCCGTTGCCGGCATTGGCGACGACCGCATGGTCGCCATCCGGGCTGACCGCAACGCGGATCGGCGCGGGGCCGACCGGGACGGTGCCCATCGGGCGCATCGTCCGCGTATCGAACACCAGCACCTCCGCAGTCGCACGATCGGCGATCCAGAGCCTCGATCCATCGGGTGACAGTGCAACCCCCTCGGGCTCGCGCCCGACGGGGGTGTCGTCCAGCTTGGTGGAGCGGCGAAGGTCGACGCGTGTGACGCTGGCCGAGCCGCGATTGACCACATAAGCGGTCGCGCGATCGGCCGCGACGACGACCATGTGTGCGCCGCGCGTCCCGAGCGGCACGGATCGGACGCGCGGCCCGTCGCCGTCGGCCGAGACCCGAACGATCGCGAGTGAGCCAGACCCCTCCGCTGCGGCGACGAGCCGGTCGTCGTCGATCCAGGCGATGCCATGCGGCGCGCGATTGGGGAACAGTTCGACGCGCTCGATCAACCGACCGGAGGCGAGTTCGATCAAGTCGATCGCAGAGCCCCCATACGCCGCAACCGCCGCGATCCGGCCGTCGGGCGACACCGCGACCTCATGCGGACGAGGCCCGGTCGGCACGCGCGCGCGCGCCCGGCCGGTGCTGAGATCGATGATCTCGACGCTGTCCGCCTCCTTGTTGCCGACGACCAGCGTGTCGGCGGCGGCAGCCGTGGCAAGCGCAAGCGTCATGGCAGTCAGCATCCATCGAGCGATCCGCCGGCGATGGGCGCCGGCTGGATCGGCTTCAATGCAAAAATAACCGATCACCAAGCGGGCGCCAGATGCCGGAGGAAGATGTCCTCGACCGCGGTCAGGTTGCGCACCACTGCCGCCCGATAGGCGGTCGTATCGGGCGTCGCGGTGAAATTGTGACGCTGGTTGATCGCGGCGCTGCCGCCGCCCAGCGCCGCGCCCGCGAACATCGCACGGCTGGCGATGTTGCCGGCGGTCGTGCCGGCATTGTTGGACAGCGCAAGCCGATCCTTCAGCAGGTCCTCGGAAAAGACGAGGTCCTTGGGCACCATGATCTCGGCGCGACGATTGGCGGCCGGCGTCGCGATCGTCACCTCCGATGCGTCGCCCATGACGACCAGCCGAGGCTTGCCGTCATAAGAGCCGGCGCCGCGGAACAGCCCGAAGCCGCGCGATGCCATATCGATGTCGCGGAGCCCGACGACGAGCCGGACCGTCATCACCGCGGCGTTCGCCTGCTTGGCGAGCGCGTTCTCCGCCTCGGCGTAGTTCCAGGCGCCGCGGAAATTGCCGAGTCCCGACCCGATCTTGCCGAGCCCGCGAGCGAGCCCGAACATGCCGCCGATCCGGCCGCCGACCTTCTGCGCGACCGCCGCCCCGGTGTCTGCGGCACCCGCGGCGGCGTTGCTCTGCCTAGCCTCGCCAAGCGCAGTGCGCGGCATCAGATATCCCGCGCCGCCGGCCGAGTAGATCAGATTGTCGCCGGTGCTCCGCCGAATGGCCGCCGGAGACGGCTTGGCCGCAGCAGCAAGTTTCGACGCTGGCGCCATCGCCAGCGCCTCGGCCGGCCCGACGACGGTCAGGCCCTGTGCCCTCAGTCCGTCGGCCCACCGCGCATAGAGTTGGTCGGCGATCGCCTGCTGCTCGGCCGCTGGCATCGGCGCGATACGATAGTCGATATAGACATAATCCTGCCGCTTCTCCTCACGGCTGCTGAGCCCGTCGCTATGCTCGACGAACTCGACGGTGAACTGCGGGATGATGACGGTCTTGAGACCCTTCAGCGCGGCCAATCCCTTTGCTTCGACGGCGGTTGCGCTTTCGGTGGCGGCATCGCCGCGAAATTCGGTCCGCGCGGTCGACTGCGCCGCCGCGCCCTCCACGCACACGAGCCCCATCGCCGCCGCCAGCAGCGCCGCACGCAGTCCGGTCATGACATCCCCCCATCGAGTTATCGGCGGGCGATGCCCCCATCGCTCCGCCGGCTGAGCCGCTACGCAGACGCCACGATACTCGAACGCGCAGGGCTAGCACGGCGCCCGCGGCTGGGCTAGTCGCGCGCGTCATGAGCACGCCGCAGTCCAAGATCCGCAACTTCTCGATCATCGCCCATATCGACCATGGCAAGTCGACGCTTGCCGACCGCCTGATCCAGCGCACCGGCGGGCTCGCCGAGCGCGAGATGTCCGAGCAGGTGCTCGACAACATGGACATCGAGAAGGAGCGCGGGATCACTATCAAGGCGCAGACGGTGCGTCTGAACTGGAAGGGGCCGGACGGCGAGGATTACGTCCTCAACCTGATGGACACGCCGGGCCATGTCGACTTCGCGTACGAGGTCAGCCGCAGCCTGGCGGCGTGCGAGGGCGCGCTGCTGGTCGTCGACGCTGCGCAGGGCGTCGAGGCGCAGACGCTCGCCAACGTCTATCAGTCGATCGAGCACGACCATGAGATCGTGCCCGTCATCAACAAGATCGACTTGCCGAGCGCCGAGCCCGAGAAGGTCAAGAACGAGATCGAGGAGATCATCGGCCTCGACGCGTCGAACGCCGTGCTGGCGAGCGCCAAGGCGGGGATCGGCATCGACGAGATCCTGAACGCCGTTTGCGAGCGCATCCCGCCGCCCAAGGGCGATGCAGATGCGCCGCTCAAGGCGATGCTCGTCGACAGCTGGTACGACCCGTATCTGGGCGTCGTCATCCTGGTGCGCGTGATGGACGGCGTGCTGAGGAAGGGTCAGCAGGTCAAGTTCATGCAGTCGGGCACCACGCACCTGGTCGACCGCGTCGGCTGCTTCCGGCCCAAGATCGAGCAGCTCGCCGACCTTGGTCCCGGCGAGATCGGCTTCATCACCGCACAGATCAAGGAAGTGGCGCAGGCGCGCGTCGGCGACACGCTGACCGATGCCAAGAAGCCGGCGGCGCAGGCGCTGGAAGGCTTCAAGGAAGTGCAGCCGGTCGTGTTCTGCGGCCTGTTCCCGACCGATGCCAACGACTTCGAGAAGCTGCGCGAATCGATCAGCAAGCTGCGCCTCAACGACGCGAGCTTCAGCTTCGAGATGGAGACGTCGGCGGCGCTGGGCTTCGGCTTTCGCTGCGGGTTCCTGGGCCTCCTTCACCTCGAGATCATCCAGGAAAGGTTGAGCCGCGAATACGACCTCGACCTCATCACCACCGCGCCGTCGGTGGTGTACCAGATCGAGCTGACGCATGGCGGTGGGCACCTAGAGCTCCACAACCCGGCCGACATGCCCGATCCCAACAAGATCGAGACGATCGCCGAGCCGTGGATCGAGGCGACGATCTATGTCCCCGACGAGTATCTCGGCCCCATCCTGAAGCTGTGCCAGGACCGCCGCGGCATCCAGAAGGACCTTACCTATGTCGGTGGCCGTGCGCAGGTGAAGTACGAGCTGCCGCTCAACGAAGTGGTGTTCGACTTCTATGATCGGCTGAAGTCGATCAGCCGCGGCTATGCCAGCTTCGACTATGAGCAGGTCGGGTATCGCGAGGGCGACCTCGTCAAGATGAGCATCCTCGTCAACAACGAGCCCGTCGACGCGCTGTCGATGATCGTCCACCGCTCGACCGCGGAGAGCCGCGGGCGCGGCATGTGCGAGCGGCTCAAGGAGCTGATCCCGCGCCACCTGTTCAAGATCCCGATCCAGGCGGCGATCGGCGGCAAGGTCGTGGCGCGTGAGACGATTGCGGCGCTACGCAAGGACGTTACCGCCAAATGCTATGGCGGCGACATCACTCGCAAGAAGAAGCTGTTGGAAAAGCAGAAGGAAGGCAAGAAGCGGATGCGCGAGTACGGCTCGGTCAGCATCCCGCAGGAAGCCTTTATCGCGGCGCTTCGCATGGGCGAGGAATAAGCGCGGACACGGCCGGAACCTTGATCCAGGTGACGCGTCGGGGTGCGACGCACGAGACGGTGCGCGCATCCCGGGAGCGACTTTCATGGCGAAGAATCCGAACGAGGCGATGGACCAGGCGGCGGGTGCCGCCCGCGAGGGCATGAACGCGGCGCAGGATGGTGCGCGGGAAGCCACCGATCAATTCCAGGCCGCGGGCGAGCGGATGCGCGCGGCGGGCGAGACGATGACCGACACCGGCTCGCAGCTCGGCCTCAAGATGCTCGACCAGGCCGAAACCAACACGCGCGAGGCGTTCCAGGCGATGCGGTCGGCCGCGCAGGCGAGCGACCTGACCGAGGTGATGCGCATTCAGTCCGACTTCCTGCGCGAGCAGGGCAGCCGCTCGGTCGCCCAGGCACGCGAGATCGGCGAGATCATCGCCGAGTTCGGCCGCAATGCGATGGGCCAGATGACGGGTCGCCGATGAGCGGAGCGGCGATGGCGCGGCGGCTGTTCGTCGCCGCGCTGATGCTCATCCTGACGGCAACGCCCGCGCTCGCGCAGCGCGGGCCGCTCGTGCTGGCGGCGGCGAGCATGCAGGAAGCGATGGAGGCGGCAGCGACCGCCTACGCGCGCGGCGGGCGGGCAAAGCCGGTCCTGTCGTTCGCGGCATCGTCGGCGCTCGCGCGGCAGATCGCGGCAGGCGCGCCCGCCGACCTGTTCGTGTCAGCCGACGAGCCCTGGATGGACGATGTCGAACGCCGCGGGCTGATCGCGGCGGGCACGCGCGCCAATGTGGCGGGCAATCGGCTCGTCCTGATCGCGCCGGCGACCAGCCGGGTTCGGTTGGCGCTGCGGCCCGGCGTCGATCTGTCACGCGCGCTCGGCGGCGGGCGAATGGCGATGGCCGACCCCGATGCGGTGCCGGCGGGCAAATATGGCCGCGCGGCGCTGGAGCGGCTGGGTGCATGGCGGGGCGTCGAATCGCGTGTCGCTCGCGCGGAGAATGTGCGGGCGGCACTTGCACTGGTCGAACGCGGCGCGGCGCCGCTCGGCATCGTCTATGCGACCGATGCGAGCGCGTCCAAAGGCGTACGCGTCGTCGGCGTCTTTCCGGCGACCAGCCACCCGCCGATCCGATACCCCGTGGCGCGGTTGAAGCGGTCGCGCGATCCGGGGGCGGAGGCATTCCGCCGCTTCCTGGTCGGACGGCAGGGGCAGGCGATCCTCCGCCGCTTCGGGTTCACGGCGCCATAAAGCCCCATATCAAGCCGCTTAGCGGCGAAAGTTCAGGTCTTTTCTGAGGTAAAGGACCGTGCGCCATCCGCTCCGAGGCGTCGTCCAGACGCGGCGATAGTCGCGGCGCATTGCCTGCTTCACCGCTGCCAGGCTTTGCGGATTCCAGATCGTCAGCGCGCGGGTCGAAGTGACGATCACCGGCGGTCGATGCGCGAGGATACGGCCGACCTCGGCGCCTTCGTCGATCCCGGTCGCCCCCTGTTCGGTGTTGTAGGCGAGCAGGTTGGGAAAGGCGTAGGCGGTCGGCAGGCAGGTGCCCGACAGGTGATAGGTGATCGTGTCGCCGATGAAGACGTAGGGACACTCGCCGCGTGCGTTGAGGCGGACGAGGCGTGCGGTCTCCCTCGCGCCGGGCGCGTCGTCGGCGATGAATGCGCGCTCGGCGAGGAACAGGAGCAGGCCCAGGCCCATCGCGCCGACCGCAGCCCGCGGACGCCGCCCAAACGTCGGTGCCGAGAGCAGCGCGAGCGGCGCGACGAGCGGCAGCGCATAATGGTCGAAGAAGGTGCCGATCGCCGCGAAGCCGAGGATCGCCGCGATCATCCAGCCATAAGCAAGCGCAAGCGGCCCCGGCGTCGGCCGCGCCCTCAACCGCCAGCCGAGCAGCGCGCAGGCGATCAGCGGCGACAGCTGCGCGACGATGCCTAGGAGCCGCATCGCGAGCTCCTCGATCGGGTAGGGCGGGCGCAGAAAGATCGAGCTGAAATTGGCGAACCAGAAGGCGTCGAGCGCCGACCGCCCCAGCGCCGCATACCAGCCGAGCGCCACCAGCGTCGGCGCAAGCCCCGCCATCGCTAAGACCAGCGAGGCCACCGCGACCGTGCCGGGCCGGGCGCCCGCGCGACGCAGCCACCAGAGCGTGGCGAGACCGATGAACGCGCCCTCGACCGCGGCAGTGTACTTCACCTGGATGGCGAGGCCCGCCAGGAAACAGGCGGCGGCGCCCGCCAGGACGATCGCGCGTTCGCGGCGCGCGGCGGCAAGAGCGGGCAGACCGAGTACGATCAGCACCGCGCCCGCGACCAGCAGATTGTAGAAGACCGGCGCCTGACCGCCGCGCCCGCCGAGCATCGGCAGCCACAAGAGGTACGCGACGCCGCCAAGCAACGCCCCGCTCTGCCGCGCGCCGATCGCGAGCGCCGCGCGGTGGACGACGAACGCGGTGCCGATCGCCGCCGCGGTCGCCATCAACTGATAGGCAAGGATGCCGTCTCCAGGGAACGCAGCGGCGATCGCGTAGATCAGGAACAGCCCGATCGGCTTGCGGTCCCAGATGTCGACGAACGGCAGCGCGCCGTCCCACATCCGGCCACCGACCAGCAGATAGAATTGCTCGTCGACATGGATGCCGGGGTTGCCGAAGTCCCAGACGCGCAGCGCGAGCGCGGCGGCGACGAGGATCAGCGGCGCGGCGAGCCGCGTCCAGGCAGCCGGCGCGCTCACGCTCAGTAGAATTGCTTGAGCGTCAGCCGACGTTCGGTGCCGTCGCACATGCCGAAACCGACAACGCGCCCGGGGGCGCCGGCCGACCAGCCGGTGTCGACGCTACCCCCCGATGGCGGCGGCACCGCGGTACCGTCGACGGTGCAGATCTGGTCGCGCACCTTCCACCCCGCAGTCGCCGCCGGGCTGCCGCGCATGACGTGGAGAACGCTGAGCCGCCCGCTGTCATAGCCGACGAGCAGTCCGCTGGTCGACTTGAGCGGCGCCTGCGCGGAGCCCGGGGTGGGCGCGAAGACGATGTGACCGGCGCGAGCGTCCATCAGCACGCGATAACGCTGGAACAGTCCGTTGCCGAGCCGGCCGGCGGTGCCCGTCTGGTCCGAAAACCCGCCGCTCGGCTCGATCCGTGTCTCGACCGGAACGGGGCCCAGCGTGCCGAACCGGACGGCGGGGAGAACCGCCATCTCGGTCTCGATCGCGCCGCCCAGGCCAAAGGCGACCGCGCTGGTGATCGCGCGAGGCTTGGTGCGAAGCGCGGTCCATCCCGTGCGGGACAGGGTGAGCGCGGCGCCGTCGCCGGTGTCGACGATCAGCGGTCGCACCTGTCGCCCCCCGATCAGCGCGCTGGTCGAGAAGACGCCGCTGCGCGGCAGCCGGGTGAGCGGCGCGCGTGCGCCGGTGAACGGCATCCGCCCGCTCGGCAACAGGCGGAAACGGCGCGCGGCATAGTCGATGTCGAGCGCGCAGCAGGCGAGGAGATCGCTGCCGATCAGCATGTCGACGGGCTCGGTCCCGCCAGTGGCGACCGCCGAGAGGTCAACGACGGCGAAACGCGCTTTCGCCTGAGTGAGGCCGCCGATCGCGACGCGGTCGACGCGTGCCCAGCCGAGCGGGACCGCCCCGCCGATCGCATCGGCGCGCTCGCCGCGCGAAGTCTCGGTGCGCAGGCCCGCGCGGGTGGCGAACAGGCGAGAGGCGACGCTGGTGCTGACGCCGGTGTCGAGGATGGCGCTGGCGCGCTGGCCCGCCACCTCCATCTGGAACCGGACCTGATTGCCGGGTGTCAGGTCGAAG
Organism: Sphingomonas sp. Y38-1Y; assembly: GCF_032391395.1. Classification (NCBI taxonomy): domain Bacteria; kingdom Pseudomonadati; phylum Pseudomonadota; class Alphaproteobacteria; order Sphingomonadales; family Sphingomonadaceae; genus Sphingomonas; species Sphingomonas sp. Y38-1Y. The sequence continues at coordinate 2,001,279 of NZ_CP135916.1, forward strand.
TCGATCCAGCGCGCCTCTGCATCGCGCGCGAGCACGGGAGAAGCCTCCTCGGGCATTGCCGGAACGGCGGAAGTGGATAGGGCCGCAGCCGCCAAAAGGATCGGGTTCCAACGCACGGTCGCACGCCTAGCGCGCTTCATCGCAGCTTGCGAGAGGCGCGAGCCTCAGCTTGCCGCGATTAGATCTGTGATGCGCTGGAGCAACGCTGCCGCGCGCACGTCGGTAGCGTCGTCGTATCGGACGATCGGGATTGCGAAGGCGAACGCGCCGATCGTCTCACCGTCGACGGTCGCGGGCCGGGCGATGCCGCGGATGCCGGGGGTGTGCTCCTCCCGCGTGTGCGCGAACCCGGTCGAGCGGATCGCGTAGATCTCGGCGCGGAGGCCGGCTTCGGAGCAGATGGTGGTGGGAGTGAAGCGGACGCGCTCGGTCTCGGCGAAATAGCGCTCGAGTTCCTCGTCCTCCAGCGACGCCATCAGCGCCTTGCCGGCGGCAAAGCCGTGGAGGGGGACGCGGCGGCCGGTCTGGACGGCGTAGCGGAGCGCGTGGTCGCTGCTCTCGGTCACCAGCGCCTCGCACTCCCAGCCGCGTCGGACGAAGAAGGACGCGGTTTCGTTGAGCTGGACGCGAAGCGCGCGGACCAGCGGCGCGGCGCGCTCGGCGAGCGAGAAGGCGGGGGCGCGGGCGTGCAGCCGCTCGAGCCGGGGGCCGGCCGAGTAGCGGCGGCCGTCACGCGCGAGATAGCCACGCTCGACCAGCGTCGTCAGGAGATAGGAAAGGCTGGAGACAGGGATCAGCAGCGCCCCGGCAATCTCCTGCGCCACCAGCGGCCGGCCATGGGCGACGACATATTCGAGGATGTCGAGCGTGCGCATTGCCGACTTGACGGTGGCGGGGGCGGGGGGCGAGTCGGGCATCGAACCGTTATACCGCGCGTCAGTCGGGCGCGAAGGTGAGCGACCCGCGCCGCTCGGCAAAGCGCCAACCCTCGGGCGTGCGGACGAAGCGGTCGTCGAAATTGCCGACGAGCGGCGCGCCATAGCCCGTGAACAGCAGCATCACGCTCGACCCTGCGGCGTGGTTCGCGTTCTCCACGTCGATGACGATGTTCGAGCAGACATGCCGCGTCGTGCGCGGGGGGCGTGCGGTAAAGGCGGCGAGGATGGCGTCGCGCCCGACGATCGGCGCATCGGGCGCGGTCGGCCGGGCCATCACGCCATCCTCGGCATAGAGCGCGGCGACTTCCAGCCACCGCGCCTCATCGTTCAGCTTGGCATAGAGGCTGACCAGCCGCGTACAGTCCAATTCGATCGCGCGGCGTTCATCGTCGGTCAGCCCCATGCCCCGTCTCCCTTAGAAGTTGTAGCCGAGCGCGATGCCATAGGTGCGCGGCGGCAGATAGGTGACGCCGATCAGCCGCCCCGTCGCCAGCGCGAAGGTGGACGACGGACGGAAGGTGTCGAACGCGTTCTTGACGAACAGGTCGACCTTCAGCTTGCGATCCATCGTCAGGTAGCTGAGCGAGCCGTCCACCATCGTGAATGCGCGCGAGCTTTCGATATCGCGCTCGAACTCGCTGAAATAGATGCGGCTTTTGTACGAAACGTCCGCGGCGGCGGTCAGCTTGCCGTTCAGATACTCCTCGCCGCCCGGCACGTCCCATTCGCCATGGACGTTCCAGGCCCATTCGGGCGTGTTGCGCGTGCGATTGCCGGCAAGCTGGATGTTGCCGCTGCCCGGCGCGCCGAACGCGATCGGATTGGGATTGGTAACGGCGTTGTAGGCCGGCGCCCCCGGGGTCGCGACGTTCGCCGGGTTGAGCGGATCGAGCGTCAAGTAATCCTCGAACTTGGCATCGGTGTAGGAGACGGCGCCCGAGAAGCGCAGGTTCGGGGTGGGACGGATGAACGCCTCGGCCTCGATGCCCTTCGCCTCGGTGCTCGCCGCATTCTCGAAGATCGTCGTGTAACCCGTTGGTCCGCCAGCGATCGTCTTGTTGAGCTGAAGGCCGTCGAGCGTGTAGGTATAGGCCGCGAGGTTGAGCGTATAGCCGGGTGCCAGCGTCGCCTTGATCCCCGCCTCGTGGTTCTGAATCGTCTCGGGATCGACGATCGTGCGCGAGCCCGACGCGTTCTCGCCCGAACCCGCCTTGAAGCCCTCCGAATAGGTGTAATAGGCGAGCAGGTCGGGGTTGATCTTCCACTCGAGCCCGAGCTCAGGCGTGAAGTCGCGGAAGGTGCGCTGACGCCGCGTCTGGTCGGCGGTGTAGCGGAGCACCGGGCCCAGGCCGTTGCGGGTGATGACGATCGACGGGTTCTCCGACGACGCCGTCTCCGCGCTGTAGCGGCCGCCGATCTTGAGCGCCAAGCCGTCGAGCCCGTCGCCGAACAGCCCGCCCAGCGCGATGTTGGCCTGACCGAACACGGCAAAGGCGCGGGTGCCGAGGTTCGACCGGGTGCAGACCCGCTTCGGCGCGATCAGCCCGCCGTTGGCGAGCGTGCCGGGGCCATAGCCGCAAAGCCCGAACGCCTCGTCGAGGCTGATGCCCGCCGCCTGGAGCACGGCGATGTTGCTGAGCTGTCCGTTGCGGGGCGCCAGGCCGACGTTGTCGATCGGCCGCTGCCGCTCATGAAAATAGAAGGCGCCGAGAACGAGGCTGCCGAGATCGCCGGTATAGTTGAGCTGAAGCTCGTTGCTGAACTGCTTCGAATCGATCCGGCGTTCCTGGTTGGTCGTCGCCTGGCCGTTGGTGGCCAGGCTGTTGATGACCGCCGACAGGTCGAGATCCTGGAACAGCGAGCTCCTGAACCGGCGATAATTGGTGATGTTGGTGATGCCGATCTCGTCGGTCAGGTCCCAGCGGAACGTGCCGGTGACCGCCCACGTCTCGGTATCGGTGCCGACCTGGCTCTCGCTCGCAAGATCGCGGGGGCGGACCGCATAGCCGCCGACGCCGAGCGGCGCGAGGCGGGCGACGCCGGGGAACGAGGCGCGAAGATAGTGGATCGCGCCCGACGAATCGTCCTGGCGGAAATACTCGCCCGACAGCAGGAAGCTTGCCTGGCTGCCCAAGTCGAAGTCGAACTGCGCGCGCGCCATGCGACGCTTGAGGTCGTCGACATCCCGGCCGGTGACCGGGTTCTCGCCGAAGCCGTCGCGGTTCTCGGTGCGGACGGCGACGCGGGCGCGCAGCCAGTCGGTGATCGGTCCGCTGACCGCGGTCTCGGCAAAGATCTGGTTGTAGTTGCCGTAGGTGAGCCGCGCATAGCCCGAGAAGGTCGAGGTCGGCTTGGCGGTGATGAGGTTGACCGAGCCGCCGACCGCGTTGCGGCCGTACAGCGTGCCCTGCGGCCCGCGCAGCACCTCGACGCGCTCCAGGTCGAACAGCGAGGTGAGCTGTGCCTCGGCACGCGCGATATAGACGCCGTCGACGTGGAGCGCGACGCCGGTCGAGCTGCCCGTGGTCGAGGTGTTGGCGCCGACGCCGCGGATGAAGATCTTGGCCTGGTTGAAGTCGCTGCCGAAATTCACCGACGGGACGATCGTCTGCAGATCCTGGAGGCTCGCGACCTGGGCGGTGGCGAGGCGGTCGGCGCCGACCGCGGTGACCGCGGCGCTGACGTCCTGAAGGCTCTGCTCGCGCTTCTGCGCGGTGACGATGATGTCGCCGGGATCGGCCTGTGCGGCGGGATCGGCGACGGGCGTCTGCTGCGCGGGATCGCCGGTGCCATCGCCGGTGGGCGAGGTCTGGGCATAGGCGCTGGTCGACGCGAGCAGCGCGACGAGCGCGGTGGTGAGTAGCTTCATGATTTCCCCTCTGTTTGCGCGGCCTCTTGTTGGACCGCGTCGGTTTGGCAAGTGACGATTATTTCCAGGAGGCGCGGACCGCGGGCGGCGAACAGCGCGCGGATGGCGTCGTCGAGGTGGCCCGGATCGGCGACCCGCGTCGCGGGCATGCCCTGCGCCTCGGCCAGCTTGACGAAGTCGATGCCGGGTAGCTTCGACCCCACCACCTCGATCCCGAACAGCGCGCCGAACTGGTCGAGCGCGGCGTAGCCGCCGTTGTTGACGATGACGAAGGCGATGTCGGCGCCGGCCTGCGCCGCGGACCACAGCCCCTGGATCGCGTACATCGCCGACCCGTCGCCGAGCAGGCAAAGGATGGGCACGTCGGGTCGTGCAAGCGCCACCCCGACCGCGGCGGGAAGGCCGTGGCCCAGGCCGCCGCTGGCGCAGGTGTGGAACTCGTCCTCCGCGCGGATGGGAAAGAAGTCGTGCAGCGGCCCGCGCGTGCTCGGCGCCTCCTCGACGATGGCGAGGCGATCGGGGCGAAGCGCAGCGAGGCGGCTCATCAGCAGCGCGTCGGTCAGCGTGTCAGGGGACGGCGATGGCGCTGTCGCTGACGTCATGACGCTTGCCGGACGAGGGCGAAGCCGCTGGGTCAGGGCGGGCAGAGCGAGGCAGAGATCGCCGACGATGCCGAGCCCGGCGGGCAGCCGCGCGGCCTGATCGGGATCGTTGCCGATCTGGATGAGCTGCGCGCCTTCGGGCACGAACGGCCCAGCGCCCTCGACATGCTGGACGAAAACCGGGGCGCCGAGCACGAGCACCGCGTCATGGCCGGCGAGCGCCGCGACGATCGCCTCGCGCGAGGCGGGGAGGAAGCCGCGGAAGCGCGCGTGGTCCTCGGGGAACGGGTTGCGCGCCGCCATCGGGGCGATCCACACGCCGGCGTCGACCCGGTCGGCGAGCGTCAGCAGCGCCGAGCGGGCATCGTCATGCGCGACGCCGGCGCCAGCAACGATCGCGATCCGGTCGGCGCGGTCGAGCAGCGTGGCGGCAGTTTCGAGCGCGTCGGGATCGGGGGCGACGCGGTTGCTGGTGCGCGCGATCGCGATCGGCCGGCAGGGACGCTCCCAATCGTCGATCGGGATCGAGACGAAGGTGGGGCCACGCGGCGCCTGCATCGCGACGTTCCAGGCGCGCAGGATCGCGGCGGGCACGTCCTCCGCCCGCGCCGGCTCGCACGCCCATTTGACGAACGGGCGGGGCAGTTCGGTCGCGCGCTCGGCATAGAGGAAGGGGTCGTTTGGCAGGATCGATCGCGCCTGCTGGCCGGCGGTCACGACCAGCGGCGTCTGGTTGCGATAGGCGGTGAAGAGGTTGCCCATCGCGTGGCCGACCCCGGCCGAGCTGTGCAGGTTGACGAGCGCCGCGCGCCGCGTCGCCTGCGCAAAGCCGTCGGCCATGGCGAGGACGATCGATTCCTGGAGGCCGAGTTCGTAGCGGAAGTCGGCGGGTAGATCGCGGAACATGGGCAGCTCGGTCGAGCCAGGATTGCCGAAGATCGTCGTGAGGCCGAGTTCACGGAGCAGCGCCGTCACGGCATTGCGGACCGTCGGCCCGGCGGCATCGGCCAAGCGCGCGACGTGCAGTCCGGCAGCAGTCATGCCTGCTCGATTCGACGTGCGCCCTGACGCATCATCCACTCCCCGATAATCTTCTTGTATGCGAATGTTTCGCTATTCTGAACGCATGATTGCGCGAGCAATGTGGGCTTGGCAAGCATTCGCTGCCGCTTGTCGGGCGAAAGCAGGTACCCGTCGCCAAAATGTCTCAGCGCCATCGGCGGCGTGATTGACACTGCTGCACTGCCGCGACACCGTTTGCGCGTCGCTGCCGGTTTGACCGGCGAAACCGCGCGGGAGAGTGCGGGCCGTAAGGCTCGCCACCGAAGGAGCAACCGCCCCGGAATCTCTCAGGTGCCAAGGACCGCGCGGGTCGTGCGATGCTCTGGAAAGCGGCGGCGGGTTCGTGCCCGGCGCCCACCGAAGGGGTAACTCCGGCCACGCTCGGAGGAAAGCTCTCAGGTTCCCGTGACAGAGGGGGCGATGCCGCGTTCGACCGTTGGGTGGACCTGCATCGTTGCCAACCCGTCGCTTGCGGAGCCGCCTGTTGACCGAAACGCTTGCCGAAGACGAGCTCGAGCCCATCGAGACGCTGTCGCTCCCGCTCGATGCCTGGCATCGGGCCAACGGTGCGCGGATGGTCGAGTTCGCCGGCTATCACATGCCGATCCAGTACGAAGGCATCATGGCCGAGCACCTGTGGGTGCGCGAGGCTGCGGGGCTGTTCGACGTCAGCCATATGGGCCAGCTGCGCATCGCAGGGCCGAACGTCGTCGAGGCGCTGGAAGCACTCCTGCCGGCCGACGTCGCGGGGCTGGGCGAAGGGCGGCAGCGTTACTCGCTGCTGCTCGCCGACGATGGCGGCATCCTGGACGACCTGATGCTCGCGCGCCTGCCCGCCGGCGATCCGCTGGGGGAGGGTGAGGGCGCCTTCTACATGGTCGTCAACGGCGCGACCAAGTGGGACGACATGGCCCATCTGCGCGAGCGGCTGGACGACGCGATCACGCTAAACCTGCTCGACGAGCGCGCGCTGCTGGCGTTGCAGGGACCGAAGGCGGTCGAGGTGCTGGACCGGCTGGTGCCCGGCGTCGCCGCGCTCGGCTTCATGCAAGCGGGTGCGTTCGACTGGAACGGCGCCGCGCTCTGGATCAGCCGCTCCGGCTATACCGGCGAGGACGGTTTCGAGATTTCGGTGCCTGAGGATGCCGTCGAGGCGCTGGCCGACGCACTGGTCGCCGAGCCCGAGGTCAAGCCGATCGGCCTGGGCGCGCGCGATTCGCTGCGGCTCGAGGCCGGGCTGCCGCTCTATGGCCATGACCTGACGCCCGAGACGACGCCGGTTGAGGCCGATCTCGGCTTCGCGCTGTCGAAGCGGCGGCGCGATGCCGGCGGCTTTCCGGGCGCCGAGCGTGTACTTGGCGAACATGCCGGTGGCAGCGCGATGAAGCGCGTCGGCGTGATCGTCGAGGGGCGCCAGCCGGTGCGCGAGGGCGCGCTCGTCGTCGATGGCGAGGGCGCGCCGATCGGCCGCGTCACCTCCGGCGGATTCGCGCCGAGCGTCGGCCAGCCGATCGCGATCGCCTTCGTCCCCGCCGCGCTCGCCGTGCCGGGCACCGACCTTACCCTTCTTCAGCGGGGCAAGCCGCACGCCGCACGCGTCGTGCCGATGCCCTTCGTCCCCCACCGCTATGTCCGCAAGGGAGCGCCCAAGTGACGCGATATTTCACCGACGAGCATGAATGGATCGAGGTCGAGGGCGATACCGCGACCGTGGGCATCACCGACTATGCACAGGCGCAGCTCGGCGACATCGTCTTCGTCGAAGTGCCCGAGCAGGGCCGCGACGTCGCCAAGGGCGGCGAGGCGGCGGTGGTCGAGAGCGTCAAGGCCGCAAGCGACGTCTATGCCCCCGTCACCGGCACGGTGGTCGAGGGCAATGCCGCGCTGACCGACGATCCGTCGCTGGTGAACAGCGATCCGGAAGGCGCTGGCTGGTTCTTCAAGCTGACGCTGGGCGACCGCGGCGAGCTCGACGGGCTGATGGATGAAGCGGCGTACAAGGCATTCGTCGCAACGCTTTGAAGCCAAATAGCCTCTCCCCTTCAGGGGAGGGGTTGGGGTGGGGCGTAGCCGCGGGCGCTGGTCTCGGTGAGACGCTCCCCACCCCCTGCCCCTCCCCTGAAGGGGAGGGGGGAGGACATTGAATGCGCTACCTACCTCTCACCGACGCCGATCGCACCGACATGCTCCGCGTAATCGGCGCGCCTTCGATCGATACGTTGTTCGCCGACGTGCCCGAAGCTGCGCGGCTCGACGGTCCGATCGAAGGCCTGCCGCTCCATGCCAGCGAGCTTTCGGTCGAGCGGCACATGGCCGCGCTCGCGCGCCAGAACCTCGTCGCCGGCGAGGTGCCGTTCTTCCTCGGCTGCGGCGCGTATCGGCACCATGTGCCCGCCAGCGTCGATCACCTGATCCAGCGCGGTGAGTTCCTGACCGCCTACACGCCCTATCAGCCCGAGATCGCGCAGGGCACGCTGCAGATGCTGTTCGAGTTCCAGACGCAGGTCGCGCGCCTGCTCGGGACCGACGTCGCCAATGCATCGATGTACGACGGCTCGACCGCGTGCTGGGAAGCGATCGTGATGGCGCGGCGGGTGACGCGGCGGGCCAAGGCGATCCTGTCGAACGGGCTGCACCCGCATTACGTCTCGGTCGCGACGACGATGGCGAAGTTCACCGGCGACGACGTGCATGCGTCGCTGCCCGAGTTGGCGCCCGAAGGCGACATCGACGCGCTGATCGCCGCGATCGACGACGAAACCTCCTGCGTCGTCGTCCAGTATCCCGACATCCTCGGCCGCATCGCCGACCTGTCGGCGCTTGCCGCCGCATGCCAGGCCAAGAAGGCGCTGCTCGTCGCGGTCGTGACCGAGCCGGTGGCGCTGGGCGTGATCCGGTCGCCGGGCGAGATGGGCGCCGACATCGTCGTTGGCGAGGGGCAGTCGTTAGGCGTCGGGCTCCAGTTCGGCGGACCTTATGTCGGCCTGTTCGGCTGCAAGGAGAAATATGTCCGCCAGATGCCGGGCCGGCTGTGCGGCGAGACCGTCGATGCGCAGGGCAAGCGCGGCTTCGTGCTAACGCTCTCCACGCGCGAGCAGCATATCCGGCGTGAGAAGGCGACGTCGAATATCTGCACCAATTCAGGGCTTTGTGCGCTGGCCTTCTCGATCCACATGACCTTGCTGGGCGAGGCGGGGCTGCGCGGGCTGGCGGAGGCCAACCACCTTGCCGCGAGCGCTGCGACCGACCGGCTGGCGCAGGTGCCGGGGGTCGAGCTGGTGACGCCGACCTTCTTCAACGAGTTCACGCTCAAGCTGTCGAAGGAGGCGCGACCGATCGTCCGCGAACTCGCCGATCGCCGCATCCTGGCGGGTGTGTCGCTCGGCCGGCTCTATCCGGGCGTGCAGGCGCTGGAGCGCGGCCTGGTCGTGGCGGTGACCGAGACGGCGACCGGGGACGATGTCGAACAGCTTGCCGCTGCGCTCGAGGAGGTGCTGGCATGAACGCGATCAACCAGAGCGGGTGGAAGCCCGAGATGAACGCGGTGGACGGCGATGCGCCCGTCACGACGACGGGCAACCGCGCGCTGATGCTGGAAGAGCCGCTGATCTTCCAGATCGGGACGAGCGAGACCACGGGCGTCGACCTGCCGGAAGTGCCGAAGGGGGCCAGCCGGCTTGGGTCGCTCGCGCGCGCCAAGCCGATTGGGCTGCCGGGCCTGTCGGAGCCGGAGACGGTACGGCACTATACGCGCCTCAGTCGCCAGAATTACGCGATCGACCTGGGGCTGTTCCCGCTCGGTTCCTGCACGATGAAGCACAATCCGCGGCTCAACGAGCGCGTGGCGCGGATGCCGGGCTTTGCCGACATCCATCCGCTCCAGCCCGTCGACACGGTGCAGGGCGCGCTCGGCGTCATCAACGAACTCGCCTTCTGGCTGATCGACCTGACCGGCATGCATGGCGTCGCGATGAGCCCCAAGGCGGGCGCGCATGGCGAACTGTGCGGCATCCTGTGCATCAAGGCGGCGCTGGAGGCACGCGGGGAGGGGCATCGCAAGATCATCCTCGTCCCCGAAAGCGCGCACGGGACCAACCCCGCAACCGCGGCGTTCGCCGGCTTCACGGTCGAGAATATCCCCGCGACCGACGAGGGGCGCGTCGATACCGAGGCGCTGAAGAGCCGGCTGGGCCCCGACGTCGCGGGCGTGATGATCACCAATCCGAACACCTGCGGCCTGTTCGAACGCGATCTGAAGATCATCTCGGATGCCGTTCATGAAGCTGGCGGTTATGTCTATTGCGACGGCGCCAACTTCAACGCGATCGTCGGGCGGGTGCGACCGGGCGACCTGGGCGTCGATGCCATGCACATCAACCTCCACAAGACCTTCTCGACCCCCCATGGCGGCGGCGGGCCGGGGTCGGGGCCGGTGGTGCTGTCGGAGGCGCTGTCGCCCTATGGCCCGCTGCCGTTCACCGAGCGCTATGGCGATGGCCATATCACCTTGGTCGAGGAGGAGACGGTCGGGGATCGCCACCCCGACAGCTTCGGCCGGATGACCGCATTTCATGGCCAGATGGGCATGTTCACGCGGGCGCTGACCTATATCCTCAGCCACGGCGCCGACGGCCTGCGCCAGGTGTCGGGCGATGCGGTGCTCAACGCCAATTACGTGCTGCGCAGGCTGGAGGGCGCGCTCGCCGCGCCTTTCGCCAAGAGCGGGCCGTGCATGCACGAGGCGCTTTTCAGCGACGACGGCTTCCCGGCGGGCTTCTCGACGCTCGACGTTGCCAAGGGACTGATCGACGAGGGCTTCCACCCGATGACGGTCTATTTCCCGCTGGTCGTTCACGGCGCGATGCTGGTGGAGCCGACCGAAACCGAGTCGAAGGCGGCGCTCGACCAGTTCATCGATGCGTTGGGAAGCGTGGCGGAGCGGGCGAAGGCGGGCGATGCCTCGCTCAAGGCCGCGCCGCATTATGCGCCGCGACGCCGGCTCGACGAGACGCTGGCTGCGCGCAAGCCGGTGCTGGTGTGGAAGGAAGCGCCGCTGGTGCAAGCGGCGGAGTAAGGGCGAGGGGGTGGCCGAAATGGCCGCCCCCTAGCTGAACCTAGCCGAACAGCTTCGCCGCAGTCTCGGCCACGCGCTTGCCCTGATAGCGGGCGCCGTCGAGCTCGACCTCGCTCGGCATGCGGCTGCCGTCGCCATTGGCGATCGTCGACGCGCCGTACGGCGTGCCGCCATTGACCGCGTCGTTCGACATCTGTGCCTGATAGCCATAGTCGAGACAGACCACCGTCATGCCGAAGTGCAAGAGGTTGGTGATGATCGAGAACAACGTCGTCTCCTGACCGCCATGCTGCGTCGCGGTCGAGGTGAAGGCAGCGCCGACCTTGCCGTTCAGCGCGCCGCGGAACCACAGCCCGCCTGCCTGGTCGAGGAAGCTGGCCATCTGGCTCGACATGCGACCGAAGCGCGTCGGGCTGCCGATGACGATCGCATCATAGTCGGCGAGCTTCTCGACATTGTCGATGACGGCGTGGGTGTGGTCCGACTTGAACCCCGCGGCCGCCGCGACCTCGGCCGGGGCGGTTTCGGGCACGCGCAGCACGTCGACCTGCGCGCCGCCGGCGCGTGCCCCATCGGCCACCGCGTCCGCCATCTGCGACATGTGCCCATAGGACGAGTAATAGAGGACCAGAACCTTTGCCATCGTCGTGTCTCCTGATGCATGGAAGAGTTGGGAGGAAGGCGGGGGTAGGGGATTTGCCTTCCTCCCGGGCGCCCGCTGGAGGGATGCGGGCGCCGAACGCTTATTCGCTGTCGACGAGGACCAGTTCGGCCTCTTCGACCGCGCGGATCGTGTAGGTCTTGCCGCCGGTCAGCGCCGCGCCGTCGCGCGCCTCGAACCGCTCGCCATCGATCTCGATCACACCGGTGGCGGAGACGAGATAGGCGTGGCGGCCATCCCCGACCGTGTGCTCGACGCTCTCGCCTGCCTTCAGCGTGGCGCCCATCACGCGCGCATCGGCACGGATCGGCAGCGCGTCGCCGTCACCTTCGAACCCGCTTGCCAGCGTGACGAACCGGCCCGAGCGCTCGCCCTTGGGGAAGGGCTTCGCGCCCCAGCTCGGCGCGCCGCCCTTGCGCTTGGGCTCGATCCAGATCTGGAACAGCGTCGTCGTCTCGCCTTCCAGATTATACTCGGCGTGGCGGACGCCGGTTCCGGCCGACATCACCTGGACGTCGCCAGCGCCGGTGCGTCCCTGGTTGCCCATCGAGTCCTGATGCGTGATCGCGCCCGATCGGACATAGGTGATGATCTCCATGTCCCGATGCGGATGCGGCGGGAAGCCGCTGTTCGCGGCGATCTCGTCGTCGTTCCAGACGCGGATCGCACCCCATCCCATGCGTGCGGGATCGTAATAGTTGGCGAACGAGAAATGATGCCGCGCGTTGAGCCAGCCATGATCGGCATGGCCGAGCGAAGCGAAAGACCGTTTGTCGATCATCGAATATCTCCTTGGTTGAGCCGGAGATAGGCGATCGGCCCTGGCGCGAAAACGGAAACCATGGAAACGGATCGTTTCACGCCGCGATGCTGACGGCGGCGCGACCGACCTGTCAGGAGCTTGTCATGCCCCGGATCCTCATCACCCGCGCGATCGCGATCGACAGCGAGGAACTGGAGGAACGCTTCACGCGTGCCGCGGGGCCAGGCGGACAGCATGTGAACACCACCGACAGCGCGGTGCAGCTGCGCTTCGACGTCGGCGCGTCCCCCAATCTGCCGGAACGCGTGAAGCTGCGTCTCGCCGAGCTGGCCGGCCATCGCATGACACAGGGCGGTGTGCTGGTGATCCGCGCCGACGGCGCCCGATCACAGGAGATGAACCGGCGCGACGCGCGCGAGCGGCTGGTGGCGCTGATCCGCGAGGCGACGATCGTGCCGAAGGCGCGGCGTGCGACCAAGCCGACGCGCGCCTCCCAGACGCGGCGCGTGGATGCCAAGGCGCGGCGCGGCGCGATCAAGAGCGGGCGGGGCCGGGTCAATCTCGACTGATGCACTTGGTGATTGCAGAAGATGCAACTGCATTGATGTTGTTCGCACTTGCAACATTTCTCGCTGCAACGCAAAAAGACCCTGCCTTTCAGGCATCCTCTCCTAAAACTTTCAGGCCGGTCCCTTCTGGGGCTGGCCTTTCTTTTTGGGTCGAAGGTCCAGTGGCGCCGGGGTCGCCGGCGGGATAGGCTGGGGCCATGATCGTTCGCCTGCTCGCACTGCTCGTTGCGCTCTTCCTCACCGCGCCCGCCGCCGCACAGCTGGCCGCGCAGCCGCGGCACATCGCGATCGAACTCGTTGCGGAAAGCGACACGCCCGCGCCGGGAAGCGAGGTCACGCTGGCGCTCGCGTCGAAGCCCGATCCCGGCTGGCATGGCTATTGGAAGAACCCTGGCGATGCCGGGATCGAGACGACGCTGAACTGGACGCTCCCCGCCGGCCTGACCGCGGGGGCGCTCGAATATCCGGTGCCGCACCGGCTCGTGATCGGCGGGCTGATGAATTACGTCTACGAAGGCCCATTCGCGCAGTTCGTGCGGCTCAAGCTCCCGACTGGTCTGGCCCCGGGCACGAAGCTGCCGATCGCGGTCAAGGCGGATTACCTCGTCTGCACCAACGAGATCTGCGTGCCCGAAACTGCGCAGCTCTCTACCATGCTCACCGTCGGCGATGGCGCGATTCGGCCCGAGCGGCGCGCGCAGTTCGATGCGTGGCGCACGGCGATGCCCAAGCCTCTCGGCAGCCCCGCGGTGTTCCAGGTCGAGAATGGCCGCACGCGCATCGCGGTGCCCTGGCCCGCCGATCAGACTGCGCCCGACCCTTACTTCTTCCCGCTGACCGACGGCGCCGTCGCCTATGCCGCGCCGCAGAGCGTCGGCCGGGACGGCGATCGGCTCGTGATCGACACACAGGCGGGCGGCAAGACGCCGGGTGAGATCGCGGGTGTGCTCGCGCTGGGGGACGGTCGCGGCTTCGCCGTGCGGGCGGCGCCGGGCACGGTGGCGCCGGTGCGACCGGAGGCGGCGTTCAGCTGGGCAACCGCGCTCGCCGCATTCGGCGGCGCGATCCTGGGCGGGCTGATCCTCAACGTCATGCCGTGCGTCTTCCCGATCCTCAGCCTCAAGGCATTGAGCCTCGCAAGGGCCGGCGGCGGCGAACGCGGCGCGCGCGCCGAGGCGCTTGCCTATTCGGCGGGCGTGATCCTCGTCTGCCTGGCGCTGGGCGGCGCGATCCTGGCGCTAAGGGCTGGCGGCGCGAGCGTCGGCTGGGCATTTCAGCTTCAGGACCCGCGCGTCATCCTCGTGCTCCTGCTGCTCGTCACGGGCATCGCGCTCAACCTGGCCGGGCTGTTCGAACTGTCGGCGCCGGGTGCGATCAACCGGCTGGCGGCGGGGGGCAAGGGCGGTGCGTTCCTGACCGGTGCGCTGGCTGCTTTCGTGGCGACGCCATGCACCGGGCCATTCATGGGGGCGGCGCTGGGTGCGGCGCTGATCCTGCCGACCGCCGCGGCGCTGGCGGTGTTCGCGGGGCTAGGACTGGGGCTGGCGCTGCCGTTCCTGGCGATCGGGTTCGTGCCGGCGCTGCGGCGGCGGCTGCCGAAGCCCGGGCCGTGGATGGCAACGCTGCGCCGCGTGCTGTCGGTGCCGATGTTCCTGACGTCGCTCGCGCTCGGCTGGGTGCTGTGGCGGCAGGCGGGCGGACAGGGGCTGGTCGTCGGTGCGCTTGCGGTGCTGCTGATGGCCTTTGCGCTGCTCGCGGTCGGGACGCGCCAGCGCAAGGGCGCGCCCGTTCCCTGGGGGTTGTCGATCCCGCTGCTGGCGATTTCGCTCGGCGCCGCGCTGCTGCTGCGGCCCGAGGCCGTGCGACCCGCCGCCGATTACGGCCAGCCGTTCAGCGAGGCGCGGCTCGCCGCGCTGCGTCAGGCGAACAAGCCCGTCTTCGCCTATTTCACCGCGGACTGGTGCGTGACGTGCAAGGTCAACGAGAAGGTGGCGATCGAGACCGACACCGTCGCCGACGCGTTCGAGAAGGGCGGGGTCGAGGTGCTGGTCGGCGACTGGACCGATGGCGATCCGGCGCTCGGCCGCTTCATCGAGGCGCATAACCGTGCGGGCGTGCCGCTCTACCTGTGGTACGCTCCGGGAGCGGCGCAGCCGCGCGTGCTGCCGCAGGTGCTGACCCCCGCGATGCTGGCCGACCTGCCGGCCAAGGCGGGGATCGGGTCATGAGGGAGAGCGAACGATGAAGGCGATGATGCTTGGCCTAGCAGTCGCGGCGCTGACGGCGCCCGGGATCGCGCAGCAGACGACCGGCGCCGCGGCGGGCAATTTCCGGCTGACCGACATGGCCGGCCGCAACGTCGCGCTGTCCGACTACAAGGGCAAGACCGTCGTGCTCGAGTGGCACAATCCCGGCTGTCCCTTCGTGCGCAAGCATTACGACAGCGGCAACATGCAGCGCACGCAGGCGGCCGCGACCGCGGGCGGCGCGGTCTGGCTGACGATCAACTCCGGCGCGCCGGGCAAGCAGGGGAACATGACCCCGGCCGAGGCGCAGGCGCAGTTCGCCAAGGACGGGTCGAAGGCGACGCGCTACCTGCTCGATCCGCGCGGCGTGGTGGGCAAGGGTTATGGCGCCAAGACGACGCCGCACCTCTACATCATCGATCCGGCGGGCAAGCTCGTCTATCAGGGCGGGATTGACGACAAGCCCACCGCGAACGCCGGCGACATCGCGGGCGCGCGCAACCACGTCACCGCGGCGCTGGCTGAGATGAAGGCGGGCGAGCCGGTCTCGGTCGCGGAGAGCCGGCCCTACGGGTGCTCGGTGAAATATCCCGAGAGTTGACGTATCTTGTACCCCGGCGAAGGCCGGGGTCCAGGGCTACGAACGTCGAGTTGCTTGGCTCTGGACCCCGGCCTCCGCCGGGGTAGGTGGCGTGGTGGCGGGCGCATGTTTACTACCGTTCGTCCTGAGCTTGTCGAAGGACGTGTAGCGGAGCGCAGCGCTGGAGGCACGTGCTTCGACAAGCTCAGCACGAACGGGTTGGGAGCTGGCTAAAGCTCCGGCCTAAAGCCGCCAGTCCCACCCTAGCGGATCGCCGTCCATCACCTCGACACCCGCCGCGATCAGCTCATCGCGCAGGACGTCCGACCTCATGAAGTCCTTAGCCGCCCGCGCCTCGCGCCGGTCGGCGAGCTTCGCCTCGATGCCCGCCTCGTCGATCGAGGCATCCACCGGCCGCACGCGCAGGTCGGCGCGGGTGATCGTCGTAAGCTCCAGCCCCAACACCGCGTCGAACTCGGCTGCCAGCGCCAGACGATCGGCCGGCGACAGCGCCTTGTCCGCCAGCGCCTCGTCCACGATCGGAAGCGCGCGCGCGGTGTTGAGGTCGTCGCTGATCGCCGCGTCGAACGCCTCGCGATAACGATCGGGCGTCCCGCGCGACGGCTTGTCGGGGGGGGCGCGCAGCTTCTCCACCGCCTGTACCAGCCGCTTGAGCCGGGTCTGCGCCGCCAGCGCGCTTTCCCAGGTGAATTCGAGCTCACTTCGATAATGCGCCGACAGGCACATCAGGCGGTAGGACAGCGGGTGAATGCCGCGATCGATCAGCGTCTGGAGCCGCAGGAACTCGCCCGCCGACTTCGACATCTTGCCGCCGCGATCGACGAGGAAATTGTTGTGCATCCACAGCTTCGCACCGGTGAAGCCGGGTTCGGCATCGGTACAGCCGCAATGCGCCTGGTTCTGGGCGATCTCGTTGGGATGATGGATCTCGCGGTGGTCGATGCCGCCGGTGTGGATGTCGAACGGCTGGCCAAGCTCGATCCGGCTCATCACCGAACATTCGAGATGCCAGCCCGGCGCGCCGCGCCCCCAGGGCGAATCCCACTCCATCTGACGCTGTTCGCCCGGCGGAGAGGTGCGCCAGATTGCGAAATCCTGTGGATTTCGCTTGCCGTCAATGGGGTCGATCCGGCTTTCGCCGACATCGGTCGCCGCGCGCGCGAGGCGGCCGTAATCGGGCACGGTCGACACGTCGAAATAAAGCCCGCTGCCCAGCTGGTAGCAATGCGCGTCGGCGATCGTTTTCGCGAACTCGATCATCGGCTCGATATAGTCGGTGGCGACCGTCCATTTGGCGGGCGGGGTGATGTTGAGCCGCGCGACGTCGACCTTGAACGCGTCGGTGTAATGCGCCGCGATCTCCCAGATCGACTTCGCCTCCCGCGCGGCCGCAGCCTCCATCTTGTCGGCGCCGGCGTCGGCGTCGCTGGTCAGGTGGCCGACATCGGTGATGTTGATGATGTGGCGCAGGCCATAGCCCTTCCAGCGCATCGTCCGGCCGAGCGTGTCGGCGAACAGGAAGGCGCGCATGTTGCCGATGTGCTGGTAGTTATAGACCGTCGGCCCACAGGTGTAGATGCGCACCTCCGCCGGATCGATCGGGCGGAAGTCCTCGATCGCGCGCGTGAGCGAATTGTAGAGCCGAAGGGGTGCGTTCATCGCGTCCGCCTAGCGCAGGCGAAGGCGGGCCGCCAAGCCCCGGTCGGCGAGGATCGCGCGCGCGGCGTTGTGGCCGGGCGCGCCGGTGACGCCGCCGCCCGGATGCGCGCCGGCGCCGCAGAGATAGAGGCCGGCGATCGGCATCCGATAGCGGCCATGCCCCAGCACTGGCCGCGCCGCCCAGAGCTGATCGAGCGACATCCGGCCGTGGAAGATGTCGCCGCCCGCCAGCCCGAACTTGCGTTCGAGGTCGAGCGGCGAGTGGATCTGGCGCGCGATCACGCTGGCGCGAAAGCCGGGCGCGTAGCCTTCGATGGTATCGAGGATGGTGTCGGCCGCGGCTTCGCGGGCGTCGTCCCAGCTTCGGCCATCGGGGAGGACAGGGTTGAACTGCTGGCAGAACAGGCTGGCGACGTGCCCGCCGGGCGGGGCGAGGCTGTCGTCCAGCGTCGAGGGGATCAGCATCTCGACGATCGGCGCGCGCGACCAACCAAACGCCTTCGAGTCGGCGAAGGCGCGCTCCATATAGCCTAGGCTGGGCGCCATGATGATGCCGGCGGAGAGATGCGGGCCGGACTCTGGCATGGCGGTGAAACGCGGCAGCTCGCTGAGCGCGACGTTCATACGAAAGCTGCCCGAGCCGACCGCATAGCCGGCGACGCGCGCGCGAAAATCCGCGTCGAGGTCGGAGGGGTCGACCAGCCGCTCGAATAGCGGCTTGGGGCCGAGATTGGCGACGACGCGGGTCGCGGCGATGTCCCGGCCGTCGGCCAGGCGGACACCGGCGGCGCGGCCCTTGTCGGTCAGCACGCGGGCGACCGGCGCCTCCAGCTCGATGCTCACGCCGGCATCGCGGCAGGCGGTCGCCATCGCTTCCGTGATCGCACCCATGCCGCCGATCGCATGGCCCCAAGCGCCGCGCGTGCCGTTCACCTCGCCAAAGACATGATGGAGGAGGACATAGGCGCTGCCCGGCGTGTCGGGGCCGGCATGGTTGCCGACGACCGCATCGAATCCGAACGCGGCCTGCACCGGGTCGCTCTCGAACCAGCCGTCCAGGAACTCGCGCGCGCTTCGGGTGAACAGCGCAAGCGCGTCGCGCTGGGCGGCGGCATCCAGGCGGCGGGCGCGCATCGCCAGCGACAGCGCCTCGCCGATCGAGCGGGCGCCCGGCGGCGGGCGGAGCGCCAGGTCGCGGAGCAGGTCGGCGACACGCTCGACCGCCTCGTAATAAGCGGGTAGCCGCTCGGCATCGCGGACCGAGAATTTGGCGAACTCGGCCTGGGTCGCGGCCATGCCGCCACCGATGCTGAGGCTGCGGCCATCGGGCAGGGGGAGGAAGTTGGCGAGCGGCCGCTCGACGATGCGAAGGCCGCGATCGTGGAGCCGCATGTCGGCGATGATGCGCGGCTGCAGCAGGCTGACGGTGTAGCTTGCGGTCGAGTTGCGGAAGCCGGGGTGGAAGCTTTCGGTGACGGCGGCGCCGCCGATGACGCCCCGCGCCTCGACGATCTTCACGCTCAGCCCGGCGCGCGCGAGATAGAAGGCGCAGACGAGGCCGTTATGTCCCGCGCCGATCACCAGCGCGTCGTAGCGTTCCATGCCACCGGTGGTGCCCCGGCGGCGAGGGGGCGTCAATCAGGCGGCGAGGGGGACGAAGGCCGGCCGCCCCTGCGATCGGAACAGTCCGGTGCCGGTGGTCTGCCCCGTGCGGATCGGCAGCGCGGTCGCGCAATAGGCGCATTCGGCGGTCAGCCGCCCGACCAGCCAGTGCGACCGGCCACAGCCCGGGCAGTGGTTCGCCTCGTGCAGGTGATAGGCGATCCGATACCCCGCGCCCGCGGGACTGAAGGGCAGACTTCCCAGCTGCATCTTCCGTGCTCCCATGATGTCCTGAAACCGTAACACGGTAGAATCGTGGTTTGTTCCGGGAGCGGAGCGATTGGAGCGGTTTGGCGCGTGCCGTGGCGCGGCGGCAACACATCGACAGTGTAGAACGCTTCGTCGCAACCTGGATCAGCAACGCTGGAGGCCCGAGCCGGAATCGAACCGGCGTGCAAGGATTTGCAGTCCTCTGCGTAACCACTCCGCCATCGGGCCTCGGCGTGGTGAGGGACGGGCTGATGGAGTGGTGCGGGGGTAAAGTCAACGGGGCAAGATCCTCCCCCGGAGGGGGAGGTGGCAGCCGAAGGCTGACGGAGGGGTAGTTGCCTCGGACGTCCCGCTTGCGGCCATACCCCTCCACCACCGCTTCGCGGCGGTCCCCCTCCCCTTGCAGGGGAGGATTGCTAGGCGCGCTTCTTGGACAGCGTCCGCATCGCCTCGTCGATGCCGCCGAGCGTCAGCGGGTACATCCGGTCGCCCAGCGCGCGGCGGATCAGACCGATCGACTGGGTGTGGCCCCAATAGGCTTCCGGCACCGGGTTGAGCCATGCGGCCGAGACCCAGGTCTCGGTCATGCGCTGGAGCCAGACGAGCCCCGCTTCCTCGTTGAAATGCTCAACCGATCCGCCGGGCTGGGACAGCTCGTACGGGCTCATCGACGCGTCGCCGACGAAGATCAGGCGATAGTCGGGGCCAAAGCGGTTGAGGATCTCGCGCGTCGGCGTGCGCTCGGCGTGGCGGCGGCGATTGTCCTTCCACACGCCCTCGTACACGCAATTGTGGAAGTAGAAGAATTCGAGATGCCGGAACTCCGCGGTGGCGGCGGAGAACAGCTCCTCGACCAGGCGGATGAACGGGTCCATCGACCCGCCGACGTCGAGGAAGAGGAGCAGCTTGACCGCATTGTGTCGCTCCGGCCGCATCCGGACGTCGAGCCAGCCCTGGCGTGCGGTGCCGGCGATCGTGGCGTCTAGGTCGAGCTCGTCGGCTGCCCCCTCGCGCGCGAAGCGGCGCAGGCGGCGGAGCGCCAGCTTGATGTTGCGCGTGCCGAGCTCACGCGTGTTGTCGAGATTGACGAACTCGCGCTTGTCCCAGACCTTGATCGCGCGGCCCTGACGACCCTCGCCGCCGATCCGCACGCCCTCCGGGTTATAGCCGCCATTGCCGAAGGGGCTGGTGCCGCCGATGCCGATCCACTTGCTGCCGCCCTGGTGCCGGCCCTCCTGCTCCTCCAATCGCTGGCGCAGCGTGTCCATGATCTCGTCCCAGGAGCCGAGCGCCTGAACGCGCGCCATCTCCTCGGGCGAAAGATACTTCTCGGCGACGGCGCGCAGCCATTCCTCGGGGATGGCCTTGCGCTCGTCGGCGGGGGCGGACAGACCGCGGAAGACATGGGCAAAGACGCGATCGAAACGGTCGACCAGCCCCTCGTCCTTCACGAACACGGCGCGGGCGAGATAGTAGAATTGCTCGGAATCGCGGTCGATCACCTCGGCATCGAGCGCCTCGAGCAGCAGGAGATGCTCCTTGAGGCTGGCGGGGATGCCCGCGGCGCGGAGCGCCTCGACGAAGCCGATGAACATGGCCGCGGGTGTGGCGAAGGCTCAGCGTGCGCGCAAGTAGAGGCGCCAGTGATTGCCGGACAGGCCGGTGGTGTCGGCGCCGGCGACCATGCGATAGTCGCCGCCGCACCGCGCCGGTCGGTCGGGGAAAGGCGCCGATCCGTCACGCGCGACGAAGAGGAAATCGGCGGCGGGGCAAAGCGATTCGATGAGCCGCGCGGGATAGCGGGCCTGGGCAGCGGCGACGTCGATCACCGCGGCGTCGCGCTCGGCCTCGACGGCGTAGGTCCCGCCTTGCGGATGCGTCTGCTTCATCGCCCGGATCGCGGCGGCGGGGTTGCCGCGCTGGTTGCGGATCAGGTCCAGGTCGCCGAGCACGCTGCCCGCCAGCACGACGATCGCGATCGGCAGCGCGGCGGCGCGGGGCGCGTCGGCGATGGCGAGGAGCAGGACGGCGGCAGCGATCAGGTAATAGCGCGCCAGGCCGCTGTTGCCGACGCCGAGCATGGCAACGGCGAGCGGGAAGGCGATGACGGCCAGCGCGATCAGGACGGCACGATGGTCGGCGGCGCGGGCGATGACGAGCGCGAAGATGCCGATGGCGGTCACGATCGGCAGCAGCGGCTTGGGCAGCCAGCCGATCGCCAGCGTGTAGCGGACGAGCTCGCCCAGCGCGTCGAACCACGCGTCGACGGTAAAGGGCGAATAGCTCCCGATCGTCATCCCACCGGCCAGCGTCGCCGCCGCGGCCGCGCCGGCCGCGAGCAGGCCGGGGCCGAGTAGCCGAAACGTTGCAGCCGGCGATCGGCGCGCCCACAGCACCCAGCCGAGTAGTGCCGGCAGTGCGAACAGCATCGTCAGCTGCGCGAGCGTGCCGATGCCGAACGCCAGCGCGATGCCGATCGTCGGTACAGGCCGCGACGGCGCGTCGAGGCTGCGCCCGATCATCAGGATCGCGGAGAGCAGGGCCAGCAGCATCGGCGCATAGCCGCGCGCTTCCGAGCCATAGGTGATGAGGATCGGCGACAGCGCGAACAGCCACGCGGCAAGCGCGGCGCCGAGCGGGCTGCGCCGCGCCGCGATCGCCGCGGCGACCGGGACGGCGGCGGTCCCACTCACGATCGACAGCGCGCGCATCGCGAGCGGCGACGCTGGCCAGCCGACGAGCTGGATCCACCAGCTGTTCAGGACGTGGTTGTTGTCGTGGCCGATCCGCAGCACGCCGATCGCCGTGCCCGCGTCGCGCGCGAACACCGCCGACCACGCCTCGTCCAGCCAGAGCCCGCCCTGCGCCGCGCCGATCCGCACGCCGAGCGCTGCCAGCGCCGCGGCAAGGATCGCGATCTGCGTGGAGCGGGGCAGGGCCATCGCGCGTACGTGTGCGCCAACGATGGTTAAGTCCGCGTTAGTTCGCGGTCCTCACGATCGGGAGGTCATCGCGCATAGGCGTCGATCAGCGAGCCGACATAATCGGGCGCCGAGCTGCTCAGTTCGGGCATCGCCCGCGTGCCGCCGCCCGTTGCGGGATAGATGAAGCCGTAGGTGGCATAGGTGCTGCCGCCCAGCCCGCCATTGTCGCGGTACCAGACGCGAACCTTGCTCCAGTCGCCCCGGTCGGACACGTCGAACAGCGTCACGTCCTGCTCGGCGCGCCCACGCTTGCCGCCGAAGCGCGACCAGTTCGCGTGGGTGAGCATGAGGACGCGGTCCTCGACGATGCGGCTGACGACCGCGACATGGCCCAAGCGCAGCTGATCGGTCTGCGCGAAGACCAGGACCGAGCCCACCTTGGGCTTGCGGCCGCGATCATAGCGACCCTTGGCCTGGTCCCACCAGGTCCAGGCATCGCCCCAAATCTGGATGCCGGAAACCGAGCGCGCGAACGGCACGCACTGGCCATTATATTGTTCGATGATGTTCGCCTTGGACTGAACCGCAGCAAACATCGCCGCCAGAACACAGACGACAAACGCGAGGATACGCATCGCTATCAGGCCCCCAACACCACAACATGCAGTTTACGCAAGCGCCGTGGCGGATTAGTTGAGGGCGTCGGTTAAAGCCGCGTAAACGTTGCTCGGCTTCTTTTTCTCTGCTGTTAGGGAACTTTGGCGGCGTTCGTGCAACCCCGCAGAATTCAGCCGCGCCGCGCCATGAAGGCGAGCCGTTCGAACAGCATCACATCGGCTTCGTTCTTGATGAGCGCACCCGCAAGCGGCGGGATCGCCTGGCGCGAGTCGCGTGATTGCAGCACCTCCAACGGCATGTCCTCGGCCAGCAATAGCTTGAGCCAGTCGATCAGTTCGCTGGTCGACGGCTTCTTCTTGAGCCCGGGTACGTCGCGCAACTCATAGAAGATATCGAGCGCGCGGTTGACGAGCAGCGTCTGGATGCCGGGAAAGTGGACGTCGAGGATCGCCTGCATCGTCCCGCGATCGGGAAAGCGGATATAGTGGAAGAAGCAGCGGCGCAGGAACGCGTCGGGCAGCTCCTTCTCGTTGTTCGACGTAATGACGACGATCGGCCGCTCGGCGGCGGTGACGCGCTCGCCCGTCTCATAGACGTCGAAGCTCATTCGATCGAGCTCCTGGAGCAGGTCGTTGGGGAACTCGATATCGGCCTTGTCGATCTCGTCGATCAGGAGGACGGGAAGCTGCGGGCTGGTAAAGGCCTCCCACAATTTGCCGCGGCGAATATAGTTGGCGATCTCGTGGACCCGCGGGTCGCCGAGCTGTCCGTCCCGCAGCCGCGCCACCGCGTCATATTCGTAGAGGCCCTGCTGCGCCTTGGTCGTCGACTTGATGTGCCACTCAATCAGCGGCGCGCCGACCGCGCGGGCGATCTCGTGCGCGAGGACGGTTTTGCCGGTCCCGGGCTCACCCTTGACGAGGAGCGGCCGGCGCAGCCTGACCGCGGCGTTGACCGCGACCTTCAGATCATCGGTGGCGACATAGTCGCTGGTACCCTCAAACCGCATCGCCATCCTTTCGCGCCTTGTGCGCTCAGCGATTATGGCGGCGACGGGGTGCCCGCAAGCGCTTCCGTTCAGGCGTTGCGGGCGCTCGCGCGAGCCTCGAGCAGGTCCCACAGGCCGCGCTGCTGCGCGAGGAATTGCTGCGCGCCGAACAGCGCGGCGCGCTCGGCGCCCGGTGTGACGGTCACGCTGTCGAGCGCGGTGACGGTGGCGATCGGGTCGGGTAGCTGGTCGGGGGCAGGGTCGAGCCCGAGCCGCTCGGCCGCGCGATCAAGAAAGGCACGCACGGCGATCCAGTCGATCAGCATCGCCGCGGCGGCGCCGATCGCGCAGCCGACACGATCCGATTGCACCAGCGTGTCGAGCGCGTGACGCTGTGCCGACACCGCGGCCTCGCTCTCGGCTTGGCCCGGCGTGCTCGGCAGCGGCCCGGCGGCGGAAACGAGCGCGGCGATGCGGTCACGCTCCTCGGCGAAGCCGTTGGCGGCAAGCTCCAGCCAGGGGATGACCGGATCGGGCTGACCATGGGACAACGCATGGTCGAACACCCCCGGGAACCGGCCGTGGAGCATGCAGACGATATGCAGCGCATCCGACAGGTCGCGCATCGGCGCGGCGGGGCTCAGCAGCGAACGGGCGTGCGGATGCGTCGCGGTACCGTCGGCGCCCACCAGCGCCGAAACGGCGCCCGCCGCCCCGCCCGATCCGATCGCGCGTATCGTGTTTGCCGACATTGATTCCCCTTCTTGTCGATTGTCGCCGCCGGCACCCGGCACCGCATCACGCCTACGCCGCAACCCTATACCGAGAGACGTAAAGACGTGGTTGAGAAGGTATTTACGATGCATTGGGTCCGGGAACGATCGGCTCGGCGCGGATCATGACGATGATCCGCTCGACGCCGCTGCGCGATCGTTCGGCCGTCATTGCCAGGCGAATGACGCGCTGCCCGCCCTCTCGAAGCTGGAGCGGCGGCCAGTGTGCGCGGCGCGCCGTCGGCGATCACGCCCTCGATCGCCTCGCCAGCGATCGGGCGCGCGGCGGTGCCGAGCAGCGTGACGAAGCGCACCGCCTGAAGCATGGTGCGTTCGATGCCGGTGATCCGGGCAAGCGACGCACTCGCCGCCTCGACATAGCCGCGCAGGTTGAGGCGTGCCCAGGCGACGTCGCCCAACCGATCGATCGCTTCCTCGAACGCGGCGAGGCGTGTCGCCAGCGCCTCGCCCTCGTCATCGGCGCTGACATCGTCGGCGACGATCAGCGCGCCGTCGACATAAGGGACGATCACCACGCGGTAGCGCCGCTCGCGCACCGCGATCTCGGCCTGCTCGGGTGCGCCGGTCCGCCGCGTCCGTTCGGCGAGGTCGAGAAGATAGCGCGCCACTGCCTCGTTGAAGGGGCGCGACAACGGATGGCCGACGCCCGCCAGGTTGGCGCCGAAGGCGATGCGCGCCGCGCGATTGAGCTGCTCGATCCGGCCGCCGGCATCGACGACGAGCACGAGCTCGCGCATCGCATCGAGCAGCAGCGCGGCCAGCGAGGTGTCTGCCGCCGCCTCATGCGGGGCACACAGCCTGCGCATCAGGTCGAGCGAGGTGAGGACGAGGCTCGGCCGGCCGCGTCGCAGCACGAACACGGGCTGCTGGAGCGCGCGCTCCTGCCACAGTCCGAACTGGCGGACGAGCTCGGAGGCGGTGACGCACGCTTCGGGGCCGACGGCCAGACGATCGACTTCGCTCATCTCGGCGGTGCTGCCGCAAAGATGCGGGCTCCGGAACGGGTTGGATCCGGACCGGATCGAATCCTGTGCGGCTGGCGCTGTCTCTCACCGGAACGGATGCGATCGGTAGCAGGATAACGAATCGACGAGCGACCGACCCATGTCATAAATCGGTCATATCGGTGGGACAGGGCGCCGGACATGGCTACCGCCGCACTTGATCCTGCCGATCCGCTCAGTCCCGTCGGTGGAGGTCCCGATCTGGGCCGAAGCCACCATCCGATCGCTCGCATCCTGTTCCTGCTGCTGCTTGCCGGCGGGTTCGTCTACGCGTGCGCGAGTGTCCTGATCGACACGCAGGAGGTCGGTGAGGCGCTGGCGCTGGGCGTGTTCGCGTTCCTGGCGCTCGCGCTGGTGATCGCGCTCGGCTTCGAGTTCGTGAACGGGTTCCACGACACCGCCAATGCGGTGGCGACGGTGATCTACACCAACTCGATGCCCGCGCATTTCGCCGTGGTGTGGTCGGGCTTCTTCAACTTCCTGGGCGTGATGCTGTCGTCGGGCGCGGTCGCCTATGCGATCATCACGCTGCTGCCGGTCGAGCTGATCCTCAACGTCGGGTCGAACGCCGGCTATGCGATGATCTTCGCGCTGCTGCTCGCGGCAGTGCTGTGGAACCTCGCCACCTGGTATGTGGGCCTTCCCAACTCGTCGAGCCACACGCTGATCGGTTCGGTGCTGGGCGTCGGCGTGGCCAATCAGCTGATGGCATCGGGATCGATGGCGGGGACCGCCGGCGTCGACTGGAGCCAGGCGCAAAAGGTGCTGACCGGCCTTGCGATGGCGCCGGCGATCGGCTTCGTCGCGGCGTTCCTGCTGCTGTTCGTGATGCGGCGGATGCTGCGCAATCCGACGCTCTATTCGCCGCCCGCGCGTAGCGCGCCGCCGCCAAAGGGCATTCGCGCGCTCCTCATCTTCACCTGCACCGCGGTGTCGTTCAGCCACGGCTCGAACGACGGGCAGAAGGGGATGGGGCTCATCATGCTCATCCTGATCGGCTGCGCGCCCACCGCCTATGCGCTCAATCGCACCATGCCCGAGAGCGCGACGCCCGCCTTCATCCAGTCGGCCGAGCGCGCGTCGACGGTGCTCGCGGCCAAGGGCGGCTCGACGCCGCTGCCGGTCGAGAATGCGCGCAACATCCTGACCGGTGCGCTCCAGGCGCGCCGCGCGAATTCGCCGGACGCCTATGCCGCGATCGCGACGCTGTCGCGCGACGTGTCGTCGCGAGTCGGCGAATATGGTGCGCTGAGCAAGGTGCCCGCCGCGGCGACGCCGAACCTGCGCGCCGACATGTATCTCGTCCTCGACTCGACCAAGCTGGTGCTCAAGGACAAGTCCGCCGAAGCGCGCTTCACCGCGGCGGAGACCGCCGCGCTCGACGGCTATGCCAAGCAGCTCGAGCAGGGCACGCGCTACATCCCGCTCTGGGTCAAGATCGCCGTCGCGCTGGCGCTGGGCCTGGGCACGATGGTCGGCTGGCGCCGGATCGTCGTCACCGTGGGCGAGAAGATCGGCAAGCAGCACCTGACCTATGGCATGGGTGCCTCGGCCGAGCTGGTCGCGGCCTGCACCATCCTCGCTGCCGATCGCTTCGGCCTGCCGGTCTCGACGACGCATATCCTGTCGTCGGGCGTGGCGGGTGCCGCGGTCGCCAACGGACAGGGGCTTCAGGCCAAGACGATCCGCAACATGGCGCTCGCCTGGTGCCTGACGCTCCCGGTCGCGATGGCGCTGTCGGGCGGGCTCTACTGGCTCTTGCTGACGATCGTGCGGGCGACGGGCAACGCCTGATCGACGACAGTCAGCTTCGGGCCGGCGTTGCTGCGCGCGGCGTCGACCATCGCGGTGATCTCGCGCTTCACGCTGTCCATACGGTCGGGCGTGGGATCCGCCCAGGCGGTGAGGAGGCCGGCTAGCGTCGCGGCGGCGACGGCAAGCGCCAGGCGTCCGGTGCGGCGGTTCTCGCGCATCTTCTCTCTCCCTTACGCTGTCGTGGCGCCGGGCTAGAGCGGCTTTCCTGAGCCGTGGCTGAACGTGGATCAGCCCTCGGCGCGAAGCAGGGTCAGCCGTGCCTTGCCGTGGTTGCGCGAGGTATCGACCGCAAAGCCCTTCACCTCGACCACCTCGTCCTTCGCGGTCTCAATGCTCACCCAGGTCGCCGGCCCCGCCCAGCCGAGCCGTGCCAGCCGGTCGAGCGCGACCATGCCGGCGCCGGTTCCATAGGGCGGATCCATCAGGATGACGTCGAGCGGCGTCGTCACCGGGCCGAGCGCCAGCACCGATTGCGCGCGCACGTCGAGCTTGCGGCCGAGCTTGGCGCCATTGGTCTTGAGCGCGTCGAGCGCAGCGCGATCCTGCTCGACGAACACGCAGCTTGCCGCGCCGCGCGAAAGTGCTTCGAGTCCCAATGCGCCCGAGCCGGCGAACAGGTCGGCGACCGCCAGCCCCTCGAAACTGCCGACCCGGCTGAGCAGCATGGAGAACAGCGCCTCGCGAACGCGATCGGCAGTGGGGCGGGTGGCTTCACCCTTGGGCGCGACCAGCGGGCGGCCGCGATCGGTGCCGGCGATGATCCGCATCAGCGCGGCCCCTTGCGCGGCCCGGAGGGTCGCGGCTTGCCGCCGGGGCGGGGCGAGCGGGTGCCGGTGGCCGGGCGATCGCCGCGGGTCGGCGCAGCGCGGTCATTCCGCTGCGGTCGGGCGGCGGCGCCGCGGGGATTGGCGGGACGCTCGGCCCGGGCGGCGCCTTCCGCGCGAGGCTTCAGCGTGCCGGGGGCGCGCTCGCCATCCGCGTTGCGGGCGGTCCGCTCGCCCGGGTTGCGCGGTCGTTCGGCACGCGGCTTCGGGTTGCCGAACTTGCTGTCGCTGGTCCGGCGCGGCTTGCCCCGAACGGGGCGCGCGGGCTCGGCCGTTTCGTTACTGGCCGGTCGGGCGCGAGGTGCGTTGCGGCCCGCTGGTGCCGCCCGGTCGGGAAGCCGGCGCCGGTCGGTTTCGAGGAACTCGGGCTGCTCGCGCTTGCGAACTGCGCCGGGTGCGCGGCGGGGGCGCTCGCCGACAGCGTCCCAACGCGGCGCGCGCTCGGGTGCCACTTCCTCGCGCTCGACCCTGACCGGGCGGGCGCGGGTCACCAGCGGCGTGTCGCTGCGCTTGTCGGCCGGCAGCTTGAGCTCGCGGCGGAACTGGATCAGGTCGTGCTGGCGAACCTCGTCGACCGCGCCGATCGGCATGTCCGCGAGCGGGATCGGCCCATAGCTGGTCCGGATCAGCCGGCTGACGCGCAGGCCGAGATGTTCGAGGACGCGGCGGACCTCCCGGTTCTTGCCTTCGGTCAGCGTCATTTCGACCCAGACATTGGCGCCGGTGCGACGTTCGAGATTGGCGTCGATCGAGCCATAGCGCACGCCCTCGATCTCGATCCCCTCGATCAGATCCTCGAGCTGCGCCTGGCTGATCTCGCCGAACGCGCGCGCGCGATAGGTGCGCTTGACCTT
The DNA here is from genome assembly GCF_032391395.1 of Sphingomonas sp. Y38-1Y. NCBI lineage: Bacteria > Pseudomonadati > Pseudomonadota > Alphaproteobacteria > Sphingomonadales > Sphingomonadaceae > Sphingomonas > Sphingomonas sp. Y38-1Y. Next base: position 2,030,016 of record NZ_CP135916.1, read on the forward strand.
CGTCGCCGGCAGTTCCAGCGCGCGCTTCAGTTCGCCGTCGGTGGTGAGGAGCAAGAGCCCTTCGGTGTTGAGGTCGAGGCGGCCGACGGGGACGACGCGTGGCATGTCCCGCGGCAGCATGTCGTAGATCGTCTTGCGCCCGCTGAAGTCGCGTTCGGCGGTGAGCACGCCGGCGGGCTTGTGGAAGCGGAACAGGCGCGCCGGCTCTGGCGCGGCGACCGGCTGGCCATCGACGGTGATGCCGCGCAGGTCGGCGAGGATCGTCGCGGGCGTTTCGATCGCGACGCCGTTCAGGGCGATGCGGCGATCCTCGATCATCCGTTCGATCTCTCGCCGCGACGCGATTCCGGCACGGGCGAGCAGCTTTGCGATGCGATGCGTTTCGGTGGGCTTGGACACGGGGTCGGCTGATAGTGCAACCATCGCCCGTCCGCAAAAAATTCTCGCGCCGGGATCGACCGGCGGTCCTAGGATGTTCTGCGGACAGGGGGCTTGAGGCCCGAGTCGCGTCAGGGAATTCGCCAGGGCCATGTTGTTCGGACGCAAAAAGCGGCGCATCGCACGGATCCTCATCGTCGAGGATGAGCCGCTGGTCGCGTTCGACACGGAGCATTACCTCAGCGAAGCCGGATTCGAGGTGGTCGCGACGCTGGACCGCGTGGCCGATGCGGCGATGATCCTGGCGAGCGAGGCGGAGATCGACCTGGTGCTCGTCGACCTCAACCTGGCCGACGGCAGCGGTATCGCGGTGGCGGAGGCGGCCGGATCGCGCGGCGCGCTGGTGCTGTTTGTCACCGGCAATTGCCCGGGCGAGGCGCGGTCGCTGGCGGCAGGCTGCCTCGCCAAGCCCTATCCGCAGCGCGACCTTCTCACCGCGATCGATGCGGTCGAGAAGACGCTCGATGGCAAGGCGCCGAAGCGTTTGCCGCAGAGCTTCAGCCTGTTCCAGCAGGCGGCTTAGGCCGACGCGTTCCCGCGCAGGCGGGAGACTAGGGCCGGAGGCGCGACGATTTTCCCATCATGGTTCCCCGGCGAGGGCCGGGGTCCAGTTGGGAAGGCCCTCGTTGGAGGGCGCTGTGCTCACCATCAGCGTCCCCCAACTGGACCCCGGCCTTCGCCGGGGAACCAAGGGTAAATCGCCCTCAGGACCGATAATCGGCGTTGATGGCGATGTAGCCGTGGGTCAGGTCGCAGGTCCAAACCGTCGCGCGGCCCTCGCCGAGCTTCAGGTCCACCGCAATGTCGATCTCGTCGCCGCGCAGATGGGCGGCGACCGGTGCCTCGTCATAGCCCTCGACGACCAGGCCCTCGCGCGCGACCTCGATTCCGCCGAACGCGATCGAGAGCTTGTCGCGCTCAGCGGGTTCACCGGCCTTGCCGACCGCCATGACGACACGGCCCCAATTGGCGTCTTCGCCGGCGATCGCAGTCTTGACCAGGGGCGAGTTGGCGATGCTCATCGCGATCACGCGGGCGCTGCGATCGCTCTCGGCGCCGTCGACGTCGATGCGGATGAACTTCGATGCGCCCTCACCGTCGCGGACGACCAGGTGCGCGAGCTCGCGGCAGACCTCGGCGAGCGCCGCGCGGAACGCATCCGCGCCGACATCGTCCTCGCGGCTCAGCTCGCGATTGCCGGCCTTTCCGGTGGCAAAGGCGAGGACGGTGTCGCTGGTCGAGGTGTCGCCGTCGACGGTGATGCAGGAGAAGGTGGCCTCGTTCGCATCCTCCAGCGCCTTTTGCAGGAACGCTGGATCGACCGCCGCATCGGTGAAGACGAAGCCCAGCATCGTCGCCATGTCGGGGGCGATCATGCCCGATCCCTTGACGATCCCGCTGATCGTGACGGTGCGCCCATCGACGATCGCCGTCGCCGACGCGCCCTTGGCAAATGTGTCGGTGGTCGCGATCGCGTTGGCGGCGTCCTCCCACCCGGCGACAGACGCAGCGAGAGCGGCATCCAACCCCGCTTCCGCCTTGTCGATGGGCAGCGGCACTCCGATCACGCCGGTGGAAGCCACAAAGACGTCGGACGGCTGGCAGGACAGCGCGCCCGCGACGCGCGCCGCGATCGCCTCCACCGCCGCGCGGCCGCGATTGCCGGTGAAGGCGTTGGCGTTGCCCGCATTGACGACGAGCGCGCGCGCGCGACCGAGCACCAGCGCCTTCCGGCACCATTCCACCTCCGGCGAGGGGCAGCGGTTCATGGCCCATGGCCCTACGAACCCCCACCATCGTACGCAAGCAGACGGTTGCGGGGACACCCCGCGACGCTACGGCGTTGCACCCGCTCGAAGGTTGCGCCTATAGGCCTGCCCAAGCTTGTAGCTCCCCAAGGAACGAGGTTTCATCATCGTGGCCAAGTCACCGGCGCGCGGCGCCCAGAGCGATCCCCAGATTACCAATCGTGAGCGCCCCGCCGAGCCCCAGCGCTACGAAGCCTCGAAGGAGGAGCTGCTCGACTTCTACAAGCAGATGCTGCTGATCCGCCGCTTCGAGGAGAAGGCGGGACAGCTCTACGGCCTCGGCCTGATCGGCGGCTTCTGTCACCTCTATATCGGCCAGGAAGCGGTCGCGGTCGGGCTCCAGTCGGCGCTGGAGGTCGGCAAGGATTCGGTCATCACCGGATATCGCGACCACGGCCACATGCTCGCCTACGGCATCGATCCCAAGGTCATCATGGCCGAGCTGACCGGCCGCGCCGCCGGCATCAGCAAGGGCAAGGGCGGGTCGATGCACATGTTCTCGACCGAGCACCGCTTCTATGGCGGCCACGGCATCGTCGGCGCGCAGGTGTCGCTGGGCGCAGGCCTCGCGTTCAAGCACAAGTACGCCGAGGATGGCGGCGTCTGCATGGCCTATTTCGGCGACGGCGCGGCCAATCAGGGCCAGGTGTACGAAGCCTTCAACATGGCCGAGCTCTGGAAGCTGCCGATCATCTTCGTGATCGAGAACAACCAGTATGCCATGGGCACGTCGGTCAACCGCGCGTCGTCCGAGGACCAGCTCTACAAGCGTGGCGAGAGCTTCCGCATCCCCGGCATCCAGGTCGATGGCATGGACGTGCTCGCCTGCCGCGGTGCGGCGGAGGAAGCGCTTGCCTGGGTGCGCGGCGGCAAGGGGCCGATCATCCTCGAGATGAAGACCTATCGCTATCGCGGCCACTCGATGTCGGACCCCGCCAAATATCGCAGCCGCGACGAGGTGCAGTCGGTCCGCGACAAGTCCGACCCGATCGAGGCGGCGAAGCGCGAGCTGGAGAAGCTGGGCGTGACCGAAGCGGACCTGAAGCCGCTGGAGCAGGAAATCCGCAAGGTGGTCGGCGAAGCCGCCGACTTTGCCGAGAACGCACCCGAGCCCGAGACGGGCGAGCTGTACACCGAAGTGCTGGTGGAGACGTACTGAGATGGCGATCGAACTGAAGATGCCGGCACTGTCGCCCACGATGGAAGAGGGCACGCTGGCCAAGTGGCTGGTGAAGGAAGGCGACACCGTCAAGGCCGGCGACATCATGGCCGAGATCGAGACCGACAAGGCGACGATGGAGTTCGAGGCCGTCGACGAGGGGACGATCGCCAAGATCACCGTCGCCGAGGGCACCGACAATGTGAAGGTCGGCACGGTTATCGCGCTGCTCGCCGAAGAGGGTGAGGACGCCGGCAGCGTCGAGGCGCCCGCCGCTGCCGCGCCGGCCGAGACCAAGGACGACACCGCCAAGGCTGACGCGAAGGCGGACGAGGCCAAGAAGGACGACAAGGTCGAGGATTCGGCGCACCCGGCGCAGGAGAAGGTCGAGACCGGCGCCCGTCAGCTGTTCGACGCCGCCTCCAACGAGGGCGAGGCGCTGCCCGAGGTTCCGGAAGGGACCGAAATGGTCAAGCAGACCGTCCGCGAGGCGCTTCGCGACGCGATGGCCGAAGAGATGCGCGCCGACGACCGCGTGTTCGTGATGGGCGAGGAAGTCGCCGAATATCAGGGCGCGTACAAGGTCACGCAGGGCCTTCTGGAAGAGTTCGGTGCCAAGCGCGTCATCGACACGCCGATTACCGAATATGGCTTTGCCGGCATCGGCACGGGCGCGGCGATGGGCGGCCTCCGTCCGATCGTCGAGTTCATGACGTTCAACTTCGCGATGCAGGCGATCGACCACATCATCAATTCGGCTGCGAAGACCAACTACATGTCGGGTGGCCAGATGCGCTGTCCGATCGTGTTCCGCGGTCCCAACGGCGCGGCCAGCCGCGTCGGCGCGCAGCACTCGCAGAACTACGGCCCGTGGTACGCCAGCGTCCCCGGCCTGATCGTCATCGCGCCGTATGACGCGGCCGATGCCAAGGGCCTTCTGAAGGCCGCGATCAAGAGCGAGGACCCGGTCGTGTTCCTCGAGAACGAGCTGATGTACGGTCGCAGCTTCGAGGTGCCGAAGCTCGACGACTTCGTCCTGCCGATCGGCAAGGCGCGGATCATGCGGCCGGGCAAGGACGTGACGCTGGTCAGCTATTCGATCGGCGTTGGCGTCAGCCTGGAAGCCGCCGAGAAGCTGGCGGCCGAAGGGATCGACGCGGAGGTCATCGACCTGCGCACGCTGCGCCCGCTCGATACGGCAACGGTGCTCAAGAGCCTGAAGAAGACCAATCGCATGGTGGTGGTCGAGGAAGGCTGGCCCACCTGTTCGATCGCCAGCGAAATCGTCGCGGTGGCGATGGAGCAGGGCTTCGACGACCTCGACGCGCCGGTGCTGCGCGTGACCAACGAGGACGTGCCGCTTCCCTATGCCGCAAACCTCGAAAAGCTGGCGCTGGTCGACGCCGCCAAGGTTATCGAGGCGGTGAAGAAGGTCACGTACAAGGGCTGATCGGCCCAACCTCGGTAATCGAACCCGTCACCCCGGACTTGATCCGGGGTCCCGCTTTCTGGCTACGGCTTTGAGTAAGCGGGACCCCGGCTCAAGGCCGGGGTGACGTCGTTTTGGGAGGTCCGCGCGTCTCACTCCACCGTTCGTGCTGAGCCTGTTGAAGCACGTGTTCCGGGCACGTCCTTCGACAAGCTCAGGACGAACGGTTTGGCTCGGTAAGCGTTAGGATCCCTTCGGCACTTCCGGCCCCATCGTCCGCCGCACGGGCGGCGCCACGACCGGCGCCGGCGGCGCGAGCGTCCCGCTCTTGCGGCGCACGCCGCTGAGTTCGGCCGGTGCTTCCTTCGCACCCCCGCCGACGCCGAGTGCCGAGCGGAGGCCGCCGCCGGGGAGCATGTCGAGCTTGAGGTCGTCAGACCTGTCGGGGCTCGACAGGAAGACCTGCGACTTCATGCACTGGCCGAGGTCGGGCCGCTCGTACCGCTCGCAATTCCACAGCGCCTTCTCGAACCCGCGAGCGCGGTCGCGGAGATAGCTGAACGCCATCCGCTCGGTCTGACGCGGATCGGCGGGGAGCGCGGCGGGCGTGTCGGCGCGGTCGGTCCACGCCATCAGCTTGCAATAAGGCCGGTCGCCGCAGACACGCGCGGCGAAGGCGGGATAATCGGCAGTGCCGAGCCGGGGGTCGAGTGTCACGAGGAAGCTGTTGGCATCGGCGGCGATCGGCGCCGGCATCGCCTCGGCCGGGATCGCCGCCGCCGCCAGCGTGCCCTCCGCCGGCGCGATCAGGTCGCCCGCGGCGCTGTGCGCGGGGGCGATGCCCTTCAGCTTGGCGACCAACGGCTCGGCGCCCGTATAGCGGCCGCGAAACGCAGGGGGCGTGCCCCACCAGCCGGTCCAGCGGAAGAACAGGTGCGTGTGCACCTCGCTGATCTTGTCGAGGCTCGCCGACCAGTAAGGGACCACCCAATCGGTGTGATAGTGAGTGGCGGTCCCCACCGCCTTCTCGACCGATCCCGCCAGCGCCGCCGCGGCGACCCCGCGCGCGCGATCCCAGGCGACTTGCGAGTATCGGCGGGCGAGCGCACCGTCGCAGGTGAAGGTGAACTGGCAACCGGTGCGCCGCTCCGCCCCCTGGAAGACGACGGCGCACACGCTCTTGGGAAAGGCGGGATGGCGGACGCGGTTGAGGATGACCTGGGCCACCGCCTTTTGCCCGACCGGATCGTCGCCCGCTTCGTAGAGGACGCCGGCGGTCAGGCAGTCGGTCGCCCGCGCGATGCTCGCCTCGTCGCCGGTGATCCGGAAGGGGCGCGCGGGAAGCAGCGGTGCGGTCGAGAACGGGATCGACGCGTTGTAGGCGCGGGCGTCGGCGGGATCGACCGCGACGAACACCGCGGGCTCGACCGGCGGCAGCTCGGCAGGCGGGATGACGCGCTGGGCGGGACGCACCTTCGCGACCTTGCGCTCGACGGGCACGATGCGCGGCGCGTTGGCGACGATCAGCAGCGGCAGCAGGATCGCGGCGAGCGCCGTCACCAGGAGCACGATCGTGAGCGGCAGGCGGGCCGGTCCCTCGGGCAACAGGCGCCGCGTCACTGGCGGGGTGGGGGTAAGCATCTGGTTCATCGGCTCTAACGAACAAACGCCCCGTCCGCGCGAAGCGGCGGGGCGTTAGCTCATTTGACCGAAAACGGCAAAAATCCGGTTTACTGTTCGGGCAGGAAATCCGGCACCGACAGATACCGCTCGCCGGTGTCGTAGTTGAAGCCGAGCACGCGGCTGCCCGCGGGCAGTTCGGGCAGCTTCTTGGCGATCGCCGCCAGCGTCGCGCCGGACGAGATGCCGACGAGCATGCCCTCTTCACTTGCCGAGCGGCGAGCCATGTCCTTGGCGGCGTCGGCGGACACCTGGATCACGCCGTCGATCGCCTGGGTGTGGAGGTTGGCGGGGACGAAGCCCGCGCCGATGCCCTGGATCGGGTGCGGGCCGGGCTGGCCGCCCGAGATCACCGGCGAGAGCTCGGGCTCGACCGCATAGACCTTGAGGTCGGGCCAGGCCTTCTTCAATTCCTCGGCAACGCCGGTGATGTGGCCGCCGGTGCCGACGCCGGTGATGATCGCGTCGAGCGGCTCTTCACGGAAGTCGTTCAGGATCTCCTGCGCGGTCGTACGGACATGGACGTCGACATTGGCCGGGTTCTCGAACTGCTGCGGCATCCACGCGCCCGGCGTCGCCTCGACGATCTCGAGCGCGCGTTCGATCGCGCCCTTCATGCCCTTTTCGCGGGGCGTGAGATCGAAGGTCGCACCGTAAGCGAGCATCAGGCGGCGGCGCTCGATCGACATACTTTCCGGCATGACGAGGACGAGCTTGTAGCCCTTGACCGCCGCGACCATCGCCAGACCGACGCCGGTGTTGCCGCTGGTCGGCTCGACGATCGTGCCGCCGGGCTGGAGCTTGCCGTCGCGCTCGGCCGCCTCGATCATCGCCAGCGCGATGCGGTCCTTGATCGAGCCGCCGGGGTTCGACCGCTCAGACTTGATCCACACCTCGGCCGTGCCGAACAGCCGCTGGACGCGGACATGGGGGGTGTTGCCGATGGTGGCCAGGATCGTCTCTGCCTTCATGCCATCTTCTCCTCGAGCGGGGGGTATTCGAGTGTCTTGGGGGGATCAAAGCTTCGCGCGGCGCGAAGTTCAGGAAAGAGCTTGTCCCAGAACATCGTGACGAGGATCGCGAGCGCGCCGCCGCCCGCGACGGCCAGCACCGGACCCATCGCCGCGGCCAGGAAGCCGGAACGTGCCTCGCCCAATTCGTTCGAGCCCGAGACGAACAGGGTGGAGACCGCGCCAACGCGGCCGCGCATTTCGTCGGGGGTATAGAGCTGGATCAGCGACTGACGGACATAGACCGAAACCATGTCGGTCGCGCCGACCACGACCAACGCCACGAGCGACAATGCGACCGCAGGCGCGAAGTCGCTGCCGACAGCTGAGGGTCCGAGGATCGGCACAAGCACCGGCGCGGCCAGCCCGAACACGACGGTGGCGGCACCGAAGCCGATCACCGCGGCCAGCATCTTGCCCCCGACATTGGTCTTGAGCGGGCGCCACGCAAACCACGCACCAACCGCAACCGCACCGACCGCCGGCGCAGCGCGCAGATGACCCAGCCCCTCGGCACCCACCATCAGGATGTCTCGCGCATAGATGGGCAGCATCGCGGTCGCGCCGCCGAGCAGCACTGCGAACAGGTCGAGGCTGATCGCGCCGAGGACGAGCCGGTTGCGACGGACGTAATGAAGCCCGTCTACCATCTGCGCCCAGGGATTGCTGGCGCCGGTGATCTTCGCACGCGGGATCGGCCGGATGAAGAGGAGGCAGACGAAGGCGAGGCCGAACAGGCCGGCGGAGGCGGCATAGGCGCCCCAGCTTGCCCAGGCATAGAGATAGCCGCCCATCGCCGGGCCGACGATCGACCCCGACTGCCATGCGAGTGACGAGAGCGCGATCGCGGTCGGCAGCGAAGCGGCGGGGACGAGATTGGGGGCGAGCGCCTGAAGCGCCGGGCTGGCGAAGGCTCGCGCGACGCCGAGCAGCGCGGCGACCGCGAACAGCGCGGGCAGGGTGATCGCGTTGGTATAGGTCAGCCAGGCGAGGATCGCGGCGCACCCCGCCTCGAGCCCCACCGACGCGCGCGCGATCCAGCGGCGGTCGAGCCGGTCGGCGGTCCAGCCGGTGACGAGGCTGAGCAGCAGCAGCGGCACGAATTGCGCGACTCCGATCAGCCCGAGCTGGAACGCGGCGGCCTGGATGCCCATCGTCTCTCGCGCGATGTCATAGACCTGCCAGCCGATGACGATCACCATCGCCATCTGTCCCAGCGTCGAGGCGAGACGCGCGACCCAGAAGGCGCGGAAGCTGGAGATGGCGAACGGATGGGGTGCGGACATGCGGCGTCAGTTGGAACCTAAAGCCCGAGTCTGCAACCGGGGATTGGCTTTCGCGCGCGCGACCTGCGCTATCGCCCGCCCATCTCAAGGAGGCGGCGAGGGGCGGCGAGTTCCCAGCTGATCGCGATCCGGTCGCCGACGCGCTCCCAATCGGTGTCCGGCGCGCCGACGCGCATCGCCACCCAGCCGGAGGGTCCGAGATAGGCCGGGCGATAGTAGAAGTCGGGATCGCGCTCGATCAGCATCGCCTGTTCGTCGGTGCCGGTGGTGCGGACCATCACCGACGTTTCGCCGTCGCCATGATGATCGTGCCAGAAATAGGCGAAGAACTTGCCCTTCTCGACATGGAAGCCGGGCGAGCCGTGGCTGAGCTTCTCGACCGCGGCGGGAAGGGCGAGCGCGATCTCGCGGACGCGGGCGAGGGTGGCGTCGCGATCGGGGCTGAGGCGGGTCATTCGGGGAGGGTAAATAGGAGCGGCGTGATCGGGCAAGATCCAGTGCTTTGCGACGTGTTGGCTGTACCCCCCCAAACCGTTCGTCCTGAGCTTGTCGAAGGACGTGCCGCAAACAGCGCGGCCTCCCACGTGCTTCGACAGGCTCAGCACAAACGGGATTTGTGGTATCGGACTAAATCCCATTCGTCCCGAGCTTGTCGAACGGCTGCTCTTCCGCTCACCCGCGTGGGTAAGGCGACAGGTCCGGACCCTCGGGCGGTGACGCGAACAGTTTGGACGCGCCCTTCTGCAATGCCGGCTTGCTTGCGACCCACAGCGCCTTGTGGAGGAGGGCGATGCCGGTGTCGCTCTTGGGATGCATCAGCCGCGGTGCGAACTTGGGGACGCCCTGCCCCGCCTTGACCATCGGGCGCATCGCTTCCTCATAGGCCGCGAACGCCGCTGCGGGGTCGGCATGCCGGATCAACTCGCTGGCGAGGACATAGCCACCGGTGACCGCCAGCGTCGCGCCGACGCCGCCGAGCGGGGTGACGCACCACGCGGCATCGCCGGTCAGGACGACGCGTCCGCTGGACCAGCGCGGCATCCGCACCTGACGCAGTGCATCGAAATAGAAGTCGTCCGTGTCCGCCATCGCCGCCAGGATCCGCGGCGTCTCCCATCCGGCATCCTCGAAGCGGTCGCGCAGCCATGCCTTTTGCCGTTCGACCGGCCAGTCCTGTTCGCCTTGCGCCTCGCCGTGGATCGACAGCATCGCGCGGGTGGTGCCGTGGCGATCGGGGCGGAGCGAGACGCTGCGCTTGCCCGGCGCATTGTACCAGCGCCACATGCGGTCATCGTCGGGCGCGCGCGGGATGGTGAAATAGGCGATCGTCAGGTCCATCCAGCGCGGATCGTTCTCGCCCGGAAAGACGAGCTCGCGCGTCGAGGAGCCGACGCCCTCGGCAACGATGATGGCGTCGTAGCGCGCCTGTTCGCCGCTCTCGAACGTGACCTCGCCATCTTCGATCGCCTTGACGCTGTCGCCGAAGCGATAGGTCGCGTGATCCTTGGCCTGATCGTAGAGCAGACGGGCTAGATCGCCGCGCAAAATCTCCATTTCCGCAGTGGGACCGTCGGTGCCGATCTCTTCGGTGACGAACGACGCCTCGGGCTCGCCTGATTCGTCGATGAAGGCCGTGCCCTCCTCGCCGGTTCCGGCATCGAGCGCCGCCTGTTCGAGGCCCATGCGCCGCATCACCTCACGCCCGGTGCCGCGAATGTCGACATTCTGGCCGCCGTCGCGGAATGCCGGCGCACGCTCGACGACCGTGACGTCGAAGCCGTGGCGGCCGAGCCACCAGGCGGCGGTATTGCCGGCGATACTGGCACCGGTGATGAGAATGTTGCGGTCGGTCATGCAGGCAGAAACATCAGTCATGATGTTTCGTTCCGACACCCTCCAGATTCTCGATGAGGCGCCAGAGCAGGCCGACCAGAAGCTCGCGTTCACGCGCGTCGAAACCCGCAAGGCCGGCGGCGTTGGCGTCGAGCAAAGCGTGGCCGCCAATCTCCGCCATCTTCGCCCCTTCGGGTGTAAGCGCCACGAGCGCCGCGCGGCGATCGCCGGGCTGGGGCGTGCGCTCGATCAGCCCCATGCGTTCGAGCTTGTCCAGCAGCGCGACCATCGCCGGCTGGCGTACGGCGGAGGCGACGACCATGTCGCGCTGGCGCATCGGCCCCTGCCACGACAGCAGCATCAGCGGGCCGATCAGTGCGAGCGACAGGCCATGCGGGCGAAGTGCCGCGTCGACCGCGCGGTTGAAGACGCGCGCGGCATGGTTGGCGAGATAGCCGGGCGCCTGCGCCGCCGCGGGATGCAGCAGCGGCGCCTCGTCGCTCACCGCGACAGAAACCGATCGAGCGCCGCGGGATAGAGCGCATGCTCGGCGTCGAGCACCCGCGCGGCGAGCGTGTCGGGCGTGTCGCCGGGCAGGATGTCGACCTGTGCCTGGCCGATCACCGGGCCGCCGTCGAGTTCCTCGGTCACCAGATGCACCGATGCGCCGGCAACGCTGTCGCCCGCGGCGATCGCCCGTGCGTGCGTGTCGAGGCCCTTGTACTTGGGCAGCAGCGAGGGATGGATGTTGAGGATGCGCCCGCGCCAGCGCTCGACGAAAGCGGGCGAGAGCAGGCGCATATAGCCGGCGAGCGCGATCACCTCGACCCGCATGCCGCGCAGGGCACGCTCGATCTCGGCCTCGTAATCGGCTTTGGGCCGGCCCTTGGGCGAGGTCGCATAGGTGACGATGCCCTCACCCTCCGCCCAAGCCAAGCCGGGGGCTTCGGGCTTGTCGCTGGCGACGATGACCACGTCGTAGCGCGCATCGGGCAGGCGGCTGGCGGCGACGAGCGCCTGCATGTTCGACCCGCGTCCCGACAGGAGGATTCCGACGCGGCGCCGTTCAGCCATGGTTGTGCGTCGCTTCCCATGCGCCACGCGCCGACCAGGTCTCGTCGCCGCCGACGACGGTGCAGCCGCGCGGTCCCGCCTCGATCGTGCCGATGCGGTGGACGGTCTCGCCGGCGGCGGTCAGGTCGGCGGCAACGGCGTCGGCGTCGTCGACCGCGACGATCGCGACCATGCCGATGCCGCAGTTGAAGGTGCGCGCCATCTCGCCGGGCTCGATCGCGCCCTGTGCCTGGAGGAACGCCATCAGCCGCGGCTGCTCCCAGGCATCCGCGTCGATGCGGGCGTGCGCGCCGTCGGGCAGGACGCGCGGAATGTTCTCAAGGAGGCCGCCGCCGGTGATGTGCGCCAGTCCCTTGATGCGCCGTGCGCGGACCAGCGGCAGCAGGTTGGCGACATAGATGCGCGTCGGGGCCATCAAGGCCTCGATCAGGATCACGTCCTGGTCGAACAGCGCGGGGCGATCGAGCTTCCACCCGCGATCGGCGGCGAGGCGGCGGACGAGCGAATAGCCGTTGGAATGAACGCCCGTGGAGGCCAGCCCAATCACGACGTCGCCGGGTGCGATGTCGCGGCCGGTCAGCAGCGCATCGCGCTCGACCGCGCCGACGCAGAAGCCCGCCAGGTCGTAATCGCCATCGGCATACATGCCCGGCATCTCGGCAGTCTCGCCGCCGATCAGTGCGCAGCCCGCCTGGCGGCACCCCTCCGCAATGCCGGCGATGACCCGCTCTGCAACGGCGTTGTCGAGTTTGCCGCTGGCATAATAGTCGAGGAAGAACAGCGGCTCGGCGCCCTGAACGATCAGGTCGTTGGCGCACATCGCGACCAGGTCGATGCCGACGCCGTCATGCGCGTCATGCTCGATCGCGAGCTTGAGCTTGGTACCGACGCCGTCGTTCGCCGCGACGAGCAGCGGGTCGGTGAAGCCCGCGGCCTTGAGGTCGAACAGGCCACCGAACCCGCCAAGATCGGCATCGGCGCCGGGCCGCCGCGTCGCGCGGGCGAGCGGTCCGATCGCGCGGACGAGCGCGTTGCCGGCATCGATCGAGACGCCCGCCTGGGCATAGGTATAGGGCTTGGGGTCGGTCATGCCCGTGCCGATACGGCGGGGGCGGGGGCGAGGCAATGGGCTGGGTGCGGCCCAGTGCATACTGCCCTCCGGCCGTCACCCCGGGCTTGACCCGGGGTCCCGCTGCCTTTCGCCGCCAGAAGAAGAAAGAAGCGGGATCCCAGATCAAGTCCGGGATGACGAACGAGACGGAGGATGACGAAAGCTCAACAGGACTCTTGGTTTTCGCCACCGGCTTCGCCAAAAGAGCCGCGATGCGGGGTCAGCTTGCCAGGATCGCGACGCTTGCCGCCGGTGCCGCGATGGTGCTGGCGGTTACGTCGTCGCGTGCGCAGGACGGCTCCGGTAGCTTCGAGGTTTCGGGCGTCACCGTCGACGTGACCGCCAAGGATGCCGATGCCGCGCGCAACGGCGGCTGGCGGCTGGCGCAGCGCAAGGGCTGGTCGATGCTGTCGCAGCGGTTGACGGGCAAGGCGGGCGGGCTGCCCGACGGCACGCTCGACAGCCTCGTCACCGGCATCGTCGTCGAGAACGAGCAGATCGGCCCCAATCGCTACATCGCGCGGCTGGGCGTGCTGTTCAATCGCGCGCGGGCGGCGGAGATCCTGGGCGTCAGCGGGTTCATGACGCGCTCCCCGCCGCTGCTGCTGGTGCCGATGATCCGATCGGGCGGAGCCGAGACGGTGTTCGAGCGCGAGACGCCCTGGCATGCCGCCTGGAGCCGCTTTCGCACTGGTAACACCTCGATCGACTATATCCGGCCCGCCGGCAACGGCACCGATGCGCTCCTGATGAACGCCGGGCTGACCGGGCGACCGGGGCGCGGCTGGTGGCGGAGCGTGCTCGACCAATATGGCGCTAACGACGTGCTGATCCCGCAGGTGACGCTCTATCGGCAATGGCCGGGCGGACCGGTGATCGGCGTGTTCCGCGCCGGGTACGGCCCCGACAATCGCGATGCCGGCAGCTTCAGCCTGCGCGTTGCGAACAGCGACGGCCTGAACGCGCTGCTCGACACCGGCGTCCGGCGGATGGACGAGGCGTATCAGGCGGCGCTGCGCGGCGGGATGCTGCGCCCCGATCCGCTGCTCGACTTTACCCCGCCGAGCGATCAGCCGGTGGTCGACGACACGCCGCTGCTGCCCGGCGACATTCCGATCATCGACGAGGGCCCCACGCTGCCCGCCGAGGGGCCGGTCGCCGTCGTCACGCTTCAGTTCGACACGCCGGGCGTCGGCGCGGTCAGCTCGGCCGAAGCGTCAGTCCGCGGCATCCCGGGCGTGCGCAGCGCCGCGACCAGCAGCCTGGCGCTGGGCGGCGTGTCGGTGATGCGCGTCGAGTTCGCGGGCGATCCCGCGGTGCTTGCCGTCGCGCTTAGCCAGCGCGGCTGGACGGTGGAGGGGAGCGGCAGCACGCTTCGTATCCGCCGCGGCGGCAATGCCGCGCCGGCCGAGGCGCCGCCGCCCGGATGACCCAGCTTCGCCTGCCGCTCCAACGCCCGGAGGGAGCGCGCAAGGACGAGTTCATCGTCGGCGACGCGAACCAGGCGGCCGTCCATCATCTCGAACATTGGGGCACCTGGCCGGTGATGGCGGCGCTCCTGACCGGGCCGCGCAAGTCGGGGCGCAGCCTGCTCGCCCGGCTGTTCACACGCCGCGCCGGCGGGCGGATGATCGACGAGGCCGAGCGCGTGAGCGAGACCGAGATCTTCCACGCCTGGAACACCGCTCAGGCCGAGCGCAAGCCGCTGCTGATCGTCACCGATCATGCGCCGCCGGACTGGAGCGTGCGGCTGCCCGACCTGCGCTCACGCCTCGCCGCGACGCCGGTGCTTCGGATCGACGAGCCCGACGACGCGCTGTTCACCGCGCTGCTCCAGGATCAGCTCGAGCGGCGCGAGCTCTATGCCGGCGAAGAGGCGGTCGCGTGGATGCTCCGCCGGGTCGAGCGGAGCTATCTGTCGCTGGTCCGCATCGTTGATGCGCTGGACGATGCGGCGCACGAGGCCGGAAAACGGCGGATTTCGATCCCGCTCGCCCGCCCGGCCTTGTCAGCAAGGGGCCTGCTGGTCCAAGGGGGCGGCGAATTTCGGCACGAGGAACCATGACCCGTCCCGTTCGCCCCAATTTCGAGGAGGCCGCCCCGGACGAGCCGTTCGCGGAGGCACAGACCGGCCGTTACTTCAATCGAGAGCTGTCGTGGCTGGCGTTCAATCGCCGGGTGATGGAGGAGGCGTGCAACACCGCGCACCCCCTGCTCGAACGATTGCGCTTCCTGTCGATCTCGGGCTCCAATTTCGACGAGTTCTTCATGGTCCGCGTCGCGGGCCTTAAGGGGCAACAGGTCCAGGGCGTCGATCCGCGCTCGCTTGACGGCCTAACGCCCAGCCAGCAGCTCGCCGCGATCGTCGAGGAGGCCGGGCGGCTCGCCGATTCCCAGCAGGCGATCTGGCGTGATCTGCGCGCACAGCTGGCCGCCACCGGCATCCTCGTTCTTGACGAGAACGGGATCGATGGGGAGCCAGCCGAATGGCTCGACCGACATTTTCGCGAGCAGATCTTCCCGATCCTGACACCGCAGGCGCTCGATCCGGCGCACCCGTTCCCGTTCATCCCCAACAAGGGATCGAGCGTGATCTTCGACCTCGTCCGCAAGGCCGATGGACAGGCGATCCGCGAGCTGGTGTTGCTCCCACCCACGCTGCCGCGCTTCGTGCGGTTGCCGGGTGATCGCGCCTGCTACGTCCCGATCGAGGCGATGCTCAAGCGGTTCGCGCCGCAACTGTTCCCGGGATACGAGATCAAGGGTGCGGCGGCGTTCCGCGTCCTGCGCGACAGCGATATCGAGCTGGAGGAAGAGGCCGAGGACCTGGTCCTCTACTTCCGCACCGCCATCAAGCGGCGCCGCCGCGGCCGGGTCATCCGGCTTGAGATGGAATCGGCGATCACGTCCGAGCTGGAAGCGGTGCTCAAGGAGGAGTTGGGCGGCAGCGAGGCGATCCTGACCGAGGAGGGCAGCTTCCTGGGCGTCGGCGACCTGTCGGCCTTGGTCGACGAGGATCGGCCGGACCTCAAATTCCCGCCTTTCAGCCCGCGTTTCCCGGAGCGCATCCGCGAATATGGCGGCGACTGTTTCGCGGCGATCCGCGCCAAGGACATCGTCGTCCATCACCCGTACGAGACGTTCGACGTCGTCCTCGCCTTCCTGAAGCAGGCAGCGGCGGATCCCGACGTCGTCGCGATCAAGCAGACGCTGTATCGCGCGGGCAAGCAGTCGGCGGTCATCAGTGCGCTGATCGCCGCGGCGGAGGCGGGCAAGTCGGTGACCGCGGTCGTCGAGTTGAAGGCGCGTTTCGACGAGGAGCAGAATCTCCTCTGGGCCGATGCGCTGGAGCGCGCGGGCGTCCAGGTCGTCTATGGCTTCATCGATTGGAAGACGCACGCCAAGATCTCGATGGTCGTCCGGCGCGAGAATGGCGAGTTCCGCAGCTACGTCCATTTCGGCACGGGCAACTACCACCCGATCACCGCGCGCATCTATACCGACCTCAGCTACTTCACTGCCGATCCGGCGCTGGGGCGCGATGCGGCGCAGCTGTTCAACTACATCACCGGCTATGTCGAGCCGCAGGGGCTCGAACAGCTGCGGATGAGCCCGCGCGACCTGCGCGCCAGTCTGATCGCGCTGATCGATCGCGAGATCGGCTTTGCGCGCGCGGGCAAGCCGGCGGGGCTGTGGGCAAAGATGAACTCGCTGGTCGACCCCGCGATTATCGAGAAGCTTTATGAGGCTAGCGGCGCGGGGGTCGAGATCGACCTGATCGTTCGCGGCATCTGCTGCCTGCGCCCCGGCGTGCCGGGCCTGTCCGACCATATCCGGGTCAAGTCGATCGTCGGCCGCTTCCTGGAGCACAGCCGCATCTGGGCGTTCGGCAATGGCAAGGAGCTGCCCAACGACGATGCCCGGCTCTACATCTCGTCGGCCGACTGGATGCCGCGCAATTTCGATCGGCGCGTCGAATTCATGCTGCCGATCAACAACCCGACGGTGCACGACCAGATCTTGGATCAGGTGATGGTCGCCAACCTCCTCGATACCGAGCAGAGCTGGGAATTGCAGCCCGACGGCACCTATGAGCGCGAGGAGCCTGGCAGTAAGCCGTTCAACCTGCACCGCTATTTCATGACCAACCCTTCACTGTCGGGGCGCGGTGCGGCGCTGGCCAGCCGCGGGGCGGTGCCCAAGCTCAAGCTGCGCCGGCCACAGGCGGCGCTGCCGCCTCCGCCGCCGACGCAGGACCTCGATCCGGCGTGAGTTTGTTCTTCCGCAAGGGCGCGGACGACGCGCGCGCGCGTACCGCGATCATCGACATCGGTTCGAACTCGATCCGGCTGGTCGTCTATGAAGGGCCGGCGCGGCTGCCCGCCACCTTGTTCAACGAAAAGGTGCTGGCGGGGCTCGGTCGCGGGCTGGCCGAGACCGGCGCGATCAGTGACGAGGGCATGGCCGCGGCGCGCAAGGCGCTGGCGCGCTTCGCGATGCTGGCACGGGCGATGGAGGTGAGCGAGCTTCGCACCGTCGCCACCGCCGCGGTGCGCGAGGCATCGAACGGCCCCGAACTGCTCGCCATGGCCGCCGAGCTGGGCCTGGAGGTCGAGCTTCTGTCCGGCGAGGCGGAAGCGATGGCGTCGGGGCTGGGCGTGCTGTCGGCGTTTCCCGACGCGGACGGCATCGTCGGCGATCTGGGCGGCGGCAGCCTGGAACTCGTTCGCGTGCGCGGCGGCGAGCTTGGCGAGCGCGTGTCGTTTCCGCTCGGCGTGCTGCGCATCGCCGCGATCCGCGCGGGCGGCAAGGGGACGCTCGACCGACACGTCGCGCGGGTGCTGGCCGACGCGGGCTGGACCGGGCGTGGCCGCGGACTGCCGCTGTTCCTGGTGGGCGGATCGTGGCGCGCGCTGGCGCGGCTCGACATGCACCAGACCGCCTATCCGCTGCCCGTCATCCACGGATATCGCCTGTCGAGTGACACGATCCAGCGGCTGATCCGGACAATCGGCGCGCTGCCCAAGGGCAAGCTGCGCACCATCCCCAATCTGTCGGGCGGGCGCATCGGCACGATGGACGATGCCGCCCGGCTGCTCACCGTGCTGCTGAAGCATCTGGGCTGCGAGGCGACGATCACTTCCTCGTTCGGGCTGCGCGAGGGGTTGCTGTACGAGCGGCTCGACGCGCCGACGCGCGGCCTGGACCCGCTGATCGTCGCGGCACGCGAGGAAGGGCGGCGGCTGGGCCGCTTCCCCGAGCATGGCGATCTCCTCAACGACTGGATCGCGCCGCTGTTCGGGCAGGAGGCACCCGCGCTGGAGCGGCTGCGCCATGCCGCGTGCCTGCTCGCCGACGTCGCCTGGCTTGCCAATCCGGAGTTCCGCGCCGAACGGGGGCTTGAGGTCGCGCTGCACGGCAACTGGGTCGCGATCGCTACGGCGGAGCGGGCGATGCTCGCGCAGGCGCTGTTCACCTGCTTCGGCGGCGGCAGCGAGTCGCCCGATCCGCTCGCGCGGCTGGCCGATCCCGAAGCGCTGGAGACCGCGATGCGGTGGGGCTTGGCGATGCGGCTGGGGCAGCGCCTGTCGGGCGGGGTCGCCGCGCCGCTCAAGCGGAGTGCGGTCGCCAAGGCGGGTGAGGCGCTCGAACTGCGCACCGATCCCGGCCAGACCGCGCTTTACGGCGAGGCGGTCGAGCGGCGGCACAAGGCGCTCGCCGCCGCGCTGGGGCTCGCCCACGCCCATGTACCCGATCTCGTGAGGACCTGATGACGCTTCCACCCCGCCGGATCGGCCCGTTCACCGTTTCGGCGATTGGCCTGGGCTGTATGAACCTCAGCCACGCCTATGGCACCAAGCCCGAGCCGGCGGACGCGGAGGCGCTGCTCAATCGCGCGCTCGATCTGGGGGTGACCCTGCTCGATACCGCCGCGCTTTATGGCTTTGGCGAGAACGAGCGGCTGGTCGGCCGTGCGGTCGGGCATCGCCGGTCGGAATACACGCTGGCGAGCAAGTGCGTTCTCGACGTCATCGACGGCAAGCGCGGGCTCGACGGATCGCCCGCGGCGATTGCGCGCACGCTGGATGCCGCGCTGGAGCGGCTCGGCACCGACCATATCGACCTCTACTATCTTCACCGGCTCGATGCGCGAGTGCCGATCGAGGACTCGGTCGGCGCGCTCGTCCGCGCGCGTGAGGCGGGCAAGATCGGCGCGATCGGCCTGTCGGAAATGGGCGCCGAGACGATCCGGCGCGCGCAGGCCGTGCACCCGATCGCGGCGGTGCAAACCGAATATTCGCCGATCGTCCGCAATCCCGAGATCGCGGTGCTCGACACGTGCCGGGAACTCGGCATCGGCTTCGTCGCCTTTTCGCCGGTCGCGCGCGGATTGCTGGCGGGGGCGATCGCGAGCGACGACTATGTCGAGGGCGACATCCGCCGCGCGATGCCGCGCTTCGCCGGTGAGGCGCTGCGCCACAATCTGAAGGCGGTGGCGGCGTTCGACGCGCTTGCCGCCGAGATCGGCTGCTCGTCCGCGCAGCTCTCGCTCGCGTGGGTGCTGTCGCGGGGCGAGCATGTCGTGCCGATCCCAGGAACGCGGTCGGGCACGCACCTGGAGGAGAATCTCGGCGCAATCGACGTCGCGATCACTGAAGAGGTGGCGGCTCGCATTAAGGCGATCTTCGGTCCCGGCGCGATCCGCGGCGCGCGCTATGCCGCGCCGATGCAGGCACAGGTCGATACCGAAAAATTCGCCGACGAAGAGCTTGCCTGACGCGCCGCGATTTGGACGCAAAGCCCGGCTATCGCCCCGCCGCCGGTTGAAGGTTCTCGTGCGTGTCCCTGTCGCTTAGTCCCGTCCTCCACCGGTTGCCCGAGCGCTTTCGTGGCGAGACGGCGCGGCGTGTCGTCGGCGTGGTGCTGGCGCTCCTGCTCGAGTTGTTGCTCGTCCTGATCCTGCTGACGCTGAAGCCCGACCTGATCGGGCGGCCGGTGAGCAACTCGACGCCGGTGTTCACGCTCGATGCCGAAGCCGATGCGGAGTCCAAGCCAGCCGCCGAGACGCCGCCCACCCCCGAGCGCGCCGATACGCCGCCGGCGGAACCCCGGCCCGAGACGCCGACCGAGCCGCGCCCGGTGCCGCCGAGCCCGTCAGCGCCGCCCGCTCCGTCGATCGTGCCACCGCTCAACCTGCCGTACATTCCGATGGATCGCCAGGCGATGGCATCCGCCGACATCCGCCGCGATCCGGCACCGTCGACGCCCGCCGAGCCGGCGGCGCCCGCGCGGCGGCCGACCTATGGTCCCGTCGACAAGGGGCGGCCCGGCCCGCCGGACAGCGAAGTGGTCGGGCGCGCACCCAATGGTCAGCCGCTCTACGCCGCCGCCTGGTACCGCGAACCCTATCCCGAGGAACTGCGCGGCTACCTGTCGACCGCGAGCGGGCCGGGCTGGGGGCTGATCGCCTGTCGCACGGTGCGAGACTTCCGGGTCGAGGATTGCGTGGCGCTGGACGAATCGCCGGAGGGTTCGAACATCAACCGCTCCGTCCTGGCCGCCGCCTGGCAGTTCCGCGTTCGGCCGCCGCGGGTCGGCGGCGAGTACCGCGTCGGCGAATGGGTCCGCATTCGCATCGACTACGGAATCGAGCGCCGCAGCCGTTGAGCCGGGATCAAGCCGCGGCCGGTGCGGCGACGCGGCCGGTCCGCTCCAGCTTGCCCCAGCCGACGACCCATCCACCGATTGCCGAGGCGATGGCGCGCAGCACCACCCAATACATGATCTGACGATAGATCAGCCGCTGCGCGATCAGCAGGAGCGCGGGATACCGCACCCGGTGTCCGTCGCGGCGATAGGCGACCCACCCGCACGCGACGTCGATCGCGGTGAACGCGGTCCAGTAGAGCGCCATCGTCCCGAGATCGCCCGACGTCTGCGCCCAGCCATGCGCGGCGACCCGTAGCGCGGTCCCGACGATCGAGGCGACCAGCGCCAGGTCGATCAGCGGGGAGATCGCCGCGAACAGGATCTGGAACAGCCAGGCCTGGGGCAGGCCGACCAGCGCCAGGCCAGAGGGCCGGCGCGTGCGAAGGATCGCGCGGTGTTTCCACAGGCATTGGAGCGTGCCGAACGCCCAGCGATATCGCTGCTTGGCGAGTGCGGCGAAGCTCTCCGGCGCCTCGGTCCAGGCGGTCGCGCGCGGGTCATAGGTGACGCGCCAGCCCGCGCGCTGGATCGCGATGGTGAGGTCCTGATCCTCGGCGAGGGTATCCTCCGGATAGCCGCCGACGCTGTCGAGGGCGGCGCGCCGCCATGCGCCGACCGCACCCGGCACGACGGTCATCGCCTCGAACCCGGCGAGCGCGCGGCGTTCCAGGTTCTGCGCGGTGATATACTCGACCGCCTGCCAGCGGGTGACGAGGTTGACGCGATTGCCGACCCGCGCGTCGCCCGCCACCGCGCCGATCGCCGGATCGACGAACCAACGGGCGAGCCGGCGGATCGTCGTCGGCTCGAACTGCGTATCGGCGTCGAGCGCGATCACGACCTCTCCGTCGGAGTGCGTCAGCGCCCGGTTGAGCGCCGCTGCCTTGCCGCCATTGGTCAGGCGCAGCAGCCTGACGCGATCGTCCCCGGCGAAGCGCTGCTCGACGATGTCGGCGGTGCCGTCCTTCGATCCGTCGTCGGCGACGATGACCCGCAGCGCCGGATAGTCGCTGGCGAGTACACGGGCCACCGATGCCGCGATCACCCGCGCCTCGTTATAGGCGGGGATCAGGACGGTGACGCTGGGCTCATGCGTGGGCGGCGCCGGACGCGGGCGGCGGCTCTGCCACCAGGCGAGCGTCGCCATCATCACCGCGCGCGCGATGCCGAGTGCGATCGCCGCGTAGAAGAGCCAAGCGAGCAGGAACGATCCCGCGGCCAACGCCAGGAAGATTGCGACGTCGGTCCGCACCGCCCAGAGGTCATCTGCCGGGACGCGAGGCATCGCGCGTGCGGCCGGGATACCGGCGAGCTGCGAGGCGGTGACGAAGTGATAGCCCTCGTTTCGGAGCGCGGCGATGATGCGGGGGAGCGCCGCCAGCGTCTGGGACCGGTCGCCGCCCCCGTCGTGGAGCAGGACGACGTTGGACGAGCTTTCCGGGGTGGCGCCGTGGATCTGGTCGATCACTTGCCGCACGATCGCGTCCGTGCCCGGCCGCTGCCAGTCGTTCGGATCGACGTGGAGGCCCACGACGGTATAGCCGGCGCGCTGCGCCTCCAGCGCCGGGCCGAGTTCGTCGGCGGTGGTCGGCTCCGCATCGCCGAAATAGGGCGCCCGGAACAGCGTCATGCTGCACCCGGTATACGCCTCGACAAGGCGCTGGACCGCATTGAGCTCCAGCCTGGTCTGCCGCTCGCTTGCGAGCGCGAGATTGGGGTGGGTGTAGCTGTGGTTGCCGATCTCGTCCCCGTTGGCGATCATGCGGTTGAGAAGCGAGGGATTGCCGAGTGCATTCTCGCCGATGACGAAGAAGGTGGCCGGCACCTTCTCGCGCTCGAGCACGTCCAGGATCCGCGGGGTCCAACCGCTGTCCGGCCCATCGTCGAACGTCAGCGCGATCGCGCGCGGATCGGCCGCACCCGTGCGGCGGACGACATAGGGGGTGGGAAGCGCGTCGTATCGCTCGTCGCGGATCATGCCGTTAGTATCACGGTCGACCCACCGGCGCCCGGCCGCCGGCGTGGCGGCGATGCGGAGGATTTCGCCCGTCCCCTCGACATCGGTGCCCAGCAGCGCGGTCGGCCGCGACAGGTCGGGTACGCCGCCGCGGCGGAATGCGGTGAAATCGGCCCAGACGCCGGGATCCTCGCTCCCCAACCGCCACAGGGCGACGTCGTCCAAGCCCATCCGACGAAGCGCGGCCAGCTCGTTCCAGCTTGTGGCGGCATCCATCATCCAGATCTCGTGATGCGCGCCGCCCTCGTCATAGGCGAAGCCGGCATTCGCGCTCGCCTTGTCGAATCCGGGGTGCGTGTCGCTGTCGCGCGCGGCAAGCCAGGCATCCTCGATCGACAGCGCGTCGGTGTCGTCGCCGTGCCAGTCATAGGCATAGCTGCCGATCGCGACGACGAGCTTGTCTGCGGGTACGGCGCGGCGTGCGCCCTCGACCTCTCGCACGAACCAGTCCTGCGCGGCGATCGGGCCGGGCGTGCCGCCCTCCCAATGCTGGTCATAGGCCATGAAGATCAGGCGGTCGGATGCCGCCGCCAACGCGGCCAACGGCCAGTTCTCGTCCTCGGCCGGGGCGGTGACGGCGAGCTGGCTGCCAGCGGGGAGCGCGCGGCGGAGCTGACGCAGGAAGGCGAGATAGTCGGGCATCGCGCCCGAGGGCAGCGCCTCGAAATCCATCACCAATCCGGCATCCCGCCGCCGCGCGACGAACGCGCCGAGGCGCGCGGCAAACGCGGCGCGGCGGGCCGGATCGCGCAGCAGCGCCGCGGCGCCGGCCCCGTCCCACTCGGCATCGCCGAAATTCTGGACCATCGGCAGGACACGGGGCGCGTGGGGCATCGCTGCGAGCAGGCGATCGAGCCGTGCATCATTCTCGACGCTGATCCGATGATCGCTGCCGGAGACGCTCACCAGCGCGGGGACGAGCCAGTCGAGCGCGGCGGCATGCTGGCGGAGCGAGGCATAGCCGGCATCGTCGCCGGGCACGTAGAAGCCGATCGACAGCGGGCTGTGCGGATCGGCCCCGGCGTGCCGCGGCAGCCAGGCGGCGAGGCCCGACTGGTGCGTCCTGCCGAGCTTCAGTGGCACCGCGTGGAGCCGCGGCCAGGGGAAGGGCAGCGCGCGCTGGCTGGGGACCGCGACCAGCGTGGTCGCGAACGCCGCCGCCGCCGCCAGAACGATCGCCATGGCGATCGCCACCAGCCGCTTCGACCAGCGGCCACGGCGCCCCGAGGGATCGTAGAAGACGGGCATCGACATTCATTCAGTCCTTTGATGCCAGCAGCGCAGGGTCGGCGGCGCGCAATTCGCGAACGAGGGTGGTGACGAGCAGCCGGCTGTCGTTGCGAAGGAAATGGCCGCCCGGCAGGGCGATCGTCCGGGCGGCGCTGCCCGCCAGCTCCGGGCAGAGGCTGTCGCGTTCGGCCACCCCCCACACGCAGATGACGGGCGCCCACCGGAGCGCGCGCATCCCCGCCGCCGGACGTGCGTCGGGCGTGCCGAGATAGGTGAGGTCGGTCGGGTCGGCGCGGAAGAAGGCGGTATTCCCCGGCACGACGAGCGCGATTGCCGCCACGCGCCGGCGAAGCTCGGCCGGCAGGTCCGGCGCGGCGACGGCGACCATGTCGGCGCCGAACGACTGACCCATCAGAACGACGCGGTCGGCGCCGGTTCGTGCCAGTGCCTGCCGAATGGCATCCGCGATCACGCCGTCGACTTCGGCGCGGGTGCGCCGCGTGCCGAACTGCACTGGCGAGCTGACGCCGAGAACGGGGATGCCGCGCGCCGCGAGCGCGGGGGCGACCTGCTTTCCGAGGCCGTAGCCCAGACCCATGTCGCCCGACACGAAGACCGCCGCCACCCGCGACCGCCCGTCCGCGTCGAACAGTCGCAGCGGCACCGAGTCGATCAGCTTCAGGCCCGGTGCGGCGAGCGCCAGCGCGACCAGGGCGCCGATGATGAGCGCCGACCAGCCGGCGATCCTGCGAAGCCGCTTCATGCCGCTTCCCTTTCGATGCGTGCTGCGCTTCGCGACGGAACCTGACCGGCGCCGCCGATCAGCCGCGACACATCGCGAAGTCCCTTGATGAGGCCCAGCCCGCCGGGGCCCGCGACATAGCGGGGCTCCCACACGGGGGCGAACTTCTCCTTGTAGCTTTGCAGCCCGCGGAAGCCGTAGAAGCGCTCGCCGTGGCGGAACAAGAGCGCCGCCGCGCGCGCCCAAACCGGCGCCAGCCGACCCCCCTCGATCCCGGCGAGCGGCGCCATGCCGAGCGAAAAGCGGCGATAGCCACGCGCCTTGGCCCAGAGCATCAGCCGCACAAACAGGAAGTCCATCGATCCGCGCGGCGCATCGCCGACATGGCGCATCAGGTCGACGGACGCCTCGTCTAGCCCGGCGGTCAGCCACAGATTGGCGAAGGCGACGATGCGACCCTCGACCTTCACCACGCCGACGTCGAAGTTGAGCAGATAGTTGCGGTCGAATCGGCCCAGGCTGAAGTTCTTTTCCTTGTGCCCCTTGGCCAGCACCCAATCGTCGGAAACGGCCTGAAGCTCGTCGAGGATGACGGGCACCGCGGCGGCGGGAACGATCCGGAACTCTGCGCCGGCCTTCGCCGCTGCCCTTTCGGCGCGGCGGACCGAGCGCATGCGCGGGAGGTCCATGTCGAAGTCGGCAAGCTCGACGATCGCCTCCTCGCCATATTTGACGATCTGGAGGCCGAGCCCGATCGCGACGTCGAGCATTGCCGGCGAGATTTCATAAAGGACCATGCGTCCCTGGGCGCGGTCCGCACGGTCGCGAAGCGTCCAGAGCAGTTCGCCCCAGCGCGCGGGATTGCCGACCGGATCGCCCATCACGATCCAGCTCGCCCCCTGCACCTGGTACATCAGGAACGCGTCACCATCGGTCGAGACCAGCAGGCGCTTGTCGCCGGCGAGCGCGAGCATGGCTTCGGTGCGGGTGGCGCGGGGCAGGATCGGGCGGATCGCGTCGACATCGGCGTCCGCGGCGACGGCGGGGGTGGCCGGTGCCGGTGCGAGCAGCCGCCACAGCGCCGCGCCGCCAAGCACCACCGCCACGCCGAGCATTGCCCGCAGGAACCGCGGCGCGTCGCCGTGCAGCGCGAACCGCCACCACAGGTCGTCCGCATAGGGGACATGGCGGTACGCGAAGAAACCCGCCCACACCGCCAACCCCAGCACCACCGCCACCGACGCCAGCCAGCCCGTCGACAGCGGTCGCTCGGTCATGGCGGTGCGGCGATAGAAGGCGCCGCGGGTCCATTGCAGCAGCCCCGCCAGTGTCAGGCACAGGACCGCTTCCTCATAGTCGATGCCCTTCGCCAGCGAGAAGAAGGCACCGGCCACCAGCAGCAGCCGCGTCGCATGGAACGCGCCGTCCAGGCGTCGATAGAGGCCGGGGGCCAGCAGCAGGAGGCCGGTGCCGACCAGGCTTGCGGCGACGTGGCTCGCCTCGATGAAGGGAAGCGGGAGGATGCGGGCGAGCACGCCCATCCGCGCATGCAGCGACGGCAGCGATCCCGACAGCAGCAGCATCGCCCCGCCCAGGAAGGTTGCGGTGCCGAGCAGCAGCGGCGAGGCGCCGTTGGCGATCGCCTGAACCCCCGACAGCCACCGGGCGAGCTTCCGCTCGCGCGCACCCTCGTGCCAGGCAAGCAGCGCGACACCGATCGCCAGCGGCAGCAGATAGTAGATCACGCGATAGGCGATCAGCGCCGCGAACAGCGCCGCCTTGTCGACGGGCACGATCGCGAGCAGCACCGCCTCGAACACGCCGATTCCGCCCGGGACATGCGTGACGAGCGCGGCGACGATCGCGAGGGCATAGGCGAGTACGAACGCCGGGAGGAGGGCGGGCGCCGCGCCGGGGACGAGTACGAACAACGCCGCCGCGGCACAGCCGATGTCGACCAGCGCGATCCCGATCTGCGCGGCGAACTGATCGGCACGGGGCAGGGGGAGCACGAAGCCGCCGAGCCGCATCGAACGGCCGTGGTGGCGAAGGACCAGGAACGCGCCTGCCATCGCCACCAGGATCGCCGCACCGATCGCCTGTGCGACGCCTGTCTCCAGCGTCACGGCGGCGAGCGGCACGGGGCCGCCATGCGACATCAGCGCCAATGCGGCCACCGCCGCGACGCCCGCCCAGAAGGTGCCGCTCGCCAACGCGATCACCCGCGCCACGTCCGGCGCGTCGAGGCCGGCAGCGGTGTAGATGCGGTAGCGTGCGGAGCCACCGGTCAGCAGCGCGAGGCCCAGATTGTGGCTGAGCGTATAGCTGGTGAACGAGGCGAGCGCCGCCCGCGCCCAAGGCAGCGGGCGGTCGATGATGCGCAGCGCCATCACGTCGTAGAAGCCGAGCGCGACATAGCTTGCCGCGGTGAGGACCAGCGCGAGCGCGACGCGGCCAGGCGTCAGAAGCGCGATCGCCTGGCGCACGTCGGCAATATGGATCTCCCGCGTCAGCGCCTCCAGCGCGGCGAAGCCCAGCGCGACCAGCGCCAGCACGACCGCGATGGTGACGATGCGGCGATAGGGCGCGAGCCGGGCGACGAGCGCGTTCATGCCGGCAGCTTCTCGATCCGCGTCCACATCTGCGACTTGCAGATCAGGCCGCCGAGAATGCAGCCCTTCACGCGAAGCTTGTCGGGCGCGACGGTGTCGATGCGGGACGAGAAGCGCCGGTTCATGTCGGGCACGAACACCGTGCCCGACCAGCTCCCGCCGCCGTTGGGGCGATAGTCCTGAAGAAGCTCGGTCCCGATCAGCGGCCCGCCGCCGCCCTCGCGCGCGTCGCTCTGCGCCTCGGCACTGGCCCAGGCGACCCAGCCGCAAAGCTTGTCGCCGCACGGTCCGGTCCGCACCGCGACGCTGCCGTGCGGGTTCATCCAGAGGCCGACGACCTGAGCCGATGCGGGCAGCGGCGCCGCAAGGGCGGCCATCGCCGCCAGAACCGATCCGATCCGCATTCAACCGTCCCTTTCCGTTATGGGCGGTCTAGGCGGATGGGAATGGCCGGGCGGTGGCCCCTGGATGAAGTTTTGGTCATGTCAGCGATTGAGCGCATAGGTGATGACGAAGCAGGCGACCGTCAGCAGCAGCATGGCAATGATGAACGCGCCGTCGGCGACCCGCTCCAGGCCGTGCAGGCGCTGGTTCGACTGGACGCGCAGCGCGAAATAGGACGTCAGCGTCGCCAGCAGGAACAGCACCGCGTCGATCGACAGAAGGTCGTCGGCGATCGTCCCGGTGCCATGCATCGCGAAGGCGACGCGAAGCAGCCCGATCCCGGTCAGGCAGACGCCCACCATCGCCGCCGCAATGGGACAGATCAGGCGACACACGCGCTCGTCGAGCACCGCGCGCCGCGCTTCCGGGGATCGCCGATCGACCATTTCGCCGCTGTAGCCGAGCGCATCTCGCATCAAGCTGGAGCGAAGATGACCAAAGCTTCATCTTCGCGCTCTTGCCAGCCCGGGCGACCGTCGCCACGCTTGCCGCGGCCAGAGCAGCGGGAAGGGGTGGATGGGATACAGGATCCTGGTCGTCGAGGACGATGCGGCGACCGCCGACTATATCGCCCGCGGCCTGGGCGAGGAGGGGTTCGTCGTCGACCGCGCCGACAATGGCCGCGATGGGCTCTATCACGCGACCGACGGCAGCTATGACTGCATCGTCCTCGACCGGATGCTGCCGGGGCTCGAGGGCATGTCGGTGCTGGGTGCGATGCGCGGCGCGGGCATCGACACGCCCGTCATCCTCCTGTCGGCGCTGGGTTCGGCGGAGGACCGCATCAAGGGGCTGACGGGGGGTGCCGACGACTATCTGGTCAAGCCGTTCGCCTTTGCCGAGCTCACCGCCCGCATCCGCCTTCTCCTCCGTCGCCGCTCCCCCCCCTCCGCCGAGACGGTGCTGCGCTGCGAGGACCTGGAGATGGACCTGCTCGCGCGGCGCGTGCGGCGGGGGGCGCGGACGATCGAGCTTCAACCACGGGAGTTCGCGCTGCTCGAATATCTGATGCGCCACGCCGATCAGGTGGTGACGCGAACCATGCTGCTCGAAGGCGTGTGGGACTATCACTTCGATCCGGGCACCAACGTCGTCGATGTCCATATCAGCCGGCTGCGCCGCAAGATCGACGAGGGCGCGGCGCCGCTGCTCCACACGGTGCGCGGTGCCGGCTATCGGCTGGGTCCGGCCGGATGAAGCTGCGGTCGACGACCCTGCGGCTCGCCGCGATCGTCTTCCTCTTCCAGCTCGTGGCGGCGGTCGTGCTGCTCGTCGGAATCGGCGCGGTGCTGCGCGGGCAGAGCGCCGCCACCGCGACGCGGACGGCGGAGGCGATCCGCAGCGACCTGACCGCCGCCTATGCGCAAGGCGGAGCGCCGATGCTGACGCGCGCGATCGAGCTGCGCGTCCGGCCCAGTGCCGTGCTGCTGCTCGTGGATGCGGACGGCCGGCGGCTGGCCGGCAATCTGGGCGCTTGGCCGGGAGTGCCGATCCCGCATGGCCGTTATCGCGAGGTCGCACTCCAGCGCCTGGGCCTGCCGGGCACGGAAGCGTCGCTGGTGCGGCAGATGCCGCTGCGCGGCGGCGAGCGGCTGTTGATCGGCGTGACCGTGGAAGGCGAGCGGCAATTGCTGCGCACGCTGGAGCGCGCAAGCTTTGCCGCGCTGCTGCTCGCGTTCGGGTTCGCGATGCTCGCCGCGTGGATCGCGGCGCGGCTGATCGTCGGGCGGCTCGGCACCGTCGTTGCCACCCTTCGGTCCGTGCGCGAGGGGCGCCTAGCCGAACGAACCCCGCCCGATCGATCGAACGACGCCTTCGCCGCTCTCGGTCGCGAAGTGGATGCGACGCTCGACCGTCTGCAGGGGCTGATCGGCGAGCTCCAGATCGCGACCGACGGGCTGGCCCATGATCTGCGTTCGCCGCTCACCCGGCTTCGCGCGGCATTGGATCAGGCGGGGCGATCGGTGGACGGCGAGGCCGCTTCGACGGCGATCGACCGGGCGCTTGCCGAAAACGACCGCCTGCGCACGCTCGTCGACACCGCGCTGCTCATCAGCCGCGCCGAGGCCGGGATCGGACGCGAGCAGTTCGAGCCGCTGGACCTTGCCGACCTCGTCCGCGTCACTGCCGAGATGTTCGAGCCGCTGGCGGAGGAGGGCGGGCGGACCATCGGGGTCGCGGCACCCGCTACGCTCGTGTGGCCGGCGCATCGGCAGTTGATCGCGCAGGCGCTCGCCAACCTTGTCGACAACGCGCTGAACCATGGGAGCGGTGCGATCACGATCGCGGTATCGGCGCTGGACGATCGAGGTGCCGCGATCACCGTTACCGATCGCGGTCGCGGGATCGAACCGGCGCGGCGCGAGGAAGCGCTTCGCCGCTTCGGCCGGCTGGATCCGGCGCGGGCGGGTCCGGGCGCAGGGCTGGGCCTGTCGCTCGTTCAGGCGGTCGCGCACCTCCATGGCGGCGGGATCACGCTGGCGGACGCGGCCCCTGGCCTGTCGGTGACGATCACGCTTCGCTAGCCGTTCCGATAGACCTTGAGGAAGGGCTCCAGGTGGCGGCGATAGGGTAGAGCGACGCCCAGGCCGAAACGGCCGATCGGCTGGCGAACCTGTGCGCTGCTGGACGTGGTCACCGCGCGCGCGTTCGTTTGCGGCGCATAGGGGCCGGGTTCGTCCGGAAGGCGGCAGTGCGCGAGGATGCGCGCGATCTGAAGCGCCGGGTCCTCGACCAGTTTGGCATAATCGACGGTCAGCAGCTTGGGGCCGAGCCGCTCGGCCCACCGCGCGTGGAGGTCGTCCTCCAACCGCATGTGGTGGGCGATGTCGGCGAGGTCGAGGCTCCACGCCGCGCCGCTCGCGAAATGCGTGCGGAAGCAGGACCAGGCGGTGTCGAGCGGGTCGCGGCGGACCCAGATGACCGGACTGTCGGGCAGCACCGCGTCGATCAGGCCGAGGAAGCGGGAGGTGGTCAGCGTCTTGTCGACGATGCGGCCACCCGGGCCGAACCGCTGATCGAGCAGATGGTCGTAGAGCGCGGCGAGCGCCGGACGATCGCTCGCTCGGGCAGCGGCCGCGTTCGTGCCGCCGGCATCCTGCGCGATCAGTCGGAGGAGGTTGAGTTCGCTACCGCCTGCCACGTCGCTGTGCGCAGTGACGATCTGCTCGACCAGCGTCGTGCCAGAGCGCGGCATGCCGGTGACAAAGATCGCGCGCCCCTTGCCGCTACCAGCCGTCGCTCGATCGAAGCCGCGCGTCGCCGCGGCAGCGTTGGCCACGTCGGCAGCGCGGTCATGGGGAAGGACGCGCCGATGCTCTGCCGCAGCCCGCGCGAAGGCGGCGAACGCCGCGTCGTGCTCTCCACGCGCCGCAAGCACCCCACCCGCGGCATGGAGCGCGGCGACGCGCTCGTTCGGGGCGGTGTCGTAACGGCCGGCGACCAAGGCCAGCAGCGTGTCCCCCAGCGGCTCGTCGATCCCGCCCGCCGTGCCGAGCGCGAGCCATGCCGACCCGGCCAGCGGCGCCCTGGTAACAAGATCGCGCAGCAGATCGCGCGCCTCTTCAAGCGCGCCTCGATCGAGGGCGATCGTCGCGCGGGTGAAGGCGACGCTGGGATGGTCGTCGAGCCCGGCGAGCACCGCTTCCGCCGCGTCGAGCCGGCCCGATCGGGCGAGTAGCACCGCCTGCTCGTGCCGTGCGGGAGGGGCATCGCCGCTCGCGGCAACGAACGCCGCCATTGCGGCAAGCGCTAGGTCGACCTCGCCATGATGCATCGCCAGCGTGGCAAGCGAGCGCCAGCCGGTGCCGAGCGACGCCCTTCCGTCGATCAGCGCGGCGATCGCGTCGTTGGCGCCGGCGCGGTCGCCACGCGCCAAGGCCTGTTTTAGGATATCGAGCGACGCCATGTCCTGCACGCCCTAGCCCGGCCAAGGTTCAGATGAAAACGGGGACGCCGAAGCGCCCCCGTTTCCCTTGCCCCCGAAGATCGGCACCGTTCAGGGCAGTGCCGACCTTCGATCCCCTCCGGCCCCGCCGGGCCGGGAGAGTCGAAGTGCATCAGCGCCGCTTTTCGCCTAGGCGCACGCCGAAGGTGAGGCGAACCGAGCGCGGCGCCTGATATCCAAGGACCTGCGCATATTGCTCGTTGATCGAACCGTCGGGCAGGTCGCCGAACTCGTCATAGTCAGTCTCGGACTTCCAGTTGAAGACGTTGAACACATCGACGCTGAGGAAGCTGCCCGGCAGGTCGGCAATGTCGAACTGGACGTTGACATCGATCTGCTTGCGCCAATCGCTCTCGAATGCCGTACCGCGCTCGACCAGATAGCTCGGGCGGCCGGTTGTCGGATCGCTAAAATTCGGCCGATCCGAGAAGCGAGGCTGAGCGCAATAGAAGCTTGCGTCCTGATACGCCGCAGCGAAGTTGCCGAGGTCGTAGTAATAACCGATGCACGAGAATTTACGCGGCGACTCAAGCAGCGCGTTCAGGCCGACACGGAGATTGTCGGTAAGCCCGACGCTGCCGAACAGCTTGAAAACATGCTCTCGACCGTTGGCAAGCACACCATTCGCGCCTTCCAGAAGGCCGGGCTGATCGAAGTCCTGCGTCAAGCCGGCGTCGGCCTGACCGTTGTCCGACTTGACCGCGCCCTCATAATTGCCGCGCAGGCGCGTGTAGACATAGGAACCCCGCAGGAACCAGTTGTTCGTGAAGCCCTTCTCGAATTCGAACTGGATGCTGTCATAGTTGCGGACGGCATTCGGGTAGCCGAGATCGGCCGCTGATAGTGTCGCCACCTCGCACTGCCGCGGATCGACTTCGCAATCGCCGTCAAGACGAACGGTGATGTCCGATCCCGGGTTCGCCAGCACATACTGATGGAAACCGGTGAACACGTCGTCGCAGCCGCTGATACCGTTCTGGTCGCAGTAGGCGAGAACCGCGGCATCAACCGCAACGTCGTCGAGCGTACGGCCCAAGCGCCGGTTCAAGTAGGTCAGGCGGAATGACCAGTCGCCGATCCGATGCGATACGCCGATGTTCCACTCATCGGTGTAGCTTGGCTGGAGCGACGACGACACCAAGGTGTCGATCGGCCCCTGAACGCCGTCGCTGTTGATCGCCGAGCAGAGGCTGCCCGCGTCCACGGAAATCGCGGGACAGGGTCGGCCGCCGCGGTTGGGGCCGAGATTGGTAATATTGCCATTATCGTCGAATTGCAGACCGGCCGGGATGCCCTGGCCCGGGATCACGCCGGTAGGATAGAGGAACTGCTGACGATAGAAGAGCTCGGCACCACCCAGCCGGATGCTGGTATTGGTCGCGACGGGCATAAAGTAGCGGTTCCACGACCCGAACACCTTCGTCCGGTTGTCGCCGAACACGTCGAACGAGGCACCGACGCGCGGACCCCACTGATCGCCGGACCGGAAGTAGGTGTTGCCGTCGAGCGCGTCGTTGCTGAACTTGTCGTTCCGCACGCCGAGCTGAAGGGTCAGGCGATCGTCGAACAGCGTCCAATTGTCCTGAATATAGAACGCCTCGTTCCGGCCGTTCCATTGCCCGGCATTCTGGTAGAAGGTCCGCTCGATATAGGCCGGCGTCAGCAGGTTGCCGGCAGCGTCGCGCTGTTCGTTTGTAAGAATGTAGCTGTAACCGCCGGCTCGCACCGTGTCCTCGGTCGACGTCAGGTCCTCTCGCTCGTAGCCGAAGCGGAAGTGATGCGAGCCGAGCAGGTTCACATAGACGTCGGCATCGGCGCGATAGAATTTACGCGTATCGCTGGATCGTTCGGTATTGCCCTGAAAGCCGCGGACCGTCGCCGTGGATCCTGTGAAGGTGTTCTGGACAAGCGCGACGTTCGGGCTCGGCTGAGACGAGCGATCGTCATGATTCTCGCCGTACGACGCAGACAGGGTCAGCCAGTCGGTGAACTGACCGGTGTAGGTGCCGACGAAATTGTCGCCGCCCTCCTCGTCGATCGCCGAGCCGACGAAGTCGCCATATTGACCCGTCGTCGGATTGAAGCGGTAGTAGGTATATTCGTCGCTTCGTTTGTTGCGGAAATAGGTGCCCTCCAGCCGGTGGCCATCGGTGATGATCGCATCGATCTTGCCGCCAAAGAAGGGTGACGTGCTCTTGCGCGTGACCTGCTGGTTCGACAGCAGACTGATATCACTCTGCTTTTCGTAATTTGGATTGTAGAGCGCGTAGAAGAACAGCCGGTCCTTGATGAGCGGCCCACTGAGATAGAAGTTCGCCTCAAGGTCCTCGGCATAATCGCGTTCGTTCAGCGCTGCATAGGTGTTCGGCGCGTCGTCGCGCAGCGCATCCGGCGAATAAGCGACGATCGCACCGGCCTTGAAGTCGTTCGACCCAGACTTGGTGGTCACCGTGGTGAAACCACCGAGCGCGCGGCCATACTCTGCGGGCAGGCCGAACGTCTTGACGTCGATGGTGTCATAGAATTCGATCGGCGGATTGTTGCTGCCGACGAAGTTGCGGAAGTTCGTGATGTTGAGGCCGTTCACGTAATACTGGTTTTCGGCGACGGTCGCGCCGGAAAAGGACGCCAGGTTGCCGAATGCGCTGTCGCCAGCGGTGGTGCCGGGCGCAAGCAGCTGGATTGCGGTTTGGTTGCGCGCAATCGGCGTGGTGTTCAGAAGCTGCGAGACGTTGCCGATCGCCAGACCGCCGGTGTTGGTGCCGAAGTCGGTGCCGCGCTCGACGGATCCGGTGACGACAATGTCCTCACCCGTATCCGCAGGCGGTGCGGCCGCCGTGTCAGCAGCGGCGGGACGGAAGGTGTAGGTGCTGTTGCCGCCCGGCGAGACGCTGACGCGCTGGTTCTCGATCGCGGTGCCGCCGGTGGGCGTGACGGTGACGATATACTCGCCGCCCGGCAGTGCCTGGACGCGGAAGCTGCCGTTCGCGGCGATCGGTACGGTGCGGGTGAAGCCCTGCGCGACCGAGCGGACGGTGACGGTGCCGCCCGTGGCGGGCTGACCCGCATCGTCGAGCACGCGGCCGACGAGCGCGCCGGTGGTGAAGTCCTGCGCCGACGCCGGCGCGGCGAGTGTCATCGCGATCCCCGAGGTGCCGATCAGCGCCAGCGCGCGCAGGGCGAGTCCGGGGCGCAGACCGCGCCCGATCGAAAACTGCTTAGCCATTTGCGTTCCCTCTTTTTCTCGTCGCGAGGCGCAAGCCTCGGTTTTTGTTCGGGGAAAGGAGGCGATCCTTGCCGCGACGACGTCAAAGAGAGTGGTCGGGAGCGTGACTGTAAAGTTCGAAACTAATCGATGTTTCCGAATCTTTGCAGAGTGTTGCTGGCCGGTGACACTTTTGGGTGATTGACAGGGCAGCCTTCGTCACGGGCCGACATGACCAATGGGCGCGCATCGGAAGCCCGCGCGCGCGACCATCAGTCGGCGACACAATCATTGACGGCGCGGAAGGTTCAACGCCTTGATTAAAGGTGCGAAAATGGGAGTAGGCGCGAGTTAACGGGCCTTGACCCCAACCAGCGGACGATCAGTAGGATCGGCAGCGACGGCTCAACCGCAGCGACTCTAAGCGGGGCATTTCAGCTAGCGCAATTATGGAGCGGGTGAAGGGAATCGAACCCTCGTCGTAAGCTTGGGAAGCTTCTGCTCTACCATTGAGCTACACCCGCGTGCCGTGCCTCGCTGCGCTTACGCGTGGGCCGGTAGGTTCGCGTCGTTTGCCCGTGCTTGGCGCGGGCGTCAATGGGCCTCGCGTTCAGCGGGGTTCGGCGGTGATGATCGGGGCGGCGGGATCGGCAGCTTCGGCTTGCGGGGCGCGGCGGGCGGCGTGGGCCTGGGCGACGGCGGCGGCGAGGGTACGCTGGTCAAAGGGCTTGTTGAGGAGCGCGAAGGGCTTCTGCTCCTGCGGCGCCAGTTCGGCGAAACCGCTGACGAGGAGGACGGGCAGGTTCGGATGGAGCGTGCGCGCTTCGGCGGCGAGTTGGACGCCGCTCATCCCCGGCATCATCTGGTCGGTGACGAGCAGGTCGAAATGGCGGCCGCGATCGAGCAGTCGCAGCGCCTCGGCCCCACTGGCAGCGGTGAGGACGAAGTGGCCGAGTTCCTCCAGCATCGCGGCGGTGTTGCGGAGGACGAGCTCGTCGTCGTCGACGACGAGCAGCGCCAGCGGCGGCAACTCCGGCAGGTCGCCAGTCAGCCGTACGCTCGGCGCCGCGCGGGGGGCGTCGGCGACGGGCAGCCAGAGCTCGATCGAGGTGCCCTTGCCGAGCGCACTGTCGATGCGGAGGGATCCGCCCGACTGTGCGGCGAGGCCCTGGACCATGCTGAGGCC
Source organism: Sphingomonas sp. Y38-1Y (assembly GCF_032391395.1). Classification (NCBI taxonomy): domain Bacteria; kingdom Pseudomonadati; phylum Pseudomonadota; class Alphaproteobacteria; order Sphingomonadales; family Sphingomonadaceae; genus Sphingomonas; species Sphingomonas sp. Y38-1Y. Next base: position 2,065,936 of record NZ_CP135916.1, read on the forward strand.
AAGGCCGGTGCCCTTGCCGACGCCCTTGGTGGTGAAGAAGGGCTCGCTGGCGCGCGCGAGCGTCTGGGCATCCATGCCGATGCCCGTGTCAGTGATCGTCAGCCGCACGAAGCGGCCGCCCAGCGCGTCGGCGCCCAGATCTTCGGTCGCCGAGATCGTCAGCGTGCCCCCGGTCGGCATCGCATCGCGCGCGTTGACCGCCATGTTGAGGAGGGCGAGTTCGAGTTGGTGCGGGTCAGCCATTGCGAGTGGCAGACGGGGTGCGAAATGCGTCTCGATGCGCACCAAGGGGCCGAGCGTGCGTGCCAGCATCTCCGACAAGCCGCCGACCAGTTCCGGCACGTCGACGCTTTCGGGCTGGAGATCCTGGCGCCGGGCAAAGGCGAGGAGGCGCTGAGTGAGCGAGGCGCCGCGGCGCGCGCCCTCCATCGCGTTGTCGACGAGCCGGCGGGCGCGCGATCCTTCGGCCACCTGACGCTCGAGCAGGTCGAGATTGCCGATGATTACGGAGAGGAGGTTGTTGAAATCGTGTGCAATGCCACCGGTCAGCTGACCGATCGCCTCGATCTTCTGGGCCTGATGCAGCGCCGCTTCGGCGCGCTTGCGTTCAGTAACGTCGGTTAGGCCGCCGACGACCTGGACATGGCCGTCGGCGCCGTGCTCGAGCCGCCAGGAGGCGATGACTTCGCGCACCTCGCCGGAGCGGGTGACGATGCGGTACGGGCGGTCGAGCAGCACGCCGTCGCGGCGCAGCGCCTCGCAATCCGGACCGGTCGCGAGATCGGCGGAATCGCTGGTCAGGAACTCCGAAAAGGCGCGGCCGGCGACCTCCTCGCGCGCATAGCCCGTCATGCGAAGCCAGGCATCGCTGACCTGTTCGATCCGGCCCTGCCGATCGAGCGCGTGTAGGGGCAGCGGCGTGCCGCGATAGAGCGCTCGGAAGCGTTCCTCGCTACGGCGAAGCGCAGCCGCCTCTCGCGCGGCAAGCTCGGCAAAGCGCCGGTCGAACATGGCCGCGACGAGCGCGAGGAACAGGATGAGCAGCGCCGCGGCCGAGACGATGAGCGCGAGGCTGGTGTGCGACAGCGCGGCGACAGGCTCGGCACCGGGGCTGCACAGCATGGTGAAGTGCGCCGCCATCATGCCCGAGAAATGCATGCCCGCGATGGCGAGGCCCATCACCGCCGCGGCGGCGAGGCGCTGGCGGATGTCGTTGGTGCGCATCGACAGCCACAGCGCCGTCGTCGCGGCGCCGACCGCGACCGCCACCGACACCGCGACCCAGGCGGGATCGTAGCTCAGCATCGCCGGCATGCGCATCGCCGCCATGCCGAGATAGTGCATCGCCACGACTCCGAGCCCCATGAACAGTCCGGCCGCTGCAAGCAGCGCACGCGACTTCGGCCGCGTGGTCAGCACCGCGAAGCTGATGCCGGTCACGACCACGGGAACGGCGAGCGAAGTGGCGGTGAGCCGCAGGTCGTAGCCGACCGTCATGCCCGGCATCGTGTAGGCGAGCATCGCGACGAAGTGCATCGCCCAGATGCCACCCGCCATCGCCAGCGCCGCGGTCGCGAGCCAGGCGAGCCGTGCGTGCCCGGTCGAGGCGCGGACACGGCCGGCAAGGTCGAGCGCGGTGTAGCTCGCCACCATGGCGATCAGCACCGACATGACCACAAGTCCGAGATTGTGGGTTCCGGCCGTCATCGCGCGCTTCTCTGCACGATCGTTTTGCGGCTGGCCAGATCGGTCGCTGGACAGTGGTCGAAGCAGCGCCGTGCTGCTAGGCGGCGCGCATGCTCAATCTGAACGACATCACCGTGCGCCTGGGCGGGCGAACCATCATCGACGGCGCCAGCGCGCGGTTGCCGCCCAAGGGGCGCATCGGGCTGATCGGGCGGAACGGTGCAGGCAAGACGACGCTGGTGCGCACCATCACCGGCGGGATCGAGGCGGATGCCGGCAGCATCGACATGCCGCGGGGCGCGCGCCTGGGCTATATCGCGCAGGAAGCGCCGGCGGGCGACGCGACGCCGTTCGAGACGGTGCTGGCCGCCGATGTCGAGCGCGCGGCGCTGATGATCGAGAGCGAAACGTGCGAGGATCCTGATCGGCTGGGCGACGTCTACGAGCGGCTGATCGCGATCGATGCCTATACCGCGCCGTCGCGGGCGGCGCAGATCCTGGTGGGGCTGGGCTTCGACGAGGAAGCGCAGCACCGGCCGCTCGACAGCTTTTCGGGCGGATGGAAGATGCGCGTGGCGCTGGCGAGCCTCCTGTTCTCGCAGCCCGACCTGTTGCTGCTCGACGAGCCATCGAACCACCTCGACCTGGAGGCGGTGCTGTGGCTTGAGGATTTCCTCAAAAGCTATCCCGCGACAATCCTGCTGGTCAGCCACGAGCGCGACTTCCTCAACAACGTCGTCGACCACATCCTGCATCTGGGCGGTGGCAAGCTGACGCTCTATCCGGGCGGCTACGACGCGTTCGAGAAGCAGCGGGCGGAGCGCCAGGCGCAGATCGCCTCCGCACGGGCCAAGCAGCAGGCGGAGCGCGAAAAGCTCCAGGACTATGTCGCCCGCAACTCTGCCCGCGCCTCGACGGCCAAGCAGGCGCAGGCGCGCGCGAAGATGCTGTCGAAGATGCAGCCGATCGCCGAGCTGATCGACGACCCCAGCCTGTCGTTCGACTTTCCCGATCCCGATGCGCTGCGCCCGCCGCTCGTCACGCTCGACATGGCGGCGGTGGGGTATGGTGAGACGCCGATCCTTCGCCGGCTCAACCTGCGGCTCGATCCCGATGATCGCATCGCACTGCTTGGCCGCAATGGTAACGGCAAGACGACGCTGGCGCGCCTGATCGCCGCGCAGCTCGCGCCGATGGAGGGCGGGATGAACGCCAGCGGACGGATGCGCGTCGGCTACTTCACCCAGTATCAGGTCGAGGAGCTCGATCGGGACGAGACGCCGCTTCAGCACATGAGTTCGGCAATGAAGGGCGCGACGCCGGGCGCGGTGCGCGGGCAGCTCGGCCGGTTCGGGTTCGAGGGGGCGAAGGCGACGACCCAGGTCGGGCGACTGTCGGGCGGCGAGCGGGCGCGGCTGGCGCTCGCGCTCATCACCCGCGACGCGCCGCACATGCTGATCCTCGACGAACCGACCAACCACCTCGACGTAGACGCGCGCGAGGCGCTGATCCAGGCACTCAACGCCTATAGCGGCGCGGTGCTGATCGTCAGCCACGACCGCCACATGATCGAGATGACCGCCGACCGGCTGGTGCTGGTGGACAAGGGCACGGCGCGCGACTTCGACGGGTCGGTCGACGACTATATCGCGATGGTGCTGAGCAAGGAGCCCGCCGAGGCGAAGACGGCGCGGGCGTCGGGCAAGGGGCCGATCGATCGCGAGCGCGACAAGGCCTTGCGCAAGGCGGTCAAGACGACGGAGGCCGAACTCGCGCGGCTGTCGGAAAAGCGCGGCGAGGTGGACCGCGCGCTTGCCGATCCGGCGAAGGGCGGGGCGGCGGCCGGTGACCTGATGAAGAAGCGCGCGGCGATTGAGGCGGAGATCGAGGTCGCGGAGCTGGCGTGGATGGAGGCGAGCGCGGCGTTGGAGGCGGCGGGGTAGGGCAGTGCTCCCGCGGAGGCGGGAGCCCAGGTTTCTGCGCGCAACGCTCTCCCACATAGCGCCTCCCCGGCGAAGGCCGGGGCCCAGTTGGTAAGGCTTTCGTTGGCTAGCCGACGCTCATCATCGGCGTTCCGCAACTGGGCCCCGGCCTTCGCCGGGGAGCAGATTGAGTACCGACGCCCCTGTGTTCCCGCCTTCGCGGGAGTACGCTTATCCTCAGAGCGTCGCCTCGATCGCTCTGGCGGCGACGTCGGGATCCTCCGCCTGGGTGATCGGCCGGCCGACCACCAGGATCGACGCGCCCGCGTCGAGCGCGGCGCGGGGCGTCACCACGCGCTTCTGGTCGCCGGACGATCCCTCCGCGGGGCGGACGCCGGGGACGACGAAGAAGCCGTGCGGCCATGCCTTCTTGGCCGCTGCCACCTCTGCGCCGGAGCAGACGATGCCGTCGACGCCCGCATCGTGCGCAAGCTCGGCGAGCCGGAGAACCTGCTCGTGCGGATCGCGGTCGATGCCGATCGCGCGCAGATCCTCGCCGTCCAGGCTGGTGAGCGTCGTCACCGCGACGACCTTGGTGCCCGTAGGCGCCGCCGCCTTTGCGTCCTCCAGCATCGCGCGGCCGCCGGAGGCGTGCACAGTCAGGATCGCGGGTTCGAGCGGGCGCAGCGCCTGGATCGCCTTGGCGACGGTATTCGGGATGTCGTGGAACTTGAGGTCGAGGAAGATCGGCAGCCCGATCTCCGCCATCTCCTTTACGCCCGACCGGCCGTTGGCCATGAAGAATTCGAGGCCGAGCTTCAGCCCGCCGACATGATGGCGCACGCGCTTGGCGATGGTGCGGGCACGCTCCAGATCGGGCGTGTCGAGCGCGACATAGATGGGCGAGCTCATGCGCGCGTCTCCACGGGGCTGTCGCCGGGAATCAGCGGCGGCGCGGCGGCGGGTTCGATGACCGGGTCGGCGGGCGCCTGCGCCAGCGTGACGCCGCCGGCAGGCGCTGCGGGCTGCGCGGCACGCAGGTCGGCAAGGGTGCGCTCGCTGCTGGCGAGGCGCGACTTCAGCCGCCAGCGCGTCCCGACATGCACGAGCCAGGCGGGCACGAAGCCCAGCAGGAACATCACGCCCATCAGGAGCGGCAGGTTGATGTCGGCGACCAGCCCGCCCCACAGGCGGACGGGCACGGGCGCCCAGTTGTTGAACGAAAAGGCGACGACGATACCGGCGACGAGCACCCAAATCAGCGTGCGCAGGAACTGCATTGCGACCCCTTTGGGTTGTTACGTGGGCGATGCTACGCGCTGGCGTCCGCCGCGGCTAGGCCCAATCCCGCCTCGGTCCGTCCGCCGAGCTCGGCGCGGAGCGACGCGATCAGCCCCGGAATGGCGGTCAGGCGAGCTTCCTCCTCGTCGAGGATCGCCTGGAACAGCGCGCGCTTGATCGCGGTGAGGCGGCCGGGGCGGAGGCGCGTCCCCTTCGGCAAGGAGGTCAGAACGATGTCGACGAGCCTCTCGGCGCCGTGGAGGCGGCCCCAGAGATAGTCGTTCTCGCGATAGGCGCGGCTGAAGAAGGCGCCGAAATTGTGGAACTGGATCCCCTTCAGGCACGCCGCCGCGCCGCCCTCCCGGATCGCGGTGGCGTCGTCGGGGCTGATGCGGTCGACACGGATGGGATCGAACTCGTCCAGCCCCTCGCCCTGGAGCAGTGGCAGCGTGGCGATGTCGAAGAACGGAAAGCCGAGATAGGCGAGGAGCAGCGGCCGCTTGAGGTCGCGTGACAGCCCGCTGAGCGCGCTTGCGAGCGCCGCGTCGGTCTCGGCATCGAGGCGGGTGAGGTCGAGCGTGGCGGACAGCGCGTCGAGCGCGGCGCCCGCATCGTCCGGCGAGCGACGCGCGACGGCGTGGAGCGCGGCGTGCGTCTCCGACCGCTGGCAGTCGAGATAGGCCGACAGCGACGTATAGGCCGCCTCGCGAATGTCGGCGAGCGCAGCGTTGTCGTGGTCGCCATCCTGCTCGGCAATGCGGCGGAGCAGCAGGCGGAGGCGACGGATGCGAAAGCCGATATCGAAAGCGCGCAGGAAGTCGATCGCCTCCGACGCGGCGCCACCGTTGTGCGCAGTGCCGATCTCGAACGCGCCGCGTTGGCGTGCCGCCTCCGCCACGGCATCGCGGATGCGGCGCTGGGGTTCGGGGCCGTCGCGCTTGGCGACCTGCGCCAGGATCTGCGCGATGCGGTCGATGACGCCCTCGACCTTGAGCAGGCCATAGGCGGCCTGGCCGTAGCCCGCCTTGCTCGCCGCCGCCGACTGGGCGCGGCGACGCCATGCCGCCAGCCGCTTTGGCGTCGGATAGTCGAGCAGGAAGGTGTAGCCGAACAGCCCCTCGACCTGACCCTCCACCTCGCCGCGAAGCTGGTCGAGGATCGCGTGCATCCGCTCGGTCCGCGCCGACATCGCCGACAAGGTGTCCAGGCTGTCGCGGATCGGCTGTGCGCGCGGGATTTCGGACAGAGCGCCGATCAGCGTCTGGAAGAAGCCGGGCACGCCGTGGATCTCCGCATTCAGTGCGAAGCGGAAGCCGGGGGCGGGATCGATGAAGACGAAGCGGCGATCGATCTGGCGCCGTGCCGGCCGCTCGCGAAGCGCGGCGATGGCGGGGCGGAAGGGGGCGTTGGCGAGCACCGATCCGTCGATCAGCACCGCGCGCTCGGCACCGTTGACGCTGGCGTGACGCGGCATCGCGCGAGCGATGAAGGCGTCGCGCCCACCCCATTCGGCCTTTCGCGCTGCCATCACGCGGTCGAGCTCGGCGAGGGTGAAGGGCGGGAACGCGCCGGGGAAGCTCGACGTCGCACGCGCGGCAAAGGTGAGTTCGGCCGCACCTGCCAGCGGCCCGTCGCCGCGCCCCTTCGACCCGAAGGAGAGGACCAGGCGATGCTCGTTCTCGACCACCTCGGCTGGCGAGTTGAGCCGCAGGCGCTCGGGATGCCCAGTGAAGTCGGTGACGGTCACGAACAGGTCGAGCGGCTGACCGGGCGGCAGCAGACGCGGCCCCTTGGTCGAGGTCGCCATTGCGTCGAACGCGTCGAGCAGCAGGTGGCACAGCCGCTCGCCGCCGAACGGCGGCTCGAACCAGCGTGAGCGGACGAAATGGTCGAGCTTCGCGCGGACCTCGTCGCGGGCGGCGACCTCGACGGTCTCGTCGACCATCTTGCCGCCGCCGGCCGCCATCCAGGCGAGCGGGCGCGCCCAGAACTTGGTCATGGCGTGACCCGGCGCCTGGGCGGGATCGATCAGCGCCTCAACATCGGCATGGCTGAGCCACAGCTCGGTCAGCGGGTCGAGGCTTTCGCCGGTGTCGATCGCGCGCGCCAGGAATACGCTGTTGATGCCGCCGGCGCTCGCGCCCGCCAGGATGTCGGTGAGGACGCGCAGACGCAGGCCCGATGCCTCCGCCACCTCCTCGAACATCGCGCGATAGATGTCGGGCCCGCCCTCCGGCGCGGGCTCGCCCGCCGCGAACGCCTGGCTGGCGCGCAGCAGGCGCCACAATTCCTTGGTGATGCCGTGCATGTAGACGGCCAGGCTGATGCCGCCATAGCAGACGAGCGCGAGCCGCAGTTCCTTGTCCCGCATCAGGCGAGCAGCGCCCAGATGGGAAGGTGGTCGGAGGCGACGCGCGCGGCCGGGCTGACGTGCACCCCGCACTCGGCGATGGTTAGGCCCGGGCTCACCATGATCCGGTCGAGGCGGCCGACGGGGCGCTTGGCATGAAAGCTAGGCCCCGTTTCGGCGATCGAGTGACTGCGCGCGAAATCCTGAAGGCAGCCGGCGGTGGGGCGCCATTCGTTGAGGTCGCCCATCATCACGCTCGGCATCGCGTCACTCGCGTCGGCGAGATGGTCGAGCACCGCCTTTGCCTGGCGCCGCCGCCACAGGCCGGACAGGTCGAGATGCATGCCGACGACGCGGATGCGCGTGCCCGCGACCGCCACGTCGGCGCTGACCGCGCCGCGCGGTTCGAGCGCGGGAAGCTGGATCGGGGTGGCGGCGAGGATCTCCGCCGACTTGCGGACCAGAAGGACGTTGCCGTGCCAGCCCATGCTGGCCGCGCGCACCGCGACGGGAACCGCCTGATAGTCGCTGTGCTCGGCCAACAGGTGCGGCGTCAGCACCGCCGCGCGTGTGCCGAAGCGGCGATCCGCCTCCTGGAGGGCGACGATGTCGGCGTCGATCTCACCCAGCACGTCGAGGATCCGCTCGGGCCGCCGCCGCCGGTCGGTGCCGATGGCCTTGCGCATGTTGTAGCTGGCGACCTTGAGCATCAGGGGCGGTGTAGCAAGCGCATGGACGATGGGAAATGCGGGGCCCGGGCGGGTGGTTCCGAGCGGGCAACCGAACCTGCGGCCGACGGTTTTCCAATCTGCATCAACAAAGGGGATGTCCGATGATCGAGGCGAGCTGTCATTGCGGGCGCAACAAGCTTCGGGTGGACGCCGAACTGCCGGACAAGGTGGTTCGCTGCACCTGCTCCTTCTGTTCGAAGCGCGGTCTGCTCCATGCCTATTTCGCGCCGGACCAGCTGATCGTCGACGAGGCGTCGAGCGATGCGATCTATCGCTGGAACCACAAGCTGGTCGCGCATCATTTCTGTTCGGCGTGCGGTTGCTCGCTCTATTCGGACTCGCCCGCGTTCGGCGAGGACGGCGAGTGGGACGGGGAGACGCGCAAGGTCGGGATGAATGCGCGGATCATCGACGGGGTCGAGGCGGCGGACCTGCCGGTCGACGTCATCGACGGCAAGACGCTCTGGTAATCAGCGATCGAGCTCGATCCGGGCGACGAGACCGCCGCCCTCGCGGTTGGTCAGCGTCACCCGGCCGCCCGCGTCGCGCACGATCGCGCGGGTGAGGGCAAGGCCCAGGCCGATGCCGCCGGTCTCCCGGTTCCGGGAGGTTTCCAGGCGGACGAAGGGGTCGAACACCGCTTCGACCTGATCGGGGGGCAGGCCGGGGCCGCGGTCGCAGACGGCGATGACGACATGATGCGGGGCGGCGCTGATCTGCACCTCTGCGGCGCCGGCATATTTGATCGCGTTCTCGATCAGGTTGCGGACCGCGCGCCGCATCAGGCTGGGACGAAGGCGCATGCGAATCCGCTCGGCCTCGTCAAAGGCCACGTCGTGGTCGAGGTCGCGGAAATCCTCGACCACCGCGTCGACCAGCGCGGCTAGGTCGACATCGGCGATCGGCTCGCTCGGGCGGCCGAGGCGCGCGAGCGAGAGAATGTCCTCGAGCGTGCGGTTCATCTCCTCGACGATGTCGGCCATGCGCTGGCGATCGGTATCGTCGTCCACCGACTCGATGCGGACGCGCAGCGCGGCAAGCGGAGTGCGCAGGTCGTGGCCGATCGCGCCGAGCATGCGATCCTTCTCGTCGAGCATCGCCGACACGCGAGCCGACAGTTCGTTATAGGCGACGATCAGCGCGCGCAGGTCGCCCGGGCCGCGCTCGACCATCGGCTCTGGATCGCTGCCGGGCGCAAAGGCACGGGCGCGGGCGGTAAGCTCCGAGAGCGGGCGCGCGACGCGGCGGCCGATCCAGAGGACCGGTAGCAGTACGACCGCGTAGAGGATGAGCGTCTGCGCGACGAGCTGCCAGATCAGGCCCTGTTCGGTGCGCGGCCAGGGACCGCTGAGGCTCAACCAGCGGCCGTCGGCAAGGCGGACGCCGACGATCACCTCGGCACCCAGGCTGGCGAGGCGGCGCGCGCGGTCGGGTCGCATGTCGGCAAGCCGCGGATCATCCGATCGGAAGCGGCGGATGCCGCTCACCACCTGCGTATAGGCGATGTTGCTTTCGGCAAGGCCGGCGCGAATGCCAGTCTCGATCTCGGTCGCGTGGGGCAGGCCCGCGGGCACGGGGTTGCGCAGGACGATCTTGAGGCGCGATCGCGGCCGCTCGAACTGGGCGATGCGACCCGCCTGATAGCGTTCGGCGGCGTCGACGACGCGTGTCACGGTGGGCGTGACGATCTGCGTGAAGCGAAGCTCGCGGCGTTCGCGATAGAGGAGGGCGAAGTTGATCGCCTGCGCGACGAACAGCGCGACCGCGACGAGCAGCGCGATCTGGCCCGACAGGCTGCGCGGTGCGCCGACCCGCAACCTCACAGCCGCGTGACTTCGGCCGCCAGCGTGTAGCCGCCGCCCCACACGGTCTTGATGATCGCGGGGTTCTTGGGATCGGTCTCGATCTTCTTGCGAAGGCGGCTGACCTGATTGTCGATCGCGCGGTCGAACGCGGCGGCCTCGCGCCCCTGGGTCAGGTCGAGCAGCTGGTCGCGGGTCAGCACCTGGCGCGGACGGGTGACGATCGCGAGGAGGAGGTTGTACTCGCCGGTCGAGAGCGGCACCTCCACCCCCTCGCGGTCGACGAGCGTGCGCTCGCCCGTCTTGAGCACCCAGCCGGCAAAGGCATAGGCGCCCGCCTCCGGCGCGTGCTGACGCGTAGCGCCGGAGGCCACGCGGCGCAGGATCACCTTGATGCGCGCGAGCAGCTCGCGCGGCGAAAAGGGCTTCACGACATAATCGTCGGCGCCCATTTCCAGCCCGACGATGCGATCCGTTTCCTCGCTCCGCGCGGTCAGCAGGATGACCGGCGTTTCGCTCGTCTCGCGGATGTGGCGGCAGAGGCTGAGGCCGTCCTCGCCCGGCATCATGATGTCGAGGATGGCGAGATCGATGGCATAGGCGGCGAGGCGAGCGCGCGCGCCCTCGGCATCGCCCGCCTGGGTCACGCGAAAGCCTTGCTTGGTCAGATATTGCGCCAACGGCTCGCGGATCGAGCGTTCGTCGTCGACGAGCAGAAGGTGCGGGATCTCGGCCATGACATAACCTGTGCAGACGAATGAAGGGCTTTGCCAGCCCAAGTTGAGCCGGGCGGGCAGGGGAGGAGGACCCTGCCCGCCCGGCTCGCCGGCTTACGCCCCGGGGGCGGGCGGCGGCGGGGGTGTGCCGCGGCCGTGGCGTGCGGCGCGGCGGTCGGCATGGGCCTTCATCTCGGCGGCGTCGATGCGGCCGTCGCCGTTGGTGTCGAGGCGAGCGAAGCGCTTCTGCGCGCCGGCCATGAACTCGGCCTGGCTGATCGCGCCGTCGCGGTCGGTGTCGAGGCGGGCGAGCATCCGCGCGCCCTTGGCCTGGCCGCGCTGTCCGCGCATCGCCTGACGCTCGGCCGGTTCGACGCGGCCGTCGCGATTGGCGTCGGCGCGGGCGAAACGGGCGACTGCCGCCGCGCGGAACTCCGCCTGGCTGATCGTGCCGTTCCTGTCGGTATCGGCGCGCGCGATCATCCCGCCGCCGCGACCCCCGCGCCGGCCCTTCAGTTCGTCGGCGCTGAGCTGGCCGTCCTTGTTGGCGTCCAGCCGCTGGAACATGGCGTCGGCGCGGGCAATCGCTTCCGCCTGGGTCGTGGGCGGGGCTGGACGCTGACGCGCGGGTTCCTGCGCGGCGAAGGCGGCGCCGGTGAGGGCGGCGGCGCCGACCGCGGTGGCGGCGATCGCCTTGTGCAATCGGGTGAGAGTCATCGAAACATTCCCGTGATGGTCGGCGGGACGATCCCGCCGCTGACGGTCTTTTGGCCCAAGACTGTCGCGCCGATATGTCGGGCGGCCCCGCATTTGTCGCGGAGTGTCGCAGTCGATCGGTTGCACTTCGCTACTTTTCGCAATCCGGGTATGCTCCTTTCGAGCGATGATGCCGCGGCGCCACACCCGCACAATCCGCAAGCAACTGGCGCAATTTGCGCTTGACGCGATGATCGCGCCGTAGCTTATTCGAGGGACGGGTACGCGAGAAGGAAAAATCCGCGGCTCGGGAGGAGAGGATATGACCAAGCCGCAGTTGATGACCGCGTGCGGGCTCGCCGCGTTGACGTTCGCCTTCGCCGCGCCCGCCGCGGCACAGCAGACGCCCGCCGAGCCCGCCGCCCAGACGCCGACCGCGACCGAACAGGCTTCGACGACGCAGGACGAGACCGGCGGCGTCGGCGACATCATCGTCACCGCGCAGGGCCGCGCCCAGTTGCTTAGCGACGTGCCGGTCGCCGTGTCGGCGGTGTCGGCCGAGGCGCTCCAGCTGTCGGGCGCGACCGACATCCGCGCGCTCAACCAGCTCGCGCCGTCGCTGCTCGTCAGCTCGACCGGCAGCGAGGCGAACGGGTCGGCGCGTATCCGCGGCATCGGTACGGTCGGCGACAATCCCGGCCTCGAAAGCTCGGTCGCGGTGTTCATCGACGGCGTCTATCGCTCGCGATCGGGCATCGGCCTCAACGAACTGGGCGAGATCGACCGGATCGAGGTGCTGCGCGGACCGCAGGGTACGCTGTTCGGCCGCAACGCGTCGGCGGGCATCATCAATATCGTCTCGAAGCAGCCGACCTTCGACGGCATCAACGGCATGGCCGAGGCGACGTACGGCAATTACGACTTCTGGCGCTTCCAGGGTGCGCTCAACGTCCCACTGGGCGAGACGCTCGCGGCGCGGGTGGACGGCGTCTATGTGAAGCGCGACGGCTTCTACAACGACGTCGCCAACAACATCGACGTCAACAATCGCGACCGCTGGTTCGTGCGCGGGCAGCTCCGCTTCGAGCCGACGAGCGACTTCAGTGTCCGCATCATCGGCGATTATACCAAGCGTGACGAGCGGTGCTGCGGTGCGACCTATGTCGACCGGTCGGTCAACCCGCTGGTCGGCAACCTCAACAATCCCGCGACGCCGCTGACCACCGGCCTGCCGAGCGGGAACAACATCATCAACGTGCTTCGCGACCTGGGCCAGCCGATTGGGTCGTTCACGCCGGGATACGACCGGACGATCTATTCGACGCCCGGCCGCAGCTTCGCCGGCGAGACCGAGGACAAGGGCGTTTCGGCCCAGATCGACTGGGATTTCGGCGGCGCCAAGCTCACCTCGATCACCGCCTTTCGCGACTATCGTTCCGACCAGGGTTCGGACACGGACTATTCGACGATCGACATCCTCTATCGCGCAGCCGACGGCAATTCGAGCCGCCGTTTCGAGACGTTCAGCCAGGAACTGCGCCTTCAGGGCGAGGCGTTTGGCGGGGCACTCGACTGGCTGATCGGCGGCTATTACGCCAACGAAGACCTGACGGTCAGCGACAATCTTCGCTTCGGCAACCAGTATGGCCGGTTCGCAACGTGCCGGATCATCTCCGGCAGCGCGCTCGCCAGCCTCTACTCGCCGACCAACGCCTCCTGCATCAGCCCGGCGGGCCGCGCGGTGCTCAACGGGCAGGTGCCGCAGGTGCCCTCACCGCTGGGGGCTGCCGGGCCGTTGGTGGTGGCGGCACTCGATCGCCTGAACGGCATCAACGATCGCGGGACGGGTCGCGACCTGTTCGAGCAGAACAGCCGCAACTATGCGTTCTTCACGCACAACATCGTGCATCTGGCCGACACGCTCGATCTGACCCTCGGCCTTCGCTACACCAACGAGCGCAAGCGGCTGAACGCCAGCTTCACCAACGACAATATCGCGTGCGTCCAGAACCAGCAGGCGCTGGGAAGCTTCCTGACCAATCCGGCGCTCGCCGCGGTCGCAGGCGGCATCATCGGCCTGTCGTGCCAGGGCAATTCGACCGCCGAGATCAACGGCGCGACGATCGCCGACGAGCGTAACGAGGACGAGTTCACGGGCACCGCGATCCTGTCGTGGAAGCCGATCGACGACCTGCTCCTCTATGGCAGCTACTCGCGCGGCTATAAGGCCGGCGGCTTCAACCTCGACAAGTCGGCGCTCAAGAACCCGCTCGTGCCGTTCGCCGCGCTCGGCGGGCCGCAGGCGCTGACGCGCAACCTTCAGTTCGATCCGGAGATCGTCAACGCGTATGAAGTCGGCGCGAAATACTCGACGCGCGGCTTCTCGCTCGCGGTCGCGGGCTTCCGGCAGGAGTTCAAGAACTTCCAGCTCAACACGTTCAACGGCGCCGTCTTCCTGGTCGCCACGATCAACGCCTGCAAGACCGATCTGGGCGGCGGCGACCGCGACCTGAGCGCGACGACGGGCGCGTGCGCGGCCGACGACGTGACGTACGGCGTGGTGTCGCAGGGTGTCGAGATCGAGGCCAATTTGTCGCCGGTGCGCGACATCAACCTCAATCTCGGCGTCACCTATGCCGACACGCATTACCGTGAGAACCTGGTCGGCAGCGCGAGCGGCATCCCGCTCGACCCGGCGTTGCGCGTGCTGCCCGGCAACCAGCTTTCCAACGCGCCGGAGATCGTCGCGACGGGCAGCTTCTCCTGGACGCCGGAGCTGGGATCGTCGGGGCTGCGCGGGCTCCTCTATGTCGACACGCGCGTGACCGACGACTTCAACACGGGCTCCGACCTGTTCCCGCAAAAGGCGCAGGACAGCTTCGTCCTGGTCAACGCGCGCGTCGGCATCCGCGGCCGTGACGAGCTGTGGGCGCTGGAGGTCTGGGCGCAGAACCTGACCAACACGCAATATGCGCAGGTCGCGTTCAACTCGCCGTTCCAGGCGGGTGCGACGAGCGCACCGTTCGTCGACCCGCAGTTCCCCGGCGGGCGGCAGATCTTCTCGCAATATCTCGCCGAGCCGCGCACCTATGGCGTGACGCTCCGCACACGGTTCTGACGGGGGAGCGGCGGGCGGGGGCGGCGACGCCCCCGCCCGTCAAGCTTCAGTCGAAGCGGATCACCGATCGCACGCTGTCGCCCGCGCGCAGCTTGTCCAGCGCTTCGTTGATACCCGACAACGGGATCGTCTCGGCGATCATCGTGTCGAGGTCGAGCAGGCCATCGAGGTACATCCGGACGAGGCGCGGCAGATCGATCGGGAAACGGGTGGAGCCAAGGAGCGAGCCTTGCAGCTTCTTGCCCGTCAGGAACGAAGGGCCGGGGATCGACACCGACTGGCCGGGGGCGATCATGCCAAGGATCGTCGCGGTGCCGCCGCGCTTCAGCAGCGTCCAGGCAAGCTCCGCGGTCGCGGATCGTCCCACCGCCTCAATCGCGTAGTCGACGCCGCCGCCGGTGAGCGCGGGAAGGTCGCGCGCAGCGTCATCGGGCGTGAAGGCGTGGGTCGCGCCCATGCGGAGCGCGAGCGCACGCTTGTCGGCGACCGGATCGATCGCGGCGATCAGGCCCGCGCCGGCGATGCGCGCGGCGTTGATCGCGGCCAGGCCGATGCCGCCCGCGCCGATCACCGCGACGCTCTCGCCCGGCGCGACGCGGCTGTCGTTGAAGATCGCGCCGGCCCCGGTGATGACCGCGCAGCCGAGCAGCGCCGCGCGGTCGAGCGGCATCGCCTTGTCGATCGCGACGCAGGCATGCTCATGGACCAGCATCGCGCCGGCGAACGCCGACAGGTTTAGGAACGGCGTCAGCGGCGTGCCGTCGGCCAGGCTGATCCGCGGCGGTGCCTCGCGCGGGCGGCGGGTCGCAGGGCTCGCGCAGAGCGAAGGCCGGCCGGAAAGGCAATAGTCGCAGGTGCCGCAATAGACGGTGAGGAAGGTGACGACGTGGTCGCCCGGCCTGACGGTCGTGACGTCCTCGCCGACCGCCTCGACCACGCCCGACGCCTCATGGCCGGGTACGACGGGCAGCGCGACGGGCCAGGCGCCGTCGATGAAGTGGAGGTCCGACCGGCAGATGCCGCACGCCGCGGTGCGGATCAGCACTTCGCGTGGTCCCGGCGCGTCGATGTCGATCGGCTCGATCGATAGCGGCTTGGCGACCTCGCGCAGGACGGCGGCGTCGACCCTCATGCGGCGTGGCGGCCGAACTCGGCGCGGGCAATGGCGCGGTTGTGGACTTCGTCCGGGCCGTCGGCGAAGCGGAGCGTGCGTAGCCCCGCCCAGGCGGCGGCGAGCGGCGTGTCCTGCGACACGCCCATGCCGCCATGCGCCTGGATCGCGTCGTCTAGCAGTTGCAGCGCCATCGTCGGCGCCTGCACCTTGATCATCGCGATCTCGAGCTGCGCGGCCTTGTTGCCCGCCTTGTCCATCATGTCCGCGGCCTTGAGGCAGAGGAGGCGCGTCATCTCGATGTCGATGCGGGCGCGGGCGATGCGCTGTTCCCAGACCGACTGGTCGGCGATGCGCTTGCCGAAGGCGGTGCGCGACTGGAGGCGCCTCGCCATCAGCTCGATCGCCATCTCGGCGGTGCCGATGGTGCGCATGCAATGGTGGATGCGGCCCGGCCCCAGACGACCCTGCGCGATCTCGAACCCGCGGCCCTCGCCCAATAGCAGGTTGTCGGCAGGCACGCGGACATTGTCGAGCACGACCTCGCCATGGCCGTGCGGGGCGTGGTCATAGCCATAGACCGACAGCATCCGCTCAATCCGAACACCGGACGTGTCGAGCGGCACCAGGATCATCGACTGCTGCTGGTGACGCTTGGCCGCAGTGTCGGTCTTGCCCATCACAATCGCGATCTTGCAGCGCGGATCGCCGGTGCCCGAGGACCACCATTTGCGACCGTTGATGACATAGTCGTCACGGTCGCGCGTGATCGAGGTCTCGATATTCGTCGCGTCGGACGAGGCGACCGCGGGCTCGGTCATCAGGAAGGCCGAGCGGATCTCGCCGTTCATCAGCGGCCGCAGCCAGCGTTCCTTGTGTTCGAAGGTGCCGTATCGCTCCAGCACTTCCATGTTGCCGGTATCGGGCGCCGAGCAGTTGAACACCTCGCTCGCCCAATGGATGCGGCCCATCTCCTCGGCGCAGAGCGCATATTCCAGGTTGGTGAGCTGCTCGCCCTCGAACCGGAAGCGATCGTCGACGGGAACGATGCCGGACGCGGGCGGCATGAACAGGTTCCAGAGCCCGGCGGCACGCGCGCGCGGCTTTAGTTCCTCGATGACGGCGGAGGGTGCCCAGCGCTCGCCAGCCTCGACATCGACGTGATAGTCGTGATCGCGCGGAGCGATCTCTCGCGCGATGAAGTCGCGGATGCGGTCGCGGAAATGCGTCTCGCGCTCGGTCAGCGTGAAATCCATGCACTTCCCTCCCGGCTGTCGATCTCGCTTGCCTAGACCATACCCGATCTTCGGACAAGCGGGGGAGGGTGCCGAATGCCGCCGCGTTAACAGCGATTGCAGCGGCCGCACAAAAAACACTGTATCTTCGAAAACCACGCGCTAAGCTTTGGCGATGAGCGCGATCGAGGGGGTCGCCCGCGCGGGCGAAGGAACCAAACGCTTTCAGGCCAAGCGCGACGCGATCCTCGCGGCGGCGGCCGAAGCGATCAACGAGCAATCGGCAAAGGGCATGACCTTTGCCGACGTGGCGCGGCGCGTGGGGCTCAACACCACCAGCGTCACCTATTATTTCAAGCGCAAGGAAGACCTGGCGGCTGCCGCGTTCGACCAGACGATCGACACGCTGCTGGCGACGCTGGACGACGCGCTGGAACAGGCGACGCCGGAGGATCGCGTCGCGCGGTTCGTGGCGCTGACCTTTGCGCGGCTGACGCGGGTGCGTGCGGGCAGCGAGGCCGCGGTCGCGGTGCTCTCCGACCTTCGCGCGATGGACGAGCCGGCCAAGGGCGCGCTGCTGGGGCGGTGGCGGGAGGTGTTCCGGCGGACGCGCCAGCTGTTCGGGCCGATGCCGACGCGCGCGCATACCGACCTCAATGGCGCGCGGGCGCACGTGCTGCTGGAGAACAGCTTCTGGCTGACCGCATGGCTCGATCGCTATGACAGCGACCAGTTGCCCCGTGTCGAGGCGCGGTTGATGGACCTGCTCGCGGGCGGCCTTGCGGGACCGGGTGCCGAATGGGCGCCGTCGCTGCTCGACCTCACTCACGGCGCGACGCGGTCCAGCCGCGAGAATTTCCTGCTCGCCGCCACCCGCCTCATCAACGAGCTCGGCTATCGCGGGGCGTCGGTGCAGCGGATCGCGAGCGAGCTGAACGTCACCAAGGGCAGCTTCTACCACCATCTGGACGCCAAGGACGACCTCGTCACGCAATGCTATGCGCGCAGTTTCGAGACGATCGCCGGTGCGCAGCGAGAGGCGGATGCGGGCGGGGGCAGTCACTGGCACCGTCTGTCGAGCACCGTCGCGACGTTGCTCGACAGCCAGTTCTCGGACGCGGGGCCGCTGCTACGCACGACGGCGCTGTCGGGGCTGCCGATCGGCGTGCGCCAGGTGATGATGGATCGGTCGAACCGGATCGCGCGCCGCTTTGCCGGGACGATCAGCGACGGCGTCGCGGAAGGGTCGTGCCGCCCCGTCGACGCGCTGATCGCCGCGCAGGCGCTGATGGCGCTCCAGAATGCCGCGTTCGACATGCGGAGCTGGTCGCGGACGATGCCGCGCGACCGCGCCGTGGCGCTCTATGCCTCGACGCTGATGTTCGGGATGTTCGACGATCGCGCCATCAAGGAACCGGCGTCAAGGTGACGCGATTGGCCGGGATCAGCCCATCGTTGGAGACCGACGTGATCCCGTTCGCCGCCCTCGTCCTGACCCTCGCCCCGCCACAGGATGGTGCGCTCAAGAAAGCCGGCGACATCGCCAGCCAGCCCGCGCGCGATGTCGGCGTTGGCAAGCGTGAGATCCCGCTGGTGCTCCAGAACGCGACGGAGGCTCCGTACCGCCAGGACACGGCCGAGACCTGTCCCGCGATCGCGACGGAGATCGGCGCCCTGTCGGCGGAGCTCGGCCCCGACCTGGACCGCAAGCGCGACGAGAAGGGGAGCGCCGGCCGCTATGCAGAGGCGGGCGGGCGGTTCGTCGTCAACACGATCATCCCCTTCCGCGGGCTGGTTCGGGAGATCAGCGGCGCTGCTGCATCGGAGCGGCGGCTGGAGCGCGCCAAGGAAGCGGGCGTCGCGCGCCGCGGCTACCTGCGCGGATTGCAAGCGGCGAAGGGCTGCGCCGTCGAGGATTGAGGGAGAAGGCCATGCGCTTTTCGGGCAAGTCGGTGATCGTCACGGGTGCGGGGTCGGGCATCGGCCGCGCCACCGCGATCGGCTTTGCCGCGGAGGGGGCGGCGGTGACCTGCGCCGACCTGAACGGCGCTGAGGCGACGGCGGCGGCGATCGCGGATGCAGGCGGCCGGGCACTTGGCGTGACGATGGACGCGGGCGAGGAGGCGGCGGTCGGCGCGTTGATCAACCGCGCGATCGAGGCCCATGGCGGGATCGACGTCGTCCACGCCAATGCGGGCATCTCGGGCGGGCTCACCGGCCTGTTCGACCAGAGCGCCGGCGACTGGGCGGAGATCCTGCGCATCAACCTGATCGGCCCGTTCCTGGCGATCAAGCATGCCGCGCCGCGCATCGCCGAGCGGGGCGGCGGCGCGATCGTGCTGACCGCCAGTGTCGCGGGGCTCCGGTCGGGGGCCGGCGGCGCGGCCTATTCGGCGTCGAAGGCTGGCGTCATCAACCTGGCCCAGACGGCCGCGCAGCAGCTTTCCGGATCGGGCGTGCGCGTGAACGCCGTATGTCCCGGCCTGATCGAGACGGGCATGACGCAGGTGCTGTTCGACCGCGCGCGTGACCGCGGGGCGGAGGATCGGATCGGCGCGCTCAATCCGCTGCGGCGTGCGGGCGTGCCGGACGAGATCGCCGGGGTCGTGCTGTTCCTCGCCAGCGATGCGGCGAGCTACCTCAACGGGCAGGCGATCGCGGTCGATGGCGGGCTTTCCACCAGCCACCCGGTCACGCGCCAGCGATACGGCCAGGTTGCGACCTGACGAAGCCGCGCTTGGCCGCGGCAAACCGGAAAATCGCTTCCCTTCGCGGGCTCAGGCCCTAAAGCGGCAGCCGTTTTCTTGTGCCCGGCAAGGGCATGTACGACAGGAAGTTGCGGACCATGGGTTATCGGATCGTCGTCGCGGGCGCGACGGGCAATGTCGGGCGCGAGATGCTCAACATCCTCGCCGAGCGTGAGTTTCCGGCCGACGAGATCGCGGTGCTGGCAAGCAGCCGCTCGGTCGGCGAGGAAGCCGAATATGGCGAGACCGGCCGCAAGCTGAAGATCCAGAATATCGAGCATTTCGATCCGACCGGCTGGGACATGGCGCTGTTCGCGATCGGCAGCGACGCGACCAAGATCCATGCGCCCCGGTTCGCGGCGGCGGGCTGCGTCGTGATCGACAATTCGTCGCTCTATCGCATGGACCCCGACGTGCCGCTGATCGTACCCGAGGTGAATCCTGAGGCGATCGACGGCTATACGGCCAAGAACATCATCGCCAATCCGAACTGCTCGACCGCGCAGATGGTCGTGGCGCTCAAGCCGCTGCACGATGCCGCCGGGATCAAGCGCGTCGTCGTCGCGACCTATCAGTCGGTATCCGGCGCGGGCAAGGCGGGGATGGACGAGCTGTTCGAGCAGAGCCGCAACATCTTCGTCGGCGACCAGGCCGAGCCCAAGAAGTTCACCAAGCAGATCGCCTTCAACGTCATTCCGCACATCGACAGCTTCCTGGACGACGGGTCGACCAAGGAAGAGTGGAAGATGGTCGTCGAGACCAAGAAGATCCTGGATCTCAAGGTCAAGGTCGTCGCGACCTGTGTCCGCGTGCCCGTGTTCGTCGGCCATTCGGAAGCGGTGAACGTCGAGTTCGAGCGCGAGATTTCGGCCGAGGAGGCGCAGAACATCCTGCGCGAGGCGCCGGGCATCATGCTCGTCGACAAGCGCGAGGACGGCGGATACGTCACGCCGATCGAGTGCGTCGGCGACTATGCCACGTTCGTCAGCCGCGTTCGCGAGGATTCGACCGTGGACAACGGCCTCGCCTTCTGGTGCGTCAGCGACAATCTCCGCAAGGGCGCGGCGCTGAACGCGGTGCAGATCGCCGAGCTGCTGGGACGCCGGCATCTGAAGAAGGGCTGACGGACGGGCGCTGCCCGGCTAGAGCAGCGCCATGACCGATCAATCGACGATGCAGCACCTGACCGCGGCCGACGGCACGCGCCTTGCGTGGCATGAACTGGGCGAGGGGCGGCCGATCGTGCTGATCCACGGCTATATGTCGAGCGCCGACGTCAACTGGATGCGGTGGGGGCATGCGGGCAAGGTCGCGGCTGAGGGCTACCGCGTCATCATGCCCGACCTGCGTGCGCACGGGCAGAGCGACCGGCCGCACGATGCCGCCGCCTACTATCCCGACGTGTTGGCCGAGGATGCGGAGGCGCTGATCGCCAAGCTGGGGCTGACCGACTACGATCTCGGCGGTTACTCGCTCGGCGCGCGGACGACGATGCGGGTGCTCGATCGGGCGAAGGTGACTGCGCCCGCGAAGGTGATCTTCGTCGGCATGGGCTATGAGGGCCTGATCGACACCGACCGGCGTAGCGGGCACTTCCGCGGCATCCTCGACAATCTCGGCACGTTCGAGCGGGGGTCGCCCAAGTGGATGGTCGAGGCGTTCCTCAAGACGACCAAGGGCGACCCGGTGGCGCTGCGCCACATCCTCGACACCTTCGTCGACACCGCGCCGGAGCGCGTTGCGGCGATCACGCAGCCGACGCTGGTGCTGGCGGGCGAAGAGGATGACGACAATGGCTCGCACCGCGAGCTGGCGGCGGCGATCCCGGGTGCGGCGCTGAAGGAAGTGCCGGGCGGCCATATGAGCGCGGTGACCAAGCCGGAGCTTGGCGATGCGCTGGCGGAGTGGTTGGCAGCGAAGTAAGTCAACGTCATCCCGGCCTTGAGCCGGGGTCCCGCTTCCTTTCCACGGCAGAGATAGCGGGACCCCGGATCAAGTCCGGGGTGACGAGATACTCAGCTCATCGCGACCGGCTCACGCTCCGGGATCGTGCCTTCGTCGGCGATGCCGGCCTGCCAGGAGCGCGACGAGTCCGTCCCGTCGGCCTGGTGCGCGCCGCCGTTCAGCGTGCCGTCGCCCAGCTTCGTCGGACGGAGCAGGAGCCACAGCGCCGCCGCCGCACCGCCGACCAGGGCCGCGGTCGCCGCAGGGCGCATCTGCGCCTCCAGCGACAGGCTGGTGCGGCGGACATAGATGTCCTTGTTCGACCGCTCGCGCCCGTCCTTGCGCGCTTCGAAGAGGTTGTCGGCGGCACCCGGCTCGGGCGGGGTGTCGATCGTCTGCGCGGGCTTGCCGAACACCGTTTCGACCATCAGGTCAGTCATGCGCGGCATCGCGTTGCCCAGCCCGGAGATCATGAACCCGCCGCCGCCGACCGTCAGCTCGCGCTTCTTGTGGCTCGCGGCGAAGCAGATCGCCTTGGCGACCAGTTCGGGGTCGTAGACGATCGGCGGGATGCGCGCCGGCTTGTCGAGCTTGTTGCGGGCATGTTCGGGATAGGGCGTGTCGATGCCGGTCGGCTTGATGAGCGTCACCGAGATCGGCACGCCGTCGCCCTCCAGCTCGGTGCGCAGCGCCTCAGTAAAGCCGAGCACGGCATGCTTCATCGCCGAATAGGTGCCCTGGAGCGAGATCGCGCGCTCCGACAGGACCGAGCCCACATTGATGAGCGCGCCGCCCCGATCCTTCAGCCGATCGACCGCGTAGCGCGAGGCGCGGACGAGCGCGAAATAGCCGACCTCGAACACGCGGCGATGTTCGTCCATGTCGGTTTCCATCAGCGGCGCATAGAGCGCCACGGCGGCGTCGTTGACCCAGGTGTCGAACCCGCCGAACCGCTGGTCGGCGAGCGCGCCGATCCGCTGCGGCGCATCCTCTTCCGCCACGTCGAGCGCGATCCACGCCGCCTTGCCGCCGGAGCGCGAGATCGCCTCGGCCGCTTCGCGCAGCGCCATCTCGTTGCGCGCGACCATCACCACGCGCGCGCCCTCGCGAGCGGCGCGGCGCGCGGTGGCGAGGCCGATGCCCGACGAGGCACCGGTGATGACGATCGTCTGGTCGGACAGCGGCTTCAAGGTGACGGCCATGGCGTGAGCTCCCGGGGAAAGGTCCGATCGCTCAACGCGTTAACCGTGGATGCTATCCCTTACCTGAACGGCGGCTCATTGAAGGCGCGCAGCTTGCGGCTGTGGAGCTTGCCGCCCTCACGGCGGAGTTCCTCGACCGTCTCGATGCCGATCCGCATATGCTCGCTGATCGCGCGCTCGTAGAAGCGGTTGGCCTGGCCCGGCAGCTTGAGCTCGCCATGGAGCGGCTTGTCCGACACGCATAGCAGCGTGCCGTAGGGGACGCGGAAGCGATAGCCTTGCGCCGCGATCGTCGCCGATTCCATGTCGATGCCGACCGCGCGGCTGAGCGAAAAGCGCAGCGCCGAGGCGGAGAAGCGCAGTTCCCAGTTGCGATCGTCGGTGGTGACGATCGTCCCGGTGCGCAGGCGACGCTTGAGCTCGTCGCCCGACTGACCCGACACCGTCTGCGCCGCGCGGGCGAGCGCCTGCTGCACCTCGGCGATGGCGGGCACGGGAATCGCGGGCGGCAGCACCTCGTCCAGGACGTGGTCGTCGCGAAGATAGGCGTGGGCAAGCACATAGTCGCCGATGCGCTGGCTGGGACGCAGCCCGCCGCAGTGGCCGATCATCAGCCACGCCTCGGGCCGCATGACCGCAAGGTGGTCGGTGATCGTCTTGGCATTGGACGGGCCGACGCCGATGTTGACCAGCGTGATGCCGCTGCGATCGGGCGCGATCAGGTGATAGGCGGGCATCTGGTGCCGGCGCCACGCGCTGTCCGCGACATGGTCGGTGGGGTCGGCGCCGGGCTTCAGATAGAGGCCGCCCGCGCCCGACAGCGCGGTATATTGCCCCTTGCCGAGCTGCTCGGTGCCCCAGCGCACGAACTCGTCGACATAGCGGTGATAGTTGGTGAACAGGATATACTTCTGGACATGCTCGGTCGGCGTGCCGGTATAGTGGCGCAGCCGGGCGAGGCTGAAGTCGGTGCGCAGACCGTCGAACAGCGCCAGCGGGCGCGTCCCGTCCAGACTGACCCACAGGCCATCGGCGATCTCGTCGCCGATATGCGCCAGCTCGGTCGCGGGAAACCAGCGGGCAAGCTCGGAGGCGGACACCTCGTCGAGCTGAAGCGCGTGGCCGGGGTCGAGGACGTAAGGGAACGGTATCTCCTGGCGCCCGGGGACCGCCTTCACCTCGACATCATAATCCTCGACCAACAGCGTCAACTGCTCGGTCAGATAGTCGCCGAACATCGCGGGCTTGGTCACGCTGATGCGATAGTCGCCCGCAGTGACGAGCCGGCCGAACGAGCGCGGCGGGGCGGGGCGGTCGGGTCCGCCGGTATAGCGGACGCGGATCTCGGGATAGGCGAAGCTGCCGTCCTTGCGCATCTCGGGCGCTGGCGCTTCGCCGGTGGAGAGATAGGTCTCAAGCGCCTGCTTCAGGCGCGAGACGGAGGCGGTGTAAAGCCGATCAAGCTCGGCGACGATCGATTCTGCCGTTGTCATCTTGGACGGCTAAAGCGCCGACGTGACGCTGGCAAGTCAGCGAATTGACAGGCGCGCGGCAGCCGGGCCGCCGCGCGCCGTGTCGGATCAGTCCTTGGCGGTGCCGTTCGCCTTGGGGGCGGCAGGCTTGCGCTTGCGCGGCGGCGTGGTCGCCTCCTTGCGCTTCTCGACCAGCTTGGTGACGCCGAAGGCAGCACCCGCGACCGCCGCCGCCGTGCCGACCGCGATCGCCGCGGCGGCGACCGGGTGACGCTTGGCCGAATCGACCGTCGTTTCCGTCGCCTCGTCGATCCGCTTCGCCGCCTTCTTGGCGACGGTGCGGCTCTTCTCGGCGGCGTCATTGGCCGCCTGCTTGACGGCGGTGGTCGCCTTCTGCGCCTTGTCCTTCACGGTAGCCTTAGTCTCGTCGGCGGTATCCTGCGCGGTGTCGGTGGTCATCGCGAAATCTCCTTTCGCGTCTGCAACAACCAACCCCCGCGACAGTTCCGGTTCGGCTTTAAAGCTGCTCGATCAGATGGTCCGCCGAGCTGACGCTGAACTCGCCCGGCTGCTCGACATGGATCTGCTCGACCACGCCGTCGTTGACGATCATCGCGTAACGCTGGCTGCGCGTGCCCATGCCATAGGCGCTGCCGTCCATTTCGAGCCCCGCCGCCTTGGCGAAGTCACCATTGCCGTCGGCCAGCATCGTCACCGCCGACGCGTCGTTCGACTTGCTCCAGGCGCCGAGCACGAAGGCGTCGTTGACCGATGTGCACGCGACCTCGTCGATGCCCTTGGCCTTCAGCTCCTCGGCACGATCGACGAAGCCCGGCAGGTGGCGCGCGGAACAGGTCGGCGTGAACGCGCCCGGTACCGCGAACAGCGCAACGCGGCGACCCTTGAAATAGTCGGCCGAGCTGATCTGCTCGGGCCCGTCGGCGCCGACCTTGACCAGCTTCGCCTCCGGCAGTCGCTCTCCAACCTTGATCGTCATCATCATCTCCCATGTCCGGCCCGGCAGCTTGGGCGCCGGCGCGAGTTTTTCAAGCATTTGCGGATCGCAAGTCGGCTGCTTAGGGTTCTGACGTCATGTCAGTGTCCGTTTCGTCCAGTCCCTTCCTCACCGGCCAGTTCCTGCTGGCGATGCCGGGCATCGGCGATCCCCGGTTCGAGCGCGCGGTGATCGCGATGTGTGCCCACGACAAGGAGGGCGCGCTGGGCATCGGGATCGGCGCGACGATCGACGGGCTGACCTTCCACGACGTGCTCGAACAGTTCGAGATTCCGACCGACGGCGTGCCCGCGGTGCCCGTCCATTTCGGCGGCCCGGTCGAACCGCGGCGCGGCTTCATCGTCCACTCCGTCGACTGGAGCGGGCAGGATACCGTCGACGTCGCGGGCCGCTGGGCGCTGTCGGGCACGGTCGACGTGCTGCGCGCGATCGCCGAGGGGAAGGGGCCGGCGCGGTGGATCGTCGCGCTCGGCTATGCCGGGTGGGGCGAGGGACAACTCGATGAGGAGATGACCCGCCACGGCTGGTTCAACACGGCGGGTGACGAGGCGCTGCTGTACGATGTCGAACCCGACAAGCGTTGGGAACAAGGCTTCACCATGGCGGGAATCGATTCCAGACTCTTGACGATATCGGCTGGAAATGCCTGAATCTAGTACGATTTAACGGTTCGTTTAGACCGTCGACGTAGCCCGATCGCGTGGACGTGATCGAGCTCCTGGTAACCCGCGTGGCCGCGCATTGGCACGTCGCCGCCTTTGCTTTCGCCGCCTTCACGGCGCTGGAACTCGCCTTTCCGCGCGAGCGGCAAAGCCTTATCGGACGGATTCCCGGCGTGATCTTTTGGGGCTTGTGGTTTCCGGTCTCCGTCGCCGTCGACCTGGCTTTCGACGCGTTGTGGCAGTCGGCCGGGGTGCGGCCGTTGCTCCGGGTCGATGTCGGTTCGGCCAGCCTGTGGATCGTGATCGCCGTAGCGGTTGCGACCACCGCCCTCTACGACTTCTTCTTCTACTGGTGTCACCGGTTTCAGCATCGGTTCCTGTGGAGATGGCACGCGGTCCATCATTCGGTTCGCGAACTCAACACGGTCAACGCCTATCATCATGTCAGCGAGCCGGTCGTCCAGTCGATCCTTATCATCCTGCCGATGAGCTTGGTCGTCGCCGATAGTGGAGCGGCACCGACGATCGTCGTCGCGCTGGTCGCCGCACAAAGCTGGCTGATCCACAGCGCGTCACGACTTCACTTCGGTCCGATCGCGGCAGTCCTGGTGGACAATCGCTTTCATCGCATCCACCACTCGGTCGACCCGCAGCATTTCGATCGGAACTTCGGGGCGTTCACGACGCTCTGGGACCGACTGTTCGGGACCGCGTGGATGCCGCGAACGGACGAGTGGCCGGATACGGGCATCGCTGAACTCGACCAGCCGCGCAGCGTTGGCGAGTGGGTCAGTTTGCCATGGCGCTTTCCCAAGCTTCAAACGAGCGCTCCAGCGATGCTCACGCACATATAAAGATATCTTTATATGGAGTTTGCGTTGCGCGGCTGATCGCGCTACGGGGCGGCACGCTAATCGTGATTCAGGAGATTGACCGTGGCCACCGCCCCCGTCCTCGAGACGACCGACTATGTCATCAAGGACATCGCGCTTGCCGATTTCGGCCGCGCCGAGATCAAGATCGCCGAGACCGAGATGCCGGGCCTCATGTCGCTGCGCGAGGAGTTCGGCGCCGCGCAGCCGCTGAAGGGCGCGCGCATCACCGGCTCGCTGCACATGACGATCCAGACCGCGGTGCTGATCGAGACGCTGACCGCGCTCGGCGCCGACGTGCGCTGGGCGACGTGCAACATCTTCTCGACGCAGGACCATGCCGCCGCCGCGATCGCCGCGACCGGCGTGCCGGTGTTCGCGGTCAAGGGCGAGAGCCTGGCCGAATATTGGGACTATGTCGGCGACATCTTTAGCTGGGACCATGAGGTCGAAGGCCAGACCGCCAACCTGATCCTGGACGATGGCGGCGACGCGACGATGTTCGCGCTGTGGGGCGCCAAGCTCGAAGCCGGCGCGACGCTACCTGAGCCCGAGAACGCCGAAGAGGTCGAGTTCCAGCGCGCGCTGAAGGCGTTCATTGCGAAGAAGCCCGGCTATCTGACCGAAACGGTCAAGAACCTGAAGGGCGTCAGCGAAGAGACGACCACCGGCGTCCACCGCCTGTACGAGATCGCCAAGAAGGGCGAGCTTCCGTTCCCCGCGATCAACGTCAACGACAGCGTCACCAAATCGAAGTTCGACAACCTCTATGGTTGCAAGGAATCGCTGGTCGACGCGATTCGCCGCGCGACCGACGTGATGCTGGCCGGCAAGGTCGCGGTCGTCGCCGGCTTCGGCGACGTGGGCAAGGGTTCGGCCCAGTCGCTCCGCAACGGCGGCGCGCGCGTGATGGTGACGGAGGTCGACCCGATCTGCGCGCTTCAGGCCGCGATGGAAGGGTTCGAGGTCGTGACGATGGAGGAAGCGGTGACCCGCGCCGACATCTTCTGCACCGCGACGGGCAATGCCGACGTCATCACCGCCGATCACATGAAGGCGATGAAGCCGATGTCGATCGTCTGCAACATCGGCCATTTCGACAGCGAGATCCAGATCGCGGCGCTGTCGAACTACAAGTGGACCGAAGTGAAGCCGGGCACCGACCTGGTCGAGTTTCCGGACGGCAAGCAGATCATCGTGCTCGCCAAGGGCCGCCTGGTGAACCTGGGCTGCGCGACGGGCCACCCGTCGTTCGTCATGTCCTCGTCCTTCACCAACCAGACACTGGCGCAGCTCGAGCTGTGGACGGCCGGCGAGAAGTACGAGAACAAGGTCTACGTCCTGCCCAAGCATCTGGACGAGAAGGTCGCGGCGCTTCACCTGGAGAAGCTGGGCGTCAAGCTGTCCAAGCTGACGAGCAAGCAGGCGAGCTATATCGGCGTGCCGATCGAGGGTCCGTTCAAGCCGGATCACTATCGCTACTGATCGATAGCGATCGAAGGGAAGGGGCGCGGTCGGCGACGACCGCGCCCCTTTTCGTGTCAGAGTGCGGTGTCGACCGGACGGACGACGATCTCGTTGACGTCGACGCCGTCCGGCTGCTCGACCGCGAAGCGGATCGCGCGGGCGATCGCATCGGGGGTCAGCGAACCCTTGCGCCATTCGACCAGCGCCGACTGGATCGACGGATCGGCGATGTCGTGGCCGAGTTCGGTCGAGACGACGCCGGGCGAGATCACGGTCGCGCGAATGTTGTTGTGCTCTAGGCGCAGCCCCTCGCTGATCGCCCACACCGCGAACTTGGTGCCGCAATAGACCGCCGAGGTCGGATAGACGTTGTGCGCCGCCACCGACGCCACGTTGACGACGTGCCCGCTTCCCTGCGCGATGAAACGCGGCAGCACGGCGGCGATGCCGTTGAGCACGCCCATCACGTTGACGTCGAGCATCCGGCGCCAATCCTCGACACGGCAAGCCGCGAGCGGCGACAGCGGCATGATGCCGGCATTGTTGACGAGCGTGTCGATGCGCCCGAACCGCGCCTCGGCCGCGTCGGCGAACGCGGCGAAGCTGGCGGCGTCGGTGACGTCGAGCGCCTGCCAGGCAACATGGTCGCCGAGCTCCTTCGCCAACGCTTCGAGCCGGTCGGTGCGCCGCGCGCCGATGAAGAGCGTCGCACCCTTGGCGGCGAGTTCGCGTACCGCCGCCTCGCCGATACCGCTCGACGCGCCGGTGATGAGAATGGTCTGGTTCGACAGGTCGGTCATGGGTTCCTCCGTTGTTCCGAGGACCGCGATGTGGGGCAGGGATGGCCGCCCGCGTTAGATGGATCGAGCGCGAGTGTTGCACGATCCTCCAGATCGTGACCGGCGCGGGTTGCGCGTCGAGTGCCGGCGAAGGATAGCAGCGGCATGGACACGATCGACGATCTCGCCGCGCTCATGCTGCGCCACTCCCCGGAACAGGGGATCCAGGCGACGGCGATCCCGCGATTGTGGCTGATCCGCGGGGATGCACCGACGATGCCGGTGCCCGCGGTGTACGAGGCGTCGCTTTGCCTGATCGCGCAAGGCTCCAAATGCGTTGCGCTGGGCGATCTGGAGCTCGTCTATGACGCGTCGCGCTTCCTGGTGGTGTCGGTGGACCTGCCGATCGTCGGCCGGGTGATCGATGCGTCGGCCGAGCGGCCCTATCTCTGCTGCAAGCTCGACCTAGATCTGCGCGTGCTGGCCGACCTGGTCCTCGAAACGCAGCGGCCGGTCCGCGGCGACGCGGCACCCGTGCTCGCCGCGCATCCGAGCGACGGCGCGCTGATCGATGCGGTGGCGCGGCTCGTCCGGCTGCTCGGCGAGCCCGACGCGATGCCCGTGCTTGCGCCGCTGATCGAACGCGAGATCCTGTGGCGGCTGCTCGCGGGTCCGCATGGCGGCACGCTGCGCAACCTCGTCGCGGGCGACACTCACCTTCGCCAGGTGGCGCGCGCGATCGCGCTGATCCGGGAACGCTACGCCGAACCCGTCCGGATTGAGGAGATCGCTGCGGTGGCGGGGATGAGCGCGTCGTCGCTCCACGCGCATTTCCGCGCGATTACCCGCGTGACGCCGCTCGAATACCAGAAGCAGCTCCGGCTTCAGGAAGCGCGGCGGCTGATGCTGGTCGAGGGCAAAGCAGCGGGCGCGGCGGGGTTCGCCGTCGGCTATGACAGTCCGTCGCAGTTCAGCCGCGAATATCGCCGCCTGTTCGGCGCACCCCCGCGCGAGGATGTGGAGCGGCTGCTGGTCGCGGGCGAGCGCGCCGCGGCGGCTTAGCCGTCAGAGGCCGGTCAGCCACTCCGCGACGACGCGGCGTCCGGCGGCGACCGCGCGCGGACCGTTCGCGTCGTGCGCGGCGCGCATCGCGTTGGGATCGGTGCCCGCCAGCGCGAGATAGTCGACATCCTCGATCCACTCGGCGAAGCGCTCGTCCTCGCCCATCTCGGGATGGCATTGCAGCGCGAGCAGTTCCCGCCCGCGTCGATACGCCTGATGCGCGTAGTGCGTTGTCGAGGCGAGCAGCTCGGCGCCCTCCGGCAGGTCGAACGTGTCGCCATGCCAGTGGAGCACCGGTACGCCGGCAAGGTGGCGGACGGGCGAGGCGCGGCCCGCTTCGTTGAGCTCGATCGGCGCGAAGCCCACTTCTTTCACCGGCCCCGGATAGACCGGCGAGCCGAGCGCAGCGGCGATCATCTGGGCGCCCAGGCAGACGCCGAGCACGGGCAGGTTGCGGTCGAGCCGCTCGGCCAGCGCGGCGATCTCGGGCTCGATCCAGGGATGCGCGTCGCGCTCATAGACACCCATCGGCCCGCCCATCAGCACGACCAGGTCGGGTGACAGGAAGTCGGTCGCCGCGAATTCGGGCGCGGTCACGTCGACGCGGTCGATCTCGTAACCGGCCGCCTCGACGGGCTGGCGGAAACCGGCGATCCCCTCATAGGGGGTGTGGCGGATGACGAGGGCGCGCTTCATGGGGTTCAGGCTAACGCCGCGCCCGGCGCGATCAAGCCGTCAGCAGGCGTAGAATTGCTTGGGCCTGCTCCATTCCCGATTGCGGCACCCGCTCGCGCGAGCGGTCGGTGATCGCCGACCAGTGCGCCGCGACACCCTCGGGCGAGAGGTCTGCGCCGGACAGCGCGACGCCTTCGGTCAGGGTGATGTACGCGGCCTGGAACGCGCCGGCGCCGGCGCCGACGATCATGTTGGAGGGGGCGTTCTCGCTGACGAGGAAGAGCGCGGCGGGGGCGACGCTCTCCGGCGTAAAGCGCGCGAACGCTTCGGCGGGAAAGATATCCTCGGTCATGCGCGTGCCCGCGGTGGGCGCGATCGAGTTGACGTGGATGCCGTATTTCGCGCCCTCCAGGTGGAGCGTGCGGGCCAGGCCGACGATACCGAGCTTTGCGGCGCCATAGTTCGCCTGGCCGAAATTGCCGTACAGGCCGCTTGACGACGCGGTCATCAGAATGCGGCCATAGCGCTGGAAGCGCATCGTCTCCCACACCGCCTTGGTGACGGTTGCCGATCCGATCAGGTGGACGCGCAGCACGAATGCGAAATCGTCCGGCATCATGTTGGCGAAGCTCTTGTCGCGCAAGACGCCGGCATTGTTGATGAGGATGTCGACGCTGCCGAAGGTTTCGCGCGCCGTCTCGACCATTGCCGTCATCGCCTGCGGATCGGTGACGTCGCCGCCGTCGGCGATCGCGTGGCCACCCGCCGCTACGATCTCCGCCACGACCGCCTCAGCCGCGGCAGAGGCCCCGGTGCCGTCGCGCGCGCCGCCAAGGTCGTTGACGACCACCGCCGCCCCGCGTCGCGCGAGTTCGAGCGCATAGGCCCGGCCGAGTCCGCCACCCGCGCCGGTCACGATGGCGGTGCGCCCGTCGAAGCGGATGGTCATGGCGGTATCCCTCGTTACGATCTGTCGCCGCACGGTGTCGTGGGGAAGCGGCGGTGGCAAGACCCGGTTTAATCCGTCATCCCAGCGAAGGCTGGGATCGCTCGCGGTTGGCGCATCCCGCTGCAACCGGGAGATCCCAGCCTTCGCTGGGATGACGGCTGGCACGAAAAAGGCCCCGGCTTTCGCCGAGGCCTCTTCTCGATCAGCGATCGGGCGTCGATCAGCCGCCGCGCTGGCGGCAGCCGTCGGTCTGGCCCTTCTTGCAGATCGGGTATTCAGCCTTGGGCGCCGGCGGCGGGAAGGCCTGGTCCGGCGACATCGACGGCTGGACGCGCACGGTCGCGCCGGCGGTCGGCGTGCCCGACAGCGGCGGGGTCGAGGGCATGTAGCCGCCCTTCGGCGTCTCACCGCCCGCGGCCATCGGCTGGCCACCGGTCATGCCGCCCTGCGCCTGCATCGGCTGGCTCTGCATCGGCTGGTTCTGCATCGGCGCACCGGCCTGGCCGGCCATGCCCGGCTGCTGCTGCGCGGCCGGATCGTTCTGCATCGTGTCGGTCGGCGCCGGCGCGTTGGGGTCGGTCGGCGGCGGGGTGTTGGCGTCGGGCTGCACCTGGCCGGGCTGCGTCGACTGCGGGGTCTGCTGGGCGTAGCCGGCGCTGGCAAGGGCCAGCGCGGCGGTCATGGCGATGAGCTTCATCAAGAACTCTCCTCGTGTCCAAACGCGCTCGTCGCGCGCGTCGGCCGGTGAACGCCCGGCGCGAGGAAGGTTTCCTTTGTTTCGGTAAAGGTACGTCTCCGACGCGCTTTGATGCCGATCAATTGCCCGCGTCGAGTGCGTAGCCGGCCGAGCGGACGGTGCGGATGATGTCGGGCTTGTCGCCGACGTTGATCGCCTTGCGCAGCCGGCGGATGTGGACGTCCACGGTCCGGCTCTCGATGTCGCTGTCATGGCCCCAGACCGCGTCGAGCAGCCGCTCGCGCGAGAACACCCAGCCGGGGTGCTCGAGGAAGTGCTTGAGAAGCCGGAATTCGGTGGGGCCGAGCGGGATCACCTCGCCGCCGCGGCGAACCTTGTGCCCGACCGTGTCCATCTCAATGTCCGAATAGGTCAGCTGCTCGCCGGCCAGCGCCGGCCGCACGCGGCGCAGTACCGCGCCGACGCGCGCGACGAGCTCGCGGGGGCTGAAGGGCTTGGTCACATAATCGTCGGCGCCGGTCTCAAGCCCGCGGACGCGATCCTCCTCCTCGCCGCGCGCGGTCAGCATGATGATCGGCACGTTCGCCGTCTCGGGCATCCGGCGAAGGCGCCGGCAGACCTCGATCCCCGACAACCCCTCGACCATCCAGTCGAGGAGGACGATGTCAGGCGTCGCTTCCTTGGCGAGCAGCAGCGCCTCCTCGCCATCTGGGGTCTGCTTGACCTCGAAATCCTCGCGCTTGAAATGCCATGCGAGCAGTTCGGCAAGCGCCGCATCATCCTCGACCAGCAACATCTTGACCCGGGCCATCGTCGTCCTTTCAGCTGGCACGTTCGCGCTCGCCCATCCGCTCGCCCGTGGCGGCGTAATGGACCATTTCGGCCAGGTTGGTCGCCTGGTCGCCGATGCGCTCGAGATTCTTGGCGATGAAGAGAAGGTGCGCCGCCTGGCTGATGGACTTGGGATTTTCCATCATGAAGGTGACGAGCGCACGGAAGATCGAATTGTAGAGATCGTCGACCACCTGGTCGCGCTTGCACACCGCCTTTGCGGCGGCGGTGTCGCGCGCGGCAAAGGCGTCGAGCACGTCGTGGAGCATCTCGGCGGCGACGTCGGCCATCGCGGGAAGCACCGACATCGGCTCGATATGCACCGACTGGTCGATCTCGACCACGCGCTTGGCGATGTTCTTGGCATGGTCGGCGACGCGTTCGAGCGTGTTGGCGAACTTCATGCCCGTCAGCACCTCGCGAAGGTCGTCGGCCATCGGCGCCCGCAGCGCGATGAGCTGGACCGCCAGCCGCTCGACCTCGCTCTCCAGCGCGTCGATGCGGCGGTCGCCCTCGACCACGCGCGCCGCCGCCTGAAGGTCGTGGCGCACCAGCGCCTCGACCGCGCACTCGATCGCCTCCTCGGCGAGGCCGCCCATCTGGGCGACCAGTCCGCGAAGCTGCCCCAGCTCGTCGTCGAAAACCTTGACCGTATGCTCGTTCATGTCGATTCCTGTCCGGCTCAGCCGTAGCGGCCGGTGATATAGTCCTTGGTGCGTTCCTGGCGGGGATTGGTGAAGATCTCCGACGTCACGCCATATTCGACCAAAGTCCCCAGGTGGAAGAAGGCCGTTCGCTGAGAGACGCGCGCGGCCTGCTGCATGTTGTGGGTGACGATGACGATGGCATAGCGGCCGCGCAGTTCGTGGATCAGCTCCTCGATCTTCGCCGTCGCGATCGGATCGAGCGCGCTGCACGGCTCGTCCATCAGAATGACTTCGGGGTCGACGGCGATCGCGCGCGCAATGCACAGCCGCTGCTGCTGCCCGCCCGACAGCGCGGTGCCGGAGTCCGCCAACCGGTCCTTGACCTCGCCCCACAGCCCCGCGCGGGTCAGCGAGCGTTCGACGATGTGGTCCAGCTCCGCCTTGCCGTTCGCCAGCCCGTGGATGCGGGGGCCATAGGCGACGTTCTCGTAGATCGATTTGGGGAACGGGTTGGGCTTCTGGAATACCATGCCGACGCGGGCGCGAAGCTGCACCACGTCCATCGCGGGGGCATAGATGTCCTCGCCGTCCAGGCGGATGTCGCCCTCGACCCGCGCGCTCGCGACCGTGTCGTTCATGCGGTTGAGGGTGCGCAGGAAGGTCGACTTGCCGCAGCCCGACGGGCCGATGAAGGCGGTGACATGGTCCATCTCGACATCGATCGAGACGTCGTTGATCGCCTGCTTGGCGCCATAGAAGACGTTGACGCCGTGCGCGGACATCTTGGGGGAGGGGGCAGGGGCGTGCATCACCAGCGGGTCTCGAAACGGTTGCGGAGGTAGATGGCGAGCGCGTTCATCGCGAGCAGGAAGACGAGCAGGACGATGATCGCCGCCGACGTCTTTTCGACGAAGCCGCGGCTCACCTGATCGGACCAGAGGAAGATCTGGACGGGCAGCACCGTCGCCGCGTCGGTCAGGTCCTCGGGCGGCGTGGCGATGAAGGCGCGCATGCCGATCATCAGGAGCGGCGCGGTCTCACCCAGCGCCCGCGCCATGCCGATGATCGTGCCCGTGAGGATGCCGGGCAGCGCGAGCGGCAGGACATGGTGGAAGACGACCTGCACGCGGCTGGCGCCGACGCCCAGCGCGGCGTCGCGGATCGACGGCGGCACCGCCTTGATCGCGTTGCGGCCGGCGATGACGATGACGGGCATGATCATCAGCGCGAGCGTCAGGCCGCCGACGACCGGCGCCGACCGTGGCATGTTGAAGGTGCCGAGGAACACCGCAAGGCCGAGCAGGCCGAAGATGATCGAGGGGACGGCGGCAAGGTTGTTGATCGACACCTCGATCAGGTCGGTCCAGCGGTTCCGGGGCGCATATTCCTCGAGATAGATCGCCGAGAGCACGCCGATCGGGAAGGCGAGGCCGAGCGTCACGAGCATCGTCAGGATCGAGCCCTTCAGCGCGCCCCAGATGCCCGCATTCGACGGGTCGGTCGAATCCGCGCCGCTCAGGAACGTCCAGTTGAAGCCGCGGGTCAGCGCTCCGGCGAGCCGCGCCACCGCCGCCTTGTCGTCGGCACGCCCGTCGCCGGTATAAGCGTCGTGGATGCCGGGCGCCGCGGGAACGGCGATCGTCACGCGGCGCGACAGGATCGTCGGATCGGCCTTGATCGCCTCTCGCACCGTGACCCACGCGCTTTCGGAGATGATGCGCTCGCCATCGTCGCCGAACGCTTGCACCGCCGCTACACCGACCGCGTTTTGGAGCCCCGCGCCGGCAAGGGCGAGATCGGCGCCCGCCCGGTTCAACTGCTCGGGCACGACGTCGAGCGACATCGCCGGGAAGTCGAGCGGCAGCTTGACCTCCGTCCGCGAAAAGCCACCGAGGCCGTTCGACACCATCGTCCACAGGAGAAACGCAAGGAACGCGCCCGACAGGCTCACCGCGCCGAGCCCCAGCCAGCGGAACCGCCGCTCGGCCGCATAGCGGCGGCGGATGCGCCGCTGCATCGCGGCGGCGCGCCAGTCGGTCGGCGCGCGGTTCGGGGTGGCGGCCTTACTCATACGCTTCCCGGTACCGCTTCACGACGCGCAGCGCGACGATGTTGAGAAGGAAGGTGATGACGAACAGCGTCAGCCCCAGCGCGAACGCGGCGAGTGTCTTGGGGCTGTCGAACTCGGCCTCGCCGGTCAGCAGGTCGACGATCTGCTTGGTGACGGTGGTCGCGCTGTCGAAGGGATTGAGGCTGATCGTCGCCGCGCCGGAGGCGGCCATGACGACGATCATCGTCTCGCCGATCGCGCGGCTGACCGCCAGCAGGATGCCGGCGACCACGCCGGGCAGCGCGGCGGGCATCAACACGCGGGCGATCGTCTCCGACCGGGTGGCCCCCATCGCCAGGCTGCCGTCGCGCATCGCCCCCGGCACCGCAGCAAGCGCATCGTCGGCCATCGAACTGACGAACGGAATGATCATCACGCCCATCACCAGTCCCGCCGCAAGCGCGCTTTCGGAACTGGCATAGGGAAGCCCGATCGCGACGGCGAACTGGCGGATCGCCGGCCCGACGGTGAGCGCGGCGAAATAGCCATAGACGACGGTCGGCACGCCCGCGAGGATCTCGAGCATCGGCTTGACCCAGCGGCGCACGCGCGGCGCCGCATATTGCGTCAGGTAGATCGCGCTCATCAGCCCGAGCGGGATCGCGACGACCATCGCGATCACCGCGCCGATGAAGAAGGTACCCCAGAACAGCGGCACCGCGCCCAGCTCCGCGCCGGGATCGGTCGCGCTGATGACCTGCGGGCTCCAGCGCGTGCCGAACAGGAAATCGGTGATTGGCACGATCGAGAAGAACCGCGCGCTTTCGACCAGCAGCGACACGAAGATGCCGAGCGTCGTCAGGATCGCGATCAGGCTGGCGACGAGCAGGATCAGCATCACCCCGCGCTCAACCCGCCACCGCGCGCGGAACGCCGGCGCGATGCGGCTGAAGGCATAGGCGCCACCGGCAAAGGCGAGCACCAGCGCGATGGCGGTGCCGACCCATGCATAACGGGTCAGATAGGTGCGATAGACGGGCGCCAGCAGCTCTGACTGCGGATTGAAGGCGCCGAGCCCCGGGTTGCGCGCGATCGCGCGTGCCTCCGCCAGGATTGCCGACCGCTCGAACGCGAAGCTCGGCAGGCCGGCGGCCTGCGGGCTGGCGAGCACCCCCTCGCGCGCGAGCTGGGGGCTGAGCCAGCCCCAGAAGGCGAGGAAGACGAAGGCGGGCACCGCGACCCACATCGCCACGTACCAGCCATGCTGGCCCGGCAGCGAATGCAGCCGGTCGCTGCCGCTGCCCTGCATCCGCACCGCACGCGCACGCGCGGTCAGCCAGCCGATCAGGGCAAGACCGATGACGAGGAAGAAGAGCGCCGACGACGACATTGCCGGTTACTCGAGCCCCGCTGGATCGAGCGTGGTGCCGCGTTCGATGATCCGTGCACTGGCGGCGCGGACCGCGCTGGGCGCCGCGATCATGCCCTTGCGCACCAGCGGGCCGTCGGGGCCCCAAGCGGCGGCATAGTCGGCGAGGAAGTCGGCCAACCCGGGAACGGGCTTCAGGTGCCGCTTCTTGACATAGATGAACAGCGGACGCGCGCCCGGATAGCGGCCGGTGGCGATCGTCTCATAGGTGGGCTCGATCCCGTCGATCGGCACGCCGTCCAGCCGGTCGGCATTCTCCTCCAGATAGCTGAAGCCGAAGATGCCGATGGCGTTCGGATTGGCGTCGAGCTTCTGGACGATCAGATTGTCGTTCTCGCCCGAGTCCACATAGGCCGCATCGTCGCGGACGCGCGTGCAGGTCCGGGCGAAGCGATCGGGATCGCTCTCCTTCCACGCCGCGGCACCGGGCAACAGCGCCTCGCACGCCGGCGCCAGGATCAGTTCGGCCAGCGCGTCGCGCGTGCCGCTGGTCGCGGGCGGACCCATGACCTGGATCGGGATGTGCGGCAGGCCCGGATTGACGTCGGACCAGAAGCGCGAGGTGTTCGGCTTGCCCCCGGGAAACGCCGCGAGCGCGCGGTAAAGGTCGGTGCGGCCGAGCGACAGGTCGGGACCGCGCGTCGATTCGGCAAAGGCGACGCCGTCGAGGCCGACCTGGATCTCGACGATCTCGGTCACGCCGTTCGCCGCGCAGCTTTCATATTCCGACTTCTTCATGCGGCGGGAGGCATTGAGGATGTCGGGATATAGCGGGCCGATGCCGGCGCAGAACTGCTTGACGCCGGCGCCGGTGCCGGTCGCCTCGATCACCGGTGCCTTGCGGTCCGGGCGCTTGTTGCGGAACTGCTCGGCGACGGCGGTGGTGAAGGGATAGACCGTCGAGGATCCGACGATCCGGATCTCATTACGCGCGGCCCCGCCCTCGTCGCACGCGGCGAGCGCAAGGGCGATGAACCCCGCCAGGGCAAGAGGTCGAAACATCGGCACGGTCCCCCGGATGCCTGGGAAGGCGGTCTGAAGCCGCTAGCATCCGATCGGTGGCCCTTTGTTGCATTGACGTTGCGGTTTGATGACACGGGCGACGGGACGAGGGTGCGTATTCGGGCGCAGGCGGGGAAAGGTAGCGCTTAGGGCGCCGCCCGCTCGATCTGATAGGTGCCGCCCTCCCACTCGACGTCGAGCGTCGCCTGCCAGTCGCGGGCGGCCGATTGGCCGAGGCGCGCGGTCAGGAGGACGGTGTCGCGATTGCCGGCGAGCTCCGCATTGCCGCGCTGCCGCGTACGGTTGCCACCGCTGCGGTTGGTGGTCTCGAGCATGTAGCTGACGCGCGTGGCCTTTTCCCATCGCCCGACGACGCGGATGGTGACGTCGGTATCGGATCGATCGACGACCAACCGGACCGGCCGGTCCGGCGGCGGATGGCTGGCTCCGGTGGCGAGGCCGGCAGCGGCGATGGCGATCATGGCGAGCGGGCTCATGCGGGCACCTCTTGGATCGGCGATTACTGGGGAGGACGAACGATCGGCCCGGTTGGGGTGACGCCCAGCCCCTCGACCAGCGCACCGATCAGGTCGAGCGTCTGCCGATCGACATCGTCGAGCGTCGCGCCCGGTCGGCCTTCTTCGGCAGGGGCGGGGGTCGGGGCGAGCGCGACCGAGGCGATCACCTGGTCGCCGGGCGCCGCGGGATCGATCGCGTTGTTGCCGAGCCGCTGCGCCGCATTCAGCGGACCGTCCGGCGCGGTGCGCACGCGTTGATCGACGAGCAGCCGCTGCTCGGGCGACAGGGTCGGCCGCTCGGGCGCGTCATAGCTGGCCGCGCGCGTCTCGATCACGCTGGCGCAGGCCGGGTCGCCGGCTGCCGCGTCGTCGCAGCGGTCGCGACCCTCCAGCCGCACGGTGCCCGCAGGGCGGCTGTCGCGGCGGCTGGACAGCGAGGCTGCCGCTTCCGCCGACCGGTCGCGGGGCGCGAGCTGGGCAGTGCCCGTTTCGGGGGTCGAGCGGCTGATCTGCGGAGTGGGGACGCCGTCGCCGACCCGGCCGACCTGTGCCGGCTGTTCGGCGTTGTGGGGTGGGGGAGCGGCGGGGTCGGAACCGTCGTCGGTGGACGCGCCCTTGGCGTCCGCGGCGCGCGCCGACGTGATCTGGTCGACACCCACATGCGCCGTGGCATTGCCACGCGAAGGGGCGGGCATCTCCGGCACGCCCTTGTCGTCATCCGACTGCGCCAGCGCGAGCGGCGCCAGCGCGAGCAGCACCGCGGTCGTCACCAGCGCCGATCTAAACATCGCCTGTGCCATCGCGTCTTTCATCCTCAGCGCGTCTGCGTGACGCGGATCGCCTGATTGCCCGACTGGACGAGCGATCCGGCCAGATTGTCGCCGACCTGCGTCCATTCGATACTGTTGTTCGAGGCTTGCTGCACCAGGTTCATGCGATTGCCGTCGCCCGATTGGACGAGGCGCGCGTGATTGTCGTCGCCATCCTGGTCGAGCGCGAGCGCGTTGTCGCTGCCCGATTGAGCGATGATCGCGCCAACATCCCCGCCGGTGGCGCGCGCGGTGACGGTCAGGCGATTGCCCGCGCCCTGCTGCTGAGCAATGTGGACGGCGTCGCCGACCCCACCCTGCGTGATGGCGGCGACGTTGTCGGTCCCGGACTGGGCGAGGTCGACATAGCCGACCGCGACGCTCTGGTGGGTCGAGGCGCGGTTGTCGGTCCCGTTCTGTCGGATGCGCGCATAATTGGCCGCGCCGGTCTGTGCGATCGCTGCCGAGTTGGCCTCGCCCACCTGGCTGATGAAGGCGCTGCGGTCGCGGACCATCGGCACGGCGATCGCGAAATCGTTGGCCGGTTTCGGATCGACCGCGCTGGGGTCGGGTCGGCCATGCCCGCTATTGCCCTGTGCCCCTGCATTGCCGTTGTTGCCGCCGCACGGATTGCCGTTGCCCTTGGTACAGGGAGAACCGGGCGGCGTCTTGTCGTTCGCCGCGATTGCCGGGTGGGCGGCCAAGAGCAGGACGGGCAGGATCAGGATGCGGCGCATGAGCGGTTTCCTAGAAAGCAGAACGATGCCGGCGGGGCAGGGATGCCCCGCCGACAGGC
This sequence comes from Sphingomonas sp. Y38-1Y, assembly GCF_032391395.1. Taxonomy (NCBI): domain Bacteria; kingdom Pseudomonadati; phylum Pseudomonadota; class Alphaproteobacteria; order Sphingomonadales; family Sphingomonadaceae; genus Sphingomonas; species Sphingomonas sp. Y38-1Y. Next base: position 2,106,209 of record NZ_CP135916.1, read on the forward strand.
TGGGCCTTACATGCCTGCGTTCTGAGAGACGGTGGCGACATGGCCGCCGCCGTTCTGGCTGACCGACGAGATGTTGCCCGACAGGCCCTGCATCACAACCGCGCTGTTGGCGACGCCCGTGCCGTTTTGAACAATCGTCGACTCGTTCAGGATGCCGCCCTGCGTCAGCTCGGCCGAGTTGTTCAGGCCGTCCTGCGAGACGAACGACGTGCCGCCGACGCCCGTCTGCGTGACGGTCGCTTCGTTGTCACGGCTCGACGAGGCGAGGATGATGTCGGTCTGGCCGGTGCCCTGCATGACGGCCGAGCGGTTGTCCGAGCCGCCCTGCACGACGGTCGCCACCTGGTTCCGGCCGATCTGCATGATGCCGACAGGGCTGGCACCGGAGCCGATCGACCGGTTGCCGGTGCCCGTCTGCGTCACGCTGGCCGTCTGGTCGCGGCCATACTGGCTGATCGTCGACTGGTGATCGGCGCCGGTCTGCGAGACGGTGGCCGAGTCGTTCTCGTTAACAGGCAGGTTGGCATAGATCGGCCCGAACACCTGCGTGCGCTGGCGCGCCGCTGCCTGCGACACTTCCGAGCGGTTGCCGGTGCCGGTCTGGCTCACGACCGCGTCCGATCCATCGGCGAGCCCGACGACCTCCGAACCGTTGTCCGTACCGATCTGCATGATGTCAACGGTCGAGCCGGCGCCGACCTGCAGCACGTTCGAGGTGTTGGTCATGCCGTCCTGCTGGACGTCGACGAAGCTGCCGAGCCCCGCCTGCGTTACGTCGGAGACATTGCCTTCGCCCTGCTGGTCGACGGTGACGTCGGCAAGGCCGGCGAGCTGGTCGACGGTCGATTCGTTGCGCTCGCCATCCTGGGTCACGTTGACCGACGAGAAGGCGCCGGCCTGGTCGACGGTCGAGCTGTTGCCGAGCGTGCCGGCATTGTCGTTGCTTTGCACGACGTCGATCGTCGAGGACACGCCGATCTGGCCCACGTCCGAGCTGTTGCGCGATCCGGTCTGGTCGACGGTCGTGCGGACATTGGCGCTTAGCGCGCCCTGAAAGACCGTCGACTGGTTGGCGGTGCCGTCCTGCGTCACATCGACGAGCGAGGCATCGCCGCGCTGGTCGACGTCCGAGTCATTGCCCGCACCCGTCTGGGAGACGAGGGTCTCGCTGTTCGACGCGGTCGCCGCCTGGTTGACGAGCGAGTCGTTGGTCGCGCCGGCGGTCGCCGTCTGGTTGACGGTCACGCTGCTGCCGTTCGTCGCGGCCTGCGTGACGACGGAGCTGTTCTTGCCGCCGCTCGCGCCCTGCGTGACCTCGACGCTGCTGTTCGACCCGGTCTGCGTCACCGTCGAGTTGCTCTGGCCCATTGCGGGGGCGGCGGCGAACATGGCGAGCGCCGGGACGCCCGAAAGAATGATGGTCTTCATGATCGATCCTTCAAATCCGGAGCGATGCCGGCGGCGACCCCTGGCCGCGCGCCGGCATCAAGGGTTCACATGCCGCCCGACTGGGTGACGATCGCGCTGTTGCTGGTGCCCGACTGAGTGACATCGGAGTTGTTGCCGATGCCGCTCTGGACCACGGTCGCGCTGTGGCCGCTGCCGCCCGTCTGCCAGACGTTTGAGCCGTTATCCGTGCCCGACTGGCTGACATCGGCCGACGACGCCGAGGCGGTCTGGTCGATCAGCGAGGCGAGCTCGCTGCCGTTCTGGAACAGCTTGGCGCTGTTGTTGGCACCCGACTGATCGACGCGCGACGTGTTGCCGGTGGTGGCGGTGTTGGTGCCCGTCTGGTTCACGCTGGCGGCGTTGCCATCGCCACCACGCTGCAGGATCGTCGAGTCGTTGTAGCGACCGTTCTGCACCGTCGACGCGGCATAGGTGCCGAGGCTGGCGTTCGCCGACGACGAGACCTGCTGGACGTCCGACGTGTTATAGGCGCCGATCTGCTGGACATAGGCGCTGGTGTCGCCCGCCTGATAGACGTCGCTGAGGTTCTCGTCGCCCGTTTGCGTGACGTCGATCAGGCCGCCGTTGCCGAACTGCTCGACATAGGACACGTTGGTCGGCGCGTTCGCCGGCAGGCCGAGGTTCTGGCCCTGCTGCGTGACGTTGACGACCGAGCCGGTGCCCGACTGCTTCACGTCCGAGGCGTTGCGCGCGAACGGATCATTCCCGCCCTGCGTCACGGTCAGCGCGTTGCCGCTGCCCGCCTGCTGCGAGACCGAGGTGTTGTAGACGCCGGTCTGGCTGATCGTCGCCGATACACCCGTGCCCGTCTGAACCGCGTTGGCGCGGTTCAGCGTGCCGTTCTGCGTGATCGACGCGTTCGAACCGTTCGAACCCGCATCCTGCCGCACCAGCGCGACGTTGTTGGTGTAGGGCTGACCCGCCGATGATACCGGCAGGGCCACGCCGTCCCAATTACGCGGGCCGAGCGTGTTGGCGCCGCCGCCCTGCGTCACCGACGCACTCGAGCCCGACGACTGGTCGACATCGGCATAGTTGCCGTTGCTGGTCTGCGTGACCGTCGCGGTCGCCCCGGCCGCCGTCGCGCGCTGGGCGACGAATGCCTTGTTGTTGTCGGCATCGGTCGCGCCCGACCCTTGCGTGATCGTCGCGCTGACGGGCACCGCTGCCTGAAGGACGTCGGCCAGGTTGCCGTCGCCCGTCTGGGTCACGGTCGCCTTGGCATTGTCGCCGGCGACGACCGGGCTGCTCGCCGGATTGGCGTTGCCGCTGCCGTCGGCGGTTTGCCTGACCGACGCTTCGTTGTCGCTACCCGTCTGCGTCACCGTCGCGGCGGCGAAGTTGCCGCTCTGGTCGATGGTGGCGAGGTTGTCGTTGCCCGTCTGGACGACGTCCGCAACGGTGTTGTCGCCCGACTGTTCGACGAAGCTCTCGTTGCCGTCACCCGTCTGGGTCACGCCCACGCCCACGCCGCTTTCGACGTTGCCCAGGTTGTTGTCGGGATCGCCGACATCGCCGTTGGTGCCGCTCTGGCGCACTTCGGAGACGTTGCCCGTGCCGACCTGGCGCACGCCAGCCTCGTTGAAGCGGTTCGACTGCTCGATAAAGGAGCGGCTCGCCCCATCCTGATAAACGGCGGCGTTCTGCGCGCCGGTTCTCTGGCGGATTTCGGAATCGGCGGCGCCGCTCTCCTGGATCACGCTGGCGCGCTGGTCGCTGCCCGTCTGGCTGACGCTGCTGGTTGCGGCGTTCGTCAACGCGCGCTGGTAGACTTCGGCGCGGCCGCCGGTGCCGCTCTGCGTCACGAACGAGCCGGTGGAGGTGCCACCGCCCACACCGGCCTGATCGACGCGCGCGCCGTTGTTCAGGCCCGTCTGGTTGACGGTCGAGCGCATGCCCGACGAGCCGGCCGACTGCGTCACCGCCGCGGCGAGCTGGCCGCCATTCTGAGTGACGCTCGAGCGGCCGTTGGCGCCCGCCTGGCTGACGGTCGTCGCGACCGAACGGCCGCTGTTGGCACCATTGGCAAAGGTCTGCGTGCCGCCGGTCTGGTCGACCGTCGACTGGTTGCTGGCGCCGTTCTGCGTGACCGTGGCACCGGCATTGTTGCCCGATTGGGTCGTGGTCGAATTGTTGCTCTGGCCCATCGCCGGAGCAGCCGCGAACATCGCGAGCGCCGAGACGCTCGAAAGAATGATCGTCTTCATGATGTCGTCCTCGAATTAGGGTTGCCGCGGGCCGGCCGCGCCATTCGCGCGCCGCCCGTCGGGGCGAGCGGGGATGCCGCTCGCCCCTCCGTGGGAGATCAGTTCGGCAGCCCGCCGCCCGACTGGGTGACGTTGGCCGAATTGTTCATGCCCGACTGAGTGATGGTCGAGGTGTTGCCGAAGCCGCTCTGGCTGACGACCGCGCTGTGGCCCGATCCGGCGTTCTGATGGATGTACGAGTTGTTCGACTCGCCCGTCTGCGTCACGTCGGCCGTGCTGTTGGTCGCGTCCTGCGTGATGATCGAGCCCAGCTCCGTGCCGTTCTGAGAGACCGCCGCGGCGTTGTCCGCCCCGGCCTGCGTGATCTCGGAATTGTTGCCGTAGCCCGTCTGCTCGACATAGGCCGCATAGCCGACGGCCACGTCGACCTGGTTCGACGAGGCCGCGTTCTGCGTCACGCGCGAGACGTTGGCCTGGCCGATCTGGCTGACATAGGCATCGCTCGCCGCGGTCTGGTCGACATAGGCAAGGTTGCGATCGCTCTCGAAGCCGCCGACATTGTTGGTCTGGAACACGTTGGCGATCGCGCCGGCGCCGGACTGGTCGATATCGGCGAAGTTCTGCTGGCCGTTCTGATCGACGGTGGCCGTCGCCGCCGCCGACTGGAGGATCAGCGCTTCGTTGGTCGGGAACTGCGTCGGCGCGTTGCTGTCGGCAGTCTGGTCGACCCTGGCGGACGCGGCACCGGCGGTCGCGGTCTGGGTCACCTGCGCGCTGTTGTCGCCGTACGCGCCGCCCTGGCTGACGGCGACGGTGCCGTTGCTCGCCTGATTGACGGTGGCGTTGTTGAAGATGCCGCGCTGTTCGATCTCCAGCCCGGCGTTGCTGCCGGTCTGCCCGGCGACCGCGCGGTTGAGATGACCCTTCTGGTCGATTTCCATCTCGTTATTGTCGCCGCCCTGCGACACGCGAGCATAGTTGGCGCGCACCGGATCACCGCCCGCGGTGTCGCGGCCATCGTCGCCGCGGAGGCGCGGGACCGCGTTGCCGGAGTTGTCCTCATCCTGCTTGATGTCGACGTCGCCGTTGGTGCCCGACTGAGCGACAATCGCGTCGTTCTGGTTGTCGAGCTGGAGGACGGTGGCGATGTTGTCCTTGCCGCCCTGGCTGACTGCGGCGCCGTTCTCGCTCCCGGTCTGCGTCACCGTGGCAGTGAGGCGCGACTGGGAGACCTGCGAGAGCTGGTTGATCGTCGCTTCGTTGTCGTCGCCGGTCTGAACCACGGTGGCGGTGCTGCGATTGGCGCCGCCGGCATTGTTGACCTCCTGCCGGATGGTCGAGCTGTTGCCGTTGCCGAATTGGTCGACGTTGGCCGACGAGAAGCTGGTCGGATCCTGATCGATGCTGGAGGTGTTGTCGTCGCCCGTCTGGATGACGCCTGCCGCCGAGCTGTTCAGCGCGTTGCCGACGGTGTTGCTGTTGCCGTTCTGATTGATGGTCGAGCTGTTGCCATCGCCATTCTGGCGGACTTCGGCTTCCTGCGACGTGCCGTTCTGCGAGATGTACGAATAGCTGTCGCCGTTCTGGATCACCTCGGCATCGTTGCGGTCGCTGCCCGACTGGATCAGCACCGACTCCGCGCTGTTGCCCGACTGGCGGACCAGCACTTCATTGGCGTTGGCCGCGTTGCTGCCGTTGCCCGACTGCGTGACCTGCGAAGAACCGTTGCTGCCGGTCTGGCGGACTTCCGCTTTGTTGAAGGCGCCCGACTGCGAGACGGTGCTGCCATTGTCCTGTGCCAGTGCCGGCACGGCGGCGAGCAGAGCGGCAAAAGAAACCGAAGTCAAAATCGTCCGTTTCATGGTTGTCATTCCTCATATTGGATATGATAACCATGCCGCCCCCCGAAGAGAGGGGTTCGACATGATCGATATGCTACCCATTCTCCGCGTGACGGCGCTGCAACGCTGTCACGCGGTTTTGTCTTGAGCCAGCGACGCGCTGCAACACGCCGGTCGGCCCCTCAAAACCTGGAGTTGATTGCGTCGGCTAGGTCCCAGGCGACCCGCCGATCTGCTACATTCCCGGCTGCGACTTGTGCCGGGATCTCGTGTATCACCGCATCGCGGTGCCGCCGGCGCTGCGCACCTGGCTCGTCTCGGGCGGCGCGATGCGGCGCGGCGTCATCTTGGCAGGGGGCATCGCCGCGATGCGCTTGACCGCGTCGGCGACCGCCTTGGCATCGAGGTTGCCGGCCCGTTCCTCGCGGTAGCGATAGAGCAGGGGCCAGCCGGCCTTGGCGTCGGCGAAATCCCAGAGCTTGAGATCCACGCCCTCCATGATGATGCCGTACACCGCCTTCTCGATCGCCTGCTGAAGCGCGAGCTGATCGGGTTCGTTGGTGGTGTAGCCGAGCTCGGCCTCGAGCAGTTCGCGAAAGGCCACGAAGCGGAAGGCGCTGGCGCCCAGCGATTGCGAGGCGATCGTCTTGGAGGCCGTGACCGTCGTCAGCACCTCGCCCGTGCGAACCGACACGGCGCGAAGATAGACGGTGACAGTATCCTGACGATACTGCGTTCGCGCCCCGATGCCGAGGAAGCCGGCCCCCGCGCCGCCGGTGACGGTGTTGCTGTCATAGCCGATGATCCCGCCTTCGAGCAGGACGCCGGCGAACAGCAGCGCGGGCAGCGCCTGTGGGTTGATGTTCGCCTCGCCGAGATAGCGCTCGCGCATCTCGCGGATGATCTGGCGTTCGTTGAGGAGGTTGCGAAGGCTTTCGCGCTCGACGATCGTGAACCACTGGCGATTGCCAGCGTCCTGCAACGCCTTGACCAGGATCGAGCCGCCGCCCTGGCTGACCGCCCGCGACAGGGTCTGGCCGGTCTCGCTCGGCTTGAACTGGCCGGTCTGATCGGTGAAGCCATAGACGGCGATCGCCACCGGACGCGCGGGTGGGGGGATCAGCCCCAGCGCCTTCTGCGTCTGCGTCTGCGCCGGATAGACGGCAAGGCTGCTCATCTCGGGAAGCGTGGCACGGCCCGAATCGCCGACGGTCATGCAGCCGGCAAGCATCGAGGACAGGAGGATCAGCGAAGCGACGCGCATAGGTCAGCCGAGGTCCACGAAGGTCGGGATGACGATGGTCGTGACTTCGCCCGTTGCGTCGTTGGTGATGTTGATCGTCACCTCGTCGAGTGTTCGGAAGAAATCGACCGTCTGGCCGCCAAAGCTGATCTTGCCCTGTTCCTGCGGGTTCTCCCCGAAAATCGCATTCACGATCTGGGACGAGAGGGAGGAGAGCAGCCGAGATTCGAGCTGGCGGCGGAACACGTCGGCCTGGGAGTTGGTCGAGGTGGCGCGAACCGACGCCGGGTCCTTGTAGTCGTTCTGCGCGTTCGCGATGCCGAGCAGATGAGACGAGTTGAACGGATTGCCACCGAAGGACGGATTGACCGGTGTGTAGACCATGTCCTGTGCCGCGGCGGGCGAAATCATGGCGATCGTCGCAGCCAATACGCCAGCCCTCACGCAACGCCCCACGGGCGCCGCGCGCTGATACTTACCCACCATCAGGAACACCCCCTAAAGTCTGTCTGGACGTGCGAGCAACGCTTCCCCCGACTCGCCGCCATTAATCGATCATTAACTGCCGGACAGGATTCATCATCCCCCAAATTGGGTATTGACCGCTTTCAGCCGCGACTTGTTTTTGGTTGTGCGGAATTGGTACATTGCTGATCTCCGTTGAACCGGTATGGTGTCGCGAGCGTATCGCTGCTGTTGATCGAGGTCGGTACTTGGCAAACGCTGCGAAAAATTGGCGCCGGTTCAAGCTGATCCATCCTGCGCCAAACGGGTCCGTTTTGGACTATTCGTAACGGTAGCGATTAAGCCGATGCAGTAACTGCTCGCGCGATCCGACACCTAGCTTCTGGTAGATCCGCCGAAGATGCGTGCGGACGGTCATCACCGACACGTTCGATGCGCTGGCGATCACATCCGCGGTGCTGCCGCGAAGCAGCGCTAGTACGATACGGTTCTCCGACGCGGTCAGGCCGAAGATCGATTCGAAATCATGGTATCGTGGCGTCGAGAGTTCGGTATCGGGCGTAATGAGCAGCGAGACATACTCGCCCTGCGGATCCGGCAAGCGGCGACCGCTGAACAACAGCCACCCGCCATCCTCGCCAAGCGGAAGCGCCATGGCGCCGATCTGAACCAGGTCGCGCACAAAACCAGCGACCTGCCGCTCATGGTCGGCATGGAAGAACTGCAACCGGTCATGATGGTTGGCGACCGCGCGCCCGGTGCCGAGCAGGCGATCCGCTGCGGCATTGCTCCATTGGACCGACAAGCCAGGACCGACGACCAATCGAGCGCGCTGGTCCTCGAGCAGTTGTTGGGCGAAGGCGGCTGTCCCGGGCGGGAGGTTCGCGGCAAGAAGCGGCAAGGATGCAGGACCTTTGGCTGTCGTGTTCGGTCGCGACCCGCAATCTTGTTGGCCTGAAATTCCAACGACGGCCATGGTTGTCAATATGTAAACCGGAATGCCACAATTTGCATCCTGTTGCGAAGTGCCGCGTAACCCCGAGACCGGGCGGCGTTTTTCACAACGGTCGGTGCGCTCGTTAGCCGCCGGCCGCCGCCGGCAGCAGGACCGTCACCGTCGTGCCGTTTCCCGGCTTGCTGGCGATGTCGAGGCGGCCGCGGTGGCGTTCGACGATGTGCTTGACGATCGACAGGCCGAGGCCGGTGCCGCCCGCCTGGCGGCTGCGCCCCGAATCGACGCGGTAGAAGCGCTCGGTCAGGCGCGGGAGATGCTCGGGGGCGATGCCGTCGCCTTCGTCGCGGACGGCGAGGCGGACCATCGCGCCGCCGTCGTGGCGCAGTTCGACCATCACCGGCGTGCCCGGGCGCCCGTATTTCAGCGCGTTGCCGATCAAATTGTGGAGCACCTGGCTCAGTTGCGCACGGTCGCCCTTTACCGCCGGGGCGTCGCCCACCGCGGTGACGAGGTCGGCGGCGCGGCCGTCGGCGATGCTCGCGACCTCGGCACGGACCTCCTCGACCAGCTCGCCCAGGCGGACGACCTGGTCGGGCTCACGATACTTCTCTGCTTCGATCCGCGACAGGCTCATCAGGTCGTCGACCAGCCGCCGCATCCGCGTCGCCTCGCCGAACATGATCTTGAGGAAGCGGTCTCGCGTCTCGGGATCGTCGCCGGCGCCCTCGCGCAGCGTTTCGATGAAGCCGAGGATCGAGGCGAGCGGCGTGCGCAGCTCGTGGCTGGCATTGGCGACGAAGTCGACGCGGATCTTGTCGGCGGCATAGCTGCCGGTTCGGTCGATCAGATGGACGACGCGCAGCGACGGCCCGGCGGCGCGGACGTGCATCTCCCAGCGCTGCTCGCGCGTGCCGACACCGACCAGCTCGATCGGCGCGTCATTGCCGGACAGCGGCGCGGTCAGCCGCTCGGCCGCGGCGGGGTGGCGGATGGCGAGGCGGACGTCGTCGCCCAGGATGTGCTGGCCGAGCAGCGCGCGCGCCGGCGCGTTGGCGCGGACGACGCGGCGGTCGGCCACCACCAGCACGGGCTCGACCACCGCCTCGATCACGTCGCTGACCAGCGCGTCGGGGGCAGCCGCGGGCGTCGCGGCGACCGGTGTGGCGGCGCGCGGCTCGTCCGACTCGGTACCGAGGGCGACCAGCACCGCGGCGATCGCGCCGACGATCGCCACCAGCGTCGCCGACACGTCGCCCCCGATGATGAGCGCCGCCGCGCCGCTCGCCACCGCCAATGCCAGCGCAATCCCTGCGCGAATCGCCCGATCGCCGCCCATGTCCCCCGCGCTACCTGATCGCCCGGCGAAAGTCGCCCGCGGGCGTTATTGACCGCGGGCGCCCCCTTCGCCAAGGGATGCGGCCTTTCCTTGACCCTGCCCGGAAGGCCCGCCTTGCTCAACACCAGCGCGCCCATGAGCTTTCAGCGCATGATCCTGACGCTCCACGACTATTGGGCGGCGCGGGGGTGCGTGATCCTCCAACCCTATGACATGGAGATGGGGGCGGGTACCTTTCACCCCGCGACGACGCTGCGCGCGCTGGGACCGGAGCCGTGGAACGCCGCCTTCGTCCAGCCGTGCCGCCGCCCGACCGACGGCCGCTATGGCGAGAACCCCAACCGGCTCCAGCATTATTACCAGTACCAGGTGATCCTGAAGCCGAGCCCGTCCGACCTTCAGGAGCTGTATCTCGGCAGCCTGGCGGCGATCGGCATCGACTTTGCCGCGCACGACATCCGCTTCGTCGAGGACGATTGGGAAAGCCCGACCTTGGGCGCCTGGGGCCTAGGCTGGGAAGTGTGGTGCGACGGGATGGAGGTGACGCAGTTCACCTATTTCCAGCAGATGGGCGGCTTCGACTGCAAGCCGGTAGCGGGCGAGCTCACCTACGGGCTCGAACGGCTGGCGATGTACATCCAGAACGTCGACAGCGTGTACGACCTGGCCTTCAACGACGCGGGCGTCAGCTATGGCGACGTGTTCCTGGAGAATGAGCGCCAGATGTCGACCTGGAACTTCGAGGTCGCCGATACCGAGCGGCTGTTCGACGGGTTCCGGAAGGCGGTGGCCGAGTGCGAGAACTCGCTGGCCGCGGGTCTGCCCATCGCCGCCTATGAGCAGGCGATCAAGGCGAGCCACCAATTCAACCTGCTTCAGGCCCGCGGCGTCATCTCCGTCGCCGAGCGCCAAGCCTATATCGGCCGCGTCCGTGACCTCGCGAAGGGCGCGTGCAAGGCGCAGATCGACAAGATGACCCCCGATTGGGAAGCGCGTTTTCCGGAGTGGAGCCTGTGACCGACTTCCTCCTCGAACTCCGTTCCGAAGAGATCCCGGCGCGGATGCAGGATCGCGCGCGGGCCGATCTGGAGAAGCTGTTCGTCGCCGAACTGGCCAAGGCAGGCGTCGCGGCGGGCGCGATCGTCACCTATGCGACGCCGCGCCGCCTGGCGCTGATCGCGCGCGACTTGCCCGAAGCGACCGAAGGCTCGCGCGAAGAAGTGAAGGGGCCGCGCACTTCGGCGCCGGAGCAGGCGCTGGAGGGCTTCCTGCGCAAGACCGGGCTGTCGAAGGAACAGCTGACCGAACGCGACGGCGTGTGGTTCGCCGTCACCGAAAAGCCGGGCCGCGCCACCGCGGAGGTGCTCGCCGCCGCGATCCCCGCGATCGTCCGCGCCTTTCCCTGGCCCAAATCGATGCGCTGGGGCGATGCCTCGCTGTCGAGCGAGAGCCTGCGCTGGGTCCGGCCGCTGCAGGGCATCGTCGCGATCTTCGGAGAGGCGCTCGTCCCTTGTGCGATCGCCGGGGTCGAAAGCGGCTATGCGACGGTGGGTCACCGCTTCCACAGCCCGCATGGCCTCACCATCGGCGGCGCGCATGATTATGCCGAGAAGCTGCGGCTCGCGCATGTCATCGTCGATCAGGACGAGCGCCGCGCGATCATCCGTGACCGCGCGACCGCGCTGGCGAGCGCGGCGGGGCTGACGCTGATCGAGGACGAGGGGCTGGTCGCCGAGAATGGCGGCCTCACCGAGTGGCCGGTGCCGCTGCTCGGCCGCTTCGACGAGGCGTTCCTGGACGTGCCGCCCGAGGTCATTCAGCTGACCGCGCGCGTGAACCAGAAATACTTCGTCTGTGCGCGGGCGGATGGCGGCTTGGCCAACGCCTTCGTCTGTGTCGCCAACATCGATGCGCGCGACGGCGGCGAGCGGATCGTCGCGGGCAACCAGAAGGTGCTCGCCGCACGGCTTTCCGACGCGCGCTTCTTTTACGAGACGGACCTCAAGGTACCGCTCGAGGAGCAGGCGAAGAAACTCGAGAAGATCGTCTTCCACGAAAAGCTCGGCACCGTAGCCGACAAGGTCGAGCGCGTGGCGAAGCTGGCGCGGTGGCTGGTCGAGGAGGGGATCGTAAAGCCTGCACCCCTCCCGCTTGCGGGAGGGGTCGGGGGTGGGCCTGACCAGGCGTCGTCACCCGCGGACAGGCCCACCCCTAGCCCCTCCCGCGAGCGGGAGGGGGATCTGGCCGACATGGCCGAACGCGCCGCGCGCCTCGCCAAGGCCGACCTCGTCACCGGCATGGTCGGCGAGTTCCCCGAATTGCAGGGCCTGATGGGCGGCTATTACGCCAAGGCGCAGGGCGAGCCGCGCGAGGTCTGGGAAGCGGTCCGCGACCACTACAAGCCGGTCGGGCAGGGCGACGACGTGCCCACCGCGCCGGTGACGGTGGCGGTGTCGCTGGCGGATAAGTTGGATACGCTTATTTCGTTCTTCTTCGAGGAGCTTCTGCCCACCGGTTCAAAGGACCCATTTGCGCTCAGACGGGCAGCTCTTGGTGTCTTGCAAGTCATCGAAACAAGCGATCTCCGTTTGGGGCTGGCGACGATTGCTGCCGAGGCTGCCTTGCCCCTGGCGGCCCGAAGCTTTCCTGTTGAAAGCGGAATCGCGGATGATCTGTTGCGTCGTTCGTCGAAACTGCTCCCGAAGGCACTTCTAACTAGCCCGGAAATCGCTGCGAAAGACGAGATACGCGCTGTTCAATCGGCTGTGCTCGAAATGCTGCAAGGAAGCGTGCGAACATCTCGGCTGCTGCTCGACTTCTTCGCCGACCGCCTCAAGGTTCAGCAGCGCGAAGCCGGCGTTCGCCACGACCTGATCGACGCGGTGTTCGCGCTGGGTGGGGAGGACGATCTCGTCCGCTTGCTTGCGCGCGTGCACTCGCTTCAGGCGTTCGTGGCGACGGGTGAGGGGGCCAACCTGCTCGCCGCGTACAAGCGCGCGGCGAACATCCTCAAGAAGGAGGGGTGGAGCGACACCGCTGCCCCCGCCGCGACGCCGACGCTGGCCGACATGGCCGAGCAGTCGAAGCCGTTCGGCGACGAGCCGCAGCGCCTGCCCGAGGAGCGCCGCGTGATCGAGGCCGATCTGGCGGGCGGTCGCATCCCTGAGACCGGCGAGGAGGACCCGCTTGCCGAGGGCGCGGGTCAGGACAACGCAGGCATGACCGCCGGCGAGGGCAGCGGCGACGCTCGCGCGACCGCGCACGAGCCCGCCGAAGCCGCGCTGATCGCCGCGCTCGATGCCGCGGAGCCGCGCGCCGCCGCAGCGGTCGAAGCCGAGGATTTCGAGGGCGCGATGGCGGCGCTCGCGTCGCTGCGCGCGCCGATCGATGCCTTTTTCGACCAGGTGACCGTCAACGACGCCGATCCCGCCAAGCGCGAGGCGCGGCTGCGGCTACTCGCGCGGATGCGGGCGGCGGTTCATCGCGTGGCGGATTTCTCGCGAATCGAGGGCTAGGAACCGCTTTAGTCGGAGTGGACATCCTCGAGGGCTCGCTGCAATGCAGCGCATAGCTATGCAAAGAACAAGGCTCGGGGGATAAGATGACGGCGACCAATGGCGCGGGCGAGCCCGTTTACGTCTATCGCTTCGGCGGCGGCGTGTCCGACGGCGGCAAGGGCGACAAGAACCTGCTCGGCGGCAAGGGCGCGAACCTGGCCGAGATGGCGTCGATCGGGCTGCCGGTGCCGCCGGGTTTCACCATCTCGACCGCGATGTGCGCGCGCTATTACGAGGAAGGCGAGGCGTTCCCCGAGAGCCTGCGCGCCGAGGTCGCAAACGGCATCGCGCATATCGAAAGCGTGACGGGCAAGACGTTCGGCGACCCCGCCAATCCGCTGCTCGTTTCGGTCCGTTCGGGCGCGCGCGTGTCGATGCCGGGGATGATGGATACCGTCCTCAACCTTGGCCTCAACGACGCGACGGTCGAGGGGCTGGCCAAGGTGTCGGGCGATCCGCGCTTTGCCTGGGACAGCTATCGCCGCTTCATCCAGATGTATGCCGACGTCGTCCTGGGCCTGGACCACGACCGGTTCGAGGAAGCGCTGGAGATCGCCAAGGAGGATCGCGGATATTTCCTCGATACCGACCTGACCGCCGCCGACCTGAAGGCGCTGGTCGCCGAGTATGAGACGCTGGTCGAGGAATTGTGGGGCAAGCCGTTCCCGCAGGACGTCCACGACCAGCTCTGGGGCGCGGTCGGCGCGGTGTTCGGGTCGTGGCAGTCGGAGCGGGCCAAGGTCTATCGCCGGCTCAACGACATTCCCGGCGACTGGGGCACCGCGGTCAACGTGCAGGCGATGGTGTTCGGCAACATGGGCGACACGTCGGCCACCGGCGTCGCCTTCACGCGCGATCCGTCGACGGGCGAGAACGGCTATTATGGCGAGTTCCTCATCAACGCGCAGGGCGAGGACGTCGTCGCCGGCATCCGCACGCCGCAATACCTGACCCGCGCCGCGCGCGAGGCGGCGGGGGCCAAGCCCGCTTCGATGGAAGAGGCGATGCCCGAGGTCTACGCCGAGCTGGCCGGCGTGTTCGACACGCTGGAGCGGCACTACCGCGACATGCAGGACATCGAGTTCACCGTCGAGCGCGCCAAGCTGTGGATGCTCCAGACGCGCTCGGGCAAGCGGACGGCCAAGGCCGCGCTCAAGATCGCGGTCGATATGGCGAGCGAGGGCCTCATCACCGAGGAGCAGGCGATCGCGCGCGTCGATCCCGCCGCGCTCGACCAGCTGCTCCACCCGACACTGGACCCCGATGCGGCTCGCGACGTGCTGACCAAGGGGCTGCCCGCGTCGCCGGGCGCCGCGTCGGGCAAGGTCGTGTTCGACGCCGACACGGCCGAGAAGATGGCTGCGTCCGGCGAGGACGTGATCCTGGTGCGCGTCGAGACGTCGCCGGAGGACATCCACGGCATGCACGCCGCCAAGGGCATCCTTACCGCACGCGGCGGCATGACCAGCCACGCGGCGGTGGTCGCGCGCGGCATGGGGCGCCCCTGCGTCTCCGGCGCGGGCAGCCTGTCGATCAAGGGCAAGGACGGCGTGATGCGTGTCGGTGAGCGCGAGGTGAAGGCCGGCGACGTCATCACCATCGACGGTTCGACCGGCGAAGTGATGATGGGCGCGGTGCCGACGGTCCAGCCGGAACTCGCGGGCGATTTCGGCACGTTGATGACCTGGGCCGACAAGGTCCGCCGATTGAAGGTGCGCACCAATGCCGAGACGCCCGCCGACTGCCGCACCGCGCGCGAGTTCGGCGCCGAGGGCATCGGCCTGTGCCGGACCGAGCACATGTTCTTCGACGCGGGCCGGATCACCGCGGTGCGCCAGATGATCCTCGCCTCGGACGAAGCGGGCCGCCGTGCCGCGCTCGACAAGCTGCTGCCCGAGCAGCGCGCCGACTTCGCGGAGATCTTTGCGGTGATGGCGGGGCTGCCCGTCACGATCCGCCTGCTCGACCCGCCGCTCCACGAATTCCTGCCGCACGAGGATGCCGAGTTCGAGGAAGTCGCCAAGGCGACGGGGCTGGAGGTTGAGGCGCTGAAGCGGCGCGCGGGCGAGCTCCACGAGTTCAACCCGATGCTCGGCCATCGCGGCTGCCGCCTGGGCGTCACCTATCCCGAAATCTACGAGATGCAGGCGCGCGCGATCTTCGAGGCGGCGGTCGAGGTCGCCGAGAAGTCGGGCGCCGCGCCGGTGCCCGAGGTGATGATCCCGCTGGTCGCGACGGCCAAGGAGCTCGAGCTGATGAAGGCCGTGGTCGACATGGCGGCCGAAGCGGTGTTCACCGACAAGGGGCGTCGCATCGACTATCTGGTCGGCACGATGATCGAGCTGCCGCGCGCCGCGATCCGCGCGGGCGAGATTGCCGAGGCGGGCGAGTTCTTCAGCTTCGGCACCAACGACCTGACGCAGACGACTCTGGGCGTCAGCCGCGACGATGCGGCGCGGTTCCTGGGGGTCTATGTCGAGAAGGGCATCTATGCCCGCGACCCGTTCGTCAGCATCGACGTCGAGGGTGTCGGCGCGCTGGTCGAGATGGCGGCCGAGCGCGGACGCAGGACGCGGCCCGACATCAAGCTCGGCATCTGCGGCGAGCATGGCGGTGACCCCGCGTCGATTGCGTTCTGCGAGCAGGTCGGGCTCGATTACGTCTCCGCCAGCCCGTATCGCGTGCCGATCGCGCGGCTCGCGGCGGCGCAGGCGGCGCTCGCCAAGTGAAGCGTCGGCGGGCTTTGGTGACGAAGGACGGCTATGACCGGGTGGGGCCGTTCCACCCGTTCGTGGCGTGGGGTGCGGTGGCGCTGTTCGACCTGTCGCTGGTCGCGGCGGTGACGCTAACGCTGCTGGTGGGGATCGACTGGACCGAAGATCTGATCTTCCCGGGCGGGCCGGAGATGCTGCCGTTTTAAGGTAGAAGAAAGAAGCGGGGCCCCGGATCAAGTCCGGGGTGACGGTTGGGGATGGAGCTGTCCTCTACCACCCGCGTCATCCCGGACTTGATCCGGGATCCCGCTCCTTCTTCTCAAGCCTCAGTCCATCACCGCCAACATCGAATCGATCGTCACGAAGGCGAAGCCCACCGAGCTGTCGGCGATCCCGTACGGGATGAACAGCCGGTCCCCATGCCGGATCGCGCCGCACGAATAGACGACGTTCGGCACATAGCCCTCGCGGTCCTGGTCCGCCGCCGCCAGCAGCGGCTCGCGCGTGCGGCCGATCACCTTCGACGGATCGTCCTTGTCGAGCAGCACCGCGCCGATCGAATATTTGCGCATCGCACCCACGCCGTGGGTCAGCAGCAGCCAGCCCTCGTCGATCTCGATCGGCGGACCGCAATTGCCGATCTGGACGAGTTCCCAGGGGTAATGCGGCTTGAGCAGCAGCTCGCCCTCGTCCCAGTGCGTCAGCGTGTCGGACTGGATGAGGAACAGGTTCTCGCCGTCCTGGCGCCCGATCATCATGTACTTGCCGCCGACCTTGCGCGGGAACAGGCCCATGCCCTTGTTGCGCGCGGCCGATCCGGTCATCGGCACGAGGTCGAAGGCGCGGAAGTCACGGGTCCGCAGCATCTCCGACTGGATCACCGACCCGTTATAGGCGGTGTAGGTGCCCAGCCACTCGGCCGACCCGTCCTCGTGCGTGAAGTGGACGAGGCGCATGTCCTCCAGCCCGTTCGACTGCGCACGCGTGATCGGGAAGATCACCGTGCCCGACAGCGTCGAATCACGGTGGCGGTGGACGGTCACCTCACCCTCGGGAATCCGATGTTCCTCGCCGCCCTCGACATCGACGGCGGTGGCGAAGGGGGGCTCTGGCGCGAGGATCAGCTCGTTCTGATCGGTGATGATCCCCTCACGGAACGCGACCGAGCTGATATGCCCTTCGCCGACCGAGCGGAGCGACATCAGGATGCGCAGCGATCCGCTCGGCATGCCCGACTGGTCGAAATGCGGGACGGCGCTGGGGTTCATCAGCGCGGCGGCGGCATAGCTGTATTCGTGACAGAAATAGGCGCCGATCAGCTGGCGCTTCTCGTCCGAGATCTGGCTGCCGTCGAGCTTGAGCAGCGTCTCGATCTGGTCGTAGCGCGTCATGAAGACGCGCCGCGTCTGCCAGTGACGCGCCTCGAAATCCTTGAGCACGGTGTTCAGCTGCTGCCGCGCTTCGACCGGCGACATGGCGAGCACGGCCTGGACCAGCCGCTCGGTGCGGCTGGGCGCCGAGCCGTTGGACTGCCACGCGATATGAAACGGACGCACGACCACGCGCGACGGATCGGCATGCAGCCGCAGCGCGTGGGTTTCCAAATCGAGCATTCAAGCCCCCCTCAAGGCCGCCGCTCTACGACCCAAACTGATTTATGCGACGACGATGCGCGGCGGGTCTGCCAGATTTGCAGTGGCCTTTGAAAGGGTGGAAATGGCGCAATTGGCGAGTTGAAGCGCCAAAATCGACTCCGCGCCCTGGTTCCGGTTGAGCCCGGTGGGCTGAAGGCCGTCGAAGCAGCCGCCATCCTGCGCCGTCGCCAGCGGCAGGCCCAGATCGTTGCCGCCCAAATACCAGCGATAGGCGCGTGTCGCTTCCTCGACCCAGCGCTGTTCGCCCGTCGCCTCGTAAGCGGCGACGCATGCCTCCACCGTTGCCTGTGCTTCCAGCGGCTGCTGGTCGAAGGGCAGGGGCTCGGCATATTCGCGGCCGAAACTCTCGGTGCCGACGGCGCGGAACCGCCCCTCGGGCGAGGTTTGGCGCGAGACGATCCATTCGAGCGTCTCGATACCGCAGGCGATGAAATCCTGGCGGCCCAATGCATGCCCGGCGCGGATCAGCGCCTCCGGCAGGCGCGCATTGTCATAGGCAAGGACGATCTCGAACCACTGCCAGTCGGGCCGGCGATTGGCTTCGCACAGCGCTACGAGCTGCTCGCCGAACGTCTCCAGGATGCGCGTCGCGATCGGGTGATTGGGGTGCCCCTCGCGCATCGCGGCGGCGCCGAGCATCGCGAACGCCTGCGCTCGCGGGCTGCCGAGTTCGAGCGCCAGGCTGCCGGTCTGATCGAACATCGCCGCCGCCCAGTCGCGGTGCTTCTGCTCGCGCGCCTCGGTCGCGGCGACGCCGAGCGCCCAGAGCGTACGGCCGTTCGAATCCTCCGATCCTTCGTCCTCGCACCAGCTACGGTCGAAGCGCATGAAGTTGCGGAAGCGGCGGCGGTCGGGGTTCCAGGCGTACTGGACGAACGAGGCATAGATGCTCGTCCACTTGTCGCGCACGACATCGTCGATCGGATCGATGCGGCACATCAGGATCAGCGCGCGGGCATTGTCGTCAATGCAATAGCCGTGGCGGCGATCGGGGATCGAGTAGATCGAATGCTGGAGCATGCCGGTGGCATCGCTCATCCGCTCGACGGCGGCGAGGTCGGGGGCGAGCGGCGCGAACTCGCCGGCGTTGGTCGCGATGCGGTGAAGGCGCGCGCCGGCGACGCCCTCCGCCGCCTTCATCACGCCCTCGGCCAGGCAGGGCCAGAGCATCGTGCGGCCGCGGGCGTAGGCCCGCGTCGCCAGTGCCATCCGCGCGCCGTCGTCGGCAAGGAGCCCCCCGATTGCGGAGGCGAACCCGTCCTTGTCGCCGAAGTCGACCAGAACGCCATGCTCGTCGGCCAGGATCTCGGTCGCATGGACATAGGGGGTCGATACGACCGGCTTGCCCATGCCCACCGCGAAGCTCAGCGTGCCCGACGTGATCTGCGCCGGGTTGTGGTACGGCGTCGCATAGATGTCCGACGCCTGGAGGTAGTCGAGCAGCGCCGGCTCGTCGACGAAGCCGTCGATCAGCTCGACACGGTCGGCGACGCCGAGCTCCGCGGCCTGAGCGATCAGGCGCTCGCGATACGCCTCACCCTCGTGCGCGACGAGGTTCGGGTGGGTGGCGCCGAGCACGACATAGTGCGCGCGCGGTTCGGCGGCGACGATCGCCGGCATCGCCGCGATCATCGTCTCGATGCCCTTATTGGGTGCGAGCAGGCCGAAGGTGAAGATGACGCGGCGACCCTGCCAGCCGAACCGCGCCTTGACGCTGTCGGGGTCGAGGAACGGGCGATCGGGGACGCCGTGCGGAATGGTGACAATGCTGCGCGGGTCGGCGGCATGGACGCGCATCAGGATCTCGCGGCCCTTCTCCGCCATCACGATCACCTTGCTCGCGCGGCGCAGGAGCGCCTCCATCACGCGGCGCTCCTCCGCGCTCGGACGCTCCAGGATGGTGTGGAGCGTGACGATGACGGGCAGCGAGACACGATCGAGCAGCGCGAGCAGATGGTCGCCCGCCGACCCGCCGAAAATGCCGTATTCGTGCTGGACCCATAGCACCTCGGCGCCCGACGCCTCGATCGCGCGCGCCGTCGACAGATAGGCCGACAGGTCGTGCTGCGGGATCGTCGCAGTCACTGCCTCCGGATAGTCATAGCGGCCGGGGTGGTCGTCCATCGCATAGACGTCGACGCGAAGGTCGGGATAGCGCGCGGCCATCGCCTGATGACAATGCGTCGTGAACGTCGCGATCCCGCACTGGCGGGGAAGGTAGTTGCCGATCAGCGCCAGATGATTGATCTGCTGCGCCTTCGCTCCCTCAAGCGTCGACATAAGCACCCTTTCGCAATGCAATAAGGACCGGAAGGGTCCGTAGCTTGGTCTCCCAAACGGCTTAAGCGAAATATGGTTGCAACATTGCCGCAACGCAACATGGACCATTCATCGTTTGTTCAGGGCCGTCAGCCGCGTCCGCGGTACCCCGCAACCCCCTGATCGGGCACCCAAAGCCCAGTCGGGACCGTCCCGGATTGCCAAAACACGTCGATCGGAATGCCGCCGCGCGGGTACCAGTAGCCGCCGATGCGCAGCCATTGCGGCGCCATTTCGCGGAACAGCCGCTCGCCGATGCCGACGGTGCAATCCTCGTGGAACGCGGCATGGTTGCGAAAGCTGCCGAGGAACAGCTTCAGCGACTTGGATTCGACGATCGTTTCACCTGGCGCATAGTCGATGACGAGATGCGCGAAATCGGGCTGACCCGTCACCGGACAGAGCGAAGTGAATTCGGGCGCCGCGAACCGCACACAGTACAAGGACCGGGGGCGCGGATTGGGAACATAGTCGAGCTCTGCTTCGTCGGGGCTGGCGGGCAGGGCGCTGGTCTGGCCGAGATGCTTGGGGGTCATGACGCGCGATATAGGCGTGTCGAAGGCGGAGGGAAGCGTGACAATCCTGATCCCGATCCTGGGCGATCAGCTTTCCGACGACATCGCTTCGCTGAAGGGCGTCGACAAGGGCGATGCCAGCATCCTGATGATGGAGGTGGGGGAGGAGGCGACCTATGTCCGCCACCACGTCCGCAAGATCGCCTTCCTGTTCTCGGCGATGCGCCACCATGCCGCGCGGCTGCGCGACGCGGGGTGGAAGGTCGACTACGTCAAGCTCGACGATCCGGATAACGAGGGCAGCTTCTCGGCGGAGGTGGCGCGTGCGGTCGAGCGGCTGAAGCCCGATCGCATCATCGTCACCGAAGCGGGCGAATGGCGCGTTCGCGGCATGCTCGAAAGCTGGCAGGATCGGTTCGACTGCGACGTCGAGATCCGCGCCGACACGCGCTTCGTCGCCAGCCATGCCGAGTTCGAGGCATGGGCCGAGGATCGCAAGTCGCTCCGCATGGAGTTCTTCTATCGCGAGATGCGGCGGAAGACCTGCCTCCTGATGGACGGCGACAAGCCCGAGGGCGGGCAGTGGAATTACGACGCCGAGAACCGCAAGCCACCACCGGCCGACGCCCGCCCGCCGGCGCCGCTGACATTCGAGCCCGACAAGATCACCGCGGCCGTGCTCAAGCTCGTCAAGGCGCGGTTCGACAACCATGTCGGCCGCCTCGACGATTTCGGCTTCGCGGTGACGCGCGAGGATGCACTGAAACAGCAGGCGCATTTCATTAGGCATCACCTGCCCAAGTTCGGCGACTATCAGGACGCGATGGTGACGGGCGAGCCGTACCTTTGGCACGCGATCCTCTCGCCCTATCTCAACTGCGGGCTGCTCGACCCGCTCGATCTCTGCCGGGCAGTCGAGAAGGCGTACAAGGCGGGCAGGGTGCCGCTGAACGCCGCCGAGGGGTTCATCCGCCAGATCATCGGCTGGCGCGAATTCGTGCGCGGCATCTACTGGCGCGAAGGGCCGGACTATACCAGCCGCAACTTCTTCAATGCCAAGCGCGACCTGCCCGACTTTTACTGGACGGGCGAAACGGACATGCAGTGCCTGTCGCAGGCGATCGGCGGGACGATCAACCATGCCTATGCCCATCACATCCAGCGGCTGATGGTGACGGGCAACTATGCGCTGCTGATCGGTGCCGATCCCGAACAGGTGCAGCGCTGGTATCTGGAGGTCTATGCCGACGCCTATGAATGGGTGGAGGCGCCCAACACGCTGGGCATGAGCCAGTTCGGCGACGGCGGGCTGCTCGCGTCGAAGCCCTATGCCTCGTCCGGCGCGTACATCAATCGAATGTCCGATTACTGCGGCAAGTGCCGCTATGACGTCAAAAAGCGGGTGGGCGAAAACGCCTGTCCGTTCAACGCGCTGTATTGGGACTTCCTGGCCCGCAATCGCGGCAAGCTCGGCAACAATCAGCGGCTGGCCATGCCGTACCGGAATTGGGACCGGATGGCCGAGGCGACGCAAAAGGCGGTGCGCAAGCAGGCGGCATCGTACCTTCGAGCGCTTGGCGGGGGACCGGCTTCTTCGTAGATTCGGGCTAGACGAAGGAGGGACATGCCATGGATTCGCTCGTTTCGACCGACTGGCTGGAAGCGGAACTGGGGAGCGGCGACCTGCGCGTCGTCGATGCCACCTGGTTCATGCCCGGACAGGGCGATGCCGCCGCCGATCATGAGCGCGCGCACGTCCCCGGCGCGGTGTTTCTGGACCTGGAGGACGTGCGTGACACGTCCAGCGCCCTGCCGATGATGCTGCCCGCGGCCGAGAAGTTCGCCAGCCGGATGCAGTCGCTGGGCCTTGGCGACGGCAGCCGCATCGTCCTCTACGACAACTCGCCCTATCGCACCGCCGCGCGCGCATGGTTCATGCTCAAGACGTTCGGGGCGCACGACGTCGCGATCCTCGACGGCGGCTTTGCCAAGTGGCTGGCCGAGGACCGGTCGGTCGAGAGCGGCAAGGCGAGCGTCCGCCACCGCCACTTCACGCCGTGGGAGGATCGCGGCCATGTGCGCGACCTGTCGGCGATGAAGGCCAATCTGGACAGCGGCGCCGAGCAGATGGTCGACGCGCGCTCCGCCTCGCGCTTCTCGGGCGAGGAGCCCGATCCGCGCGCGGGGACGGCGGCGGGGCACATCCCGGGCTCCAGGAACCTGCCGATCGCGCGGCTGTTTAATCCCGACGGCACCTACAAGTCGAAGGACGAGCTGCGCGCCGCGTTCGAGGCGGCGGGCGTGGACGTCGAGCGGCCGGTGGTCACCACCTGCGGCTCTGGCGTGACCGCATCGGTGCTCGCTTTCGCGCTGCATCTTCTGGGGCAGAAGGCCGCGCTCTACGACGGCAGTTGGTCCGAATGGGGCGCAGAGGCGGACACACCAAAAGCGACGGCCGCCTAATCCCTCCCCCGGCGGGGGAGGTGGCAGCCGCAGGCTGACGGAGGGGTCGTCGCCGCAAGGGTATCGCAAGCGGCTACACCCCTCCACCATGCTGCGCATGGTCCCCCACCCCTTGCAGGGGAGGAATTGTCCGGCTCGCGCCCTGCCGCTACGGCGAGCCCCATGACCGATCCCATCGACCCCGCCGCCCCGATCGCCGACGCCACCCGCGTGGTCCAGGGCGGGCGGCGGAGCGAGTGGACGGGGGGGATCGTCAATCCGCCGGTCTGGCGTGCATCGACGATCCTCTACGACAGCGTCGAGGATCTGCGCACCAACGCCCGCCGCGACACGCACCACCGCCTGTTCTATGGCCGGCGGGGCACGCCGACGCAGTGGAGCCTCGCCGACGCGCTGACCGAGCTGGAGCCGGGCGCAGAGGCGACGATGCTCTATCCCTCCGGCGTGGCGGCGATCGCGACCGCATTGCTGGCGGTGCTGTCGCCGGGCGACGAGCTGCTGGTGCCCGACAGCGCCTATGATCCGACGCGCTCGCTCGCCAGCGGGCTGCTGAAGCGGATGGGGATCACCACGCGCTTCTACGATCCGATGGTCGGCGCCGGCATCGCCGAGCTGATCGGCCCCGCCACCCGCGCGATCTTCATGGAGAGCCCCGGCAGCCTGACCTTCGAGGTTCAGGACGTGCCCGCGATCGTCGCCGCGGCGAAGGCGCGCGGGATCGTGACGTTGCTCGACAACACCTGGGCGACGCCGCTCCTGTTCCGCGCGATCGAGCGGGGCGTGGACTACACGATCCTTGCCTGCACCAAATACGTCGTCGGGCATTCGGACGTCATGCTCGGGTCGGTGACCGCGGGGCCGGGGCGGCTGGAGGCGCTGCGCACGGCCACCTATCAGCTCGGCCAGTGCGTCAGTCCCGACGACGCCTGGCTCGGCAGCCGTGGGCTGCGCACGATGAAGCTTCGCATCGACGAGCAGGGGCGTTCGGCGCTCGCCATCGCCGAATGGTTGAAGGGTCGGCCGGAGGTTGCGCGCGTGCTTCATCCGGCGTTGCCGGACTGTCCGGGGCATGAGGTCTTCGCACGCGACTTTGCCGGCGCATCGGGGTTGTTCAGCGTGGTGCTGAAGGGCGGCGGCGATGCGGGCCGCATCGCGCTGATCGACGGCCTTCGTCACTTCGGCATCGGTTACAGCTGGGGTGGTTACGAGAGCCTGGTCATCCCGATCGACCCACAATTCTATCGAACCGCGACGAAGTGGGACGCGGAGGGACCGATGATCCGGCTCCAGATCGGGCTGGAAGATACCGGCGACCTGATCGCGGACCTGGAGGCAGGACTGGCGCGATTTAGCGCGGCCTGAACTCGGATCAAATCCGGAGTGCGGAGCTTCAGTTCGACTTGTCGATCCCCGTGATCCGCCTTGCCTTGGCGATCGCTCGGTAGGCCGTCGATTTTGCCAGGTTCTGCGACGGATACCGCTTGGGCGCGGAGGGCGACAGGCCGACATCGCGCATCATCGCGTTGAGATTGTGCGCGTATTGCTCGCGATAGCTCCACTCCGACCGCCAGGTGATCGAGAAGGAGACCGATGTCGCCGGGCCATTTTGCACCCAGTGCGGCGCCTTGACGGGGACATAGATCGCCTCGCCCGGCGTGATCGTGATCGGCTGTCCGCGATCGGCGATCGCCTGATCGAAGGGCAGGTTGCGGTGGGCGCCGCGGTGGAACGCCTCGTGCGCCTGCGGCTTGACGACGTCGTGATCGGCCGGATCGAAAACCGTCATCGTCTTCTGCCCGCGCAGTTGCAGCAGGATGTTGTGCTCGGGATCGAAGTGGAACGGCGTCACGGCATTCGGCGAGGAGACGAAGATGAACGCCTCCCGCTTCAGCATCGGTCCCGTCGACGGCGCGGCGAGCGGCGCGATCTCGTCCAGCACCTCGTCCATCAGCGCCTTGTAGGCCGGATCCTGCTCGACGAACTTGAGTACCATCCACGACCCGTTCTCTTCGATGGACCGGATCGTGTCGGCGAAGGACAGGCCGTTGTCGCGGACGCTGTCGGGATCAACGCCGATCGGCAGGTTGGCGAGGTTCTGTTCGACATCGACCGGCCGCATCCGCTGGGCAAGGTCGACGAGCGACTCGAGCTCGAACAGCTTGTGGCCGACGAGTTGGTGGGTCAGCTTGCCCGGCTTCTCGGGATACAGCGTGTCGAAGGTCGCGCGCGCGCCGTCGTCAAAGATCTGCGTCATCGTCGTTCGTCCGTGGTTGGGAAGAAGGGGGAGCGCGGCGCGCCTTGATCGCGGCCCAACCGCGCTCGACCGCGCGCGCGGCGGCAAAGGCGAGGCGCCCGCGCGCGCCACCCAGGGGGAGCGTCAGGCGGATGATGCCGCGCCGCTCGGCCCAAAGGCTGTCGATCATCGGATGGTTGGCGGCCGCGCAGCTGTCCATCCAATCGATGCCGGGCGCATCCAGGATGTCGTAATTCTCGATCTGGATGAGCACGCCGGGCGAGAAGCGCGCATAATCCTCGTCATAGGCGATCTTGAACGATGCGCTGCCCGGCGCGCAGAGGAAGTTGACGAGCATCGCGATCGTCCGCTCGCCGACGCTCATGCGCAAGAGTTCGAGTCGGCCGGCATCGTGCGCGCCCGCCAGCGCCTCCGCAAAGAAGCCGCGCTTGCCGTCGTCATTGCCGAGCGCGGATCCCTCGCGGCCCTTCCATCCCGATGCCTCGAGCGCGAGGAAGGCTGCGATCCACTCGGCGAGATCGTCACCCGCACCGAACCGCCGCGTCTCGACCAGCCCGAGCTCGGCGAGGCGATTGGCGAGCCGCTTCAGCTCCTTGCGCTTCTTCTTGCGGACGGTGGCTTCGTAATAGGCAGTCGGCGTCAGTGCGCTCTGCAGCAGCGCGCGTTCGTGGCGGAGGACGGTCGCGATCGAGCGAGCGGCGACGCCGATCAGTGCACGGTGAGCGGCGCCATCCTCGACGATCGAGGTGAGATGGAGGAGAGGCGGGATGCCCGGCGTGCGATCGAGCACCGCCAGTATCTCGCGCCATGCTGCCGCCTCATCGCCCGCCCGGAGCAGCGGCATGCCGAGGAACGCGTTGGCGTGGACCCAGTTGGCGAGCGTGGGGACGGGAATACGGTAGTAGCGGCTTTCGCGCGCGATCGGCATCAGCCCGATCAGCCGGTCACCGCGGAACGCCGCCACTGCATGCACCGTCGCCGGATCGGCGAGGTGGCGGGCTGACGCCATCACGAACCAGCGCTCGGCAAAGGGGTTTGGTTCGGCGGCGTGGCGGACGCACTCGTCCCACGCTGCGCCATGAACCGCGTCGAGCTCGGCCAGCGTGAGCAGACGCGCGGAGGCCGGCGCGGAGGGCGCCAGCGGGACCGCGTCGCTGCCTTTGATCGCCTGATGGTACAGTGCCGCCTCCACGATGGCGGCAACGCTTAGCGACGAGCCGTTAACAAGCCGCTGCCATTTCAACAGAAACGGCGCCGGATCCCCCGAACCGGCGCCGCTCCCATGTTCCCCCGCTCAGGGGAAGCGAAGTCGTGAAATCAGGCGACCTGCGCCTCGCGCGCTTCCTCCGGATCGCGCAGCACATAGCCGCGACCCCAGACGGTCTCGATATAGTTGTCGCCCTCGGTCGCCATCGACAGCTTCTTGCGAAGCTTGCAGATGAAGACGTCGATGATCTTGAGCTCGGGCTCGTCCATTCCGCCATAAAGGTGGTTCAGGAACATTTCCTTGGTCAGCGTCGTGCCCTTGCGGAGCGAGAGCAGCTCCAGCATCGCATATTCCTTGCCGGTCAGGTGCACGCGGGCGCCATCGACCTCGACCGTCTTGGCATCCAGGTTGACCGCCAGCTTGCCGGTCTTGATGACCGACTGCGAATGCCCCTTGGAGCGGCGGACCACGGCGTGGATGCGCGCGATCAGTTCCTCGCGGTGGAAGGGCTTGGTGACGTAATCGTCGGCGCCGAAGCCGAAGCTGCGCACCTTCGAATCCATTTCGGCAACGCCCGACAGGATCAACACCGGCGTCTGCACCCGGGCGACGCGCAGCTTCTTGAGCACGTCGTACCCGTGCATGTCGGGCAGGTTCAGGTCGAGCAGGATGATGTCGTAGTCATAGAGCTTGCCAAGGTCCAAACCCTCTTCGCCCAGGTCGGTCGAATAGACGTTGAAACCCTCGGTCCCGAGCATCAGCTCGATCGCCTTGGCAGTGGTAGGCTCGTCCTCGATCAGCAGTACGCGCATCGGCCGGATCCCCTGTCCTCTGACGAGATGCTCTCTGCCCCCTTTGGCACGGCCGCTCGTTGGACTGTTCCATTAACCTAAACAGCTCTGAAGCCAAAAGGTTAATTTCTCGCTAAGGCGCGGTAATCCTCGAGTCGGCGTGCTTACCTTCTCGTTCGCAAATGTTACGGAAGCGTTCGGTAAACCAGGCGATCAGCAATTCCACGCGTGCCGGACGGCGCGGGCTGGGCGGGGTGAGCAGATGGAGCGCGACCGGCGGCGCGCGCCATCCGGGCAGGATCGCGACCAGGTCGCCGGTGGCAAGCTCGCGATCGACGATGAAGTCGGGCAGGCGGGCGATGCCGATGCCGGCGAGCAGGGCGGGGATCATCGCCTCGCCATTGTTGGTGGCGATCGGGCCCGTCGCTCGGACAGCCGCGACTTCGCCGCCCGGACCCTGGAACAGCCAGGTCGGGTTGGCGATGTTGGTGTACCCGAAGCAAGGATGCTCGGCGAGCTGCGCCGGATGCGTCGGCGTGCCCGCGCGGGCGAGATAGGCGGGGCTGGCAACGACGTGCGAGCTGACCGCCGACAGCCGCCGTGCCCGAAGCGAGCTGTCGGGCAGGTCGGCAATGCGCAGCGCAATGTCGATCCCCTCGGCGACGATGTCGACCCGCGCGTCCGACAACGCGAGTTCGATCTCGATCCCGGGATGCTCGGACATGAAGTCGGCGAGCGCGGGCGCGACGTGACGGACGCCGAACGTCATCGGCGCGGCGACGCGGACCAGGCCGGTCGGCGCCTGCGCGCTCTCCAGCGCCTGCTCCTCCGCCGCCTGTCCCTCGGCCAGGATGCGCTGCGCATGTTCGGCGAGCGACCGGCCGCTGTCGGTCAGCGTCAGCCGACGCGAGGTGCGGTGGAACAGCGCGGTGCCCAGCCGCGCCTCCAGCCGGCTGATCGCCTTCGACACGGTGGCCTTGCTGAGGCCGAGCGACTGGGCGGCGCCGCTGAAGCTGCGATGATCGACCACGCAGGCGAAGATCGCCCAGGCCTCGAAATCGGGCAGCGCCATGGCGCGCCTAGCCTTCGCCGAAGCCCGCGGCGGCGAAGCGCTCGGGCAGCGGCGCCTCCGCCTCGATCGGCGCCTTGCCGTCGCGAGGAAGCGACAGGCGATGCGCGTGGAGCAGCATCCCGCCCCGCTCGCCGCGGCCATAATGCGGGTCGCCGACGATCGGAAGGCCGATGCCGTTTGCGGCGTGGACGCGGATCTGGTGCGTGCGTCCCGTCTCCGGCACGAAGGCGACGAGCGCGCGGCCGGTTTCCACTCGCAGCACTTCGTAATGCGTGACCGCCCGCTTGCCGCGCGGATCGGGGACCATGCGCCAGCCTGTCTCCGCGGTCGACACCTTGGCGAGCGGCAGGTCGACCGTACCTTTCGCTTCCGCCGGAACGCCCGAAAGCACGGCCAGATAGCGCTTGCCGACCAGCCCGCCCTCGAATGCTTGCTGGAACCGCTTGTGCGCCTTGGGGTTGCGCGACAGGAGCAGGCAGCCGCTGGTGTCGCGGTCGAGCCGATGGACGGGAAGGGGCGCACGCTTGAAGCCGAAGGTCAGCGTATCCAGCATCGATTCGACGCTCGGTGAGCGGTCGCGCGGTTCGTCGACGGGCAGCCCCGCGGGCTTGTCGAGGATCAGCGCCTCGCCATCGATGAACAGTACGCGGTCGGCAAGATCGGGGAGGGCCATGCGACGTCGCCTAGCATGCGCATGGGCGCTGGGGGAGGGGGCGCTGCTCGCGCTCGCCGGATGTGCCGCGCCGCCGGCGCCGGTGACGATAGCGAACCCGGCCCCTGCACCCTACACCCCGCTTCCTGCGGCACCGCCCCCGGTTCTCGTCGCCGCAGCACGGCCGCCGATGGCGCTGTGCGGGCGAGGGACGGTGGCGCCAGGGCCCGATGGCCGGTTGCTCAATCACTTCCCCTATCCCGAAATGCCGTCCAGCGCGCTGGTGCCCGCCCCTGCGTCGCTCGGCGACAATGGTTGCCGCGTGAACCCGGCGATGCTGCCCGACCTCCAGCGCCTGATCGCCGCCGCCGACGCGGATCCGCGCGTCGCGGGCAAGCTGCGCGCGGTGTCGTGCCAGCGAAGCGTCGCGTTCCAGGCGCAGACCTTTTGCGCGGGCATCCTGTCGGGGCGCACGCAGGGGTTCACCGACCGCGCCTGGGCCTCTGCACCGCCGGGGCATAGCGAGCATGCGACCGGCTATGTCATCGATTTCGGGACGCGCGATCGCGGCGGCTGTCCCGATGCGGATGCGTGCTTCGCCGCGACCGACATGGGCAAGTGGCTGCTCGCCAACGCCGCGCGCTATGGATTCGAGCTCAGCTTCCCCGCGGGCAACAGGCAGCAGGTGAAGTGGGAGCCGTGGCACTGGCGCTGGGTGGGGACGAACGCGGCAATGCCGAGTGCGGAGGCGGCGCGGCGGACCTTCCGGTTGGCGCGGGCGAAGTTTCCGGCCAATCCGGGGGTCGACTGACTGGAGCGGTTGCTCCGATTGGCGCCGTCGTTTAGGGAGCGCGCAACCCTTGGGGAGTAGTTACCCGCATGCAAGCGGGGCTGTCGTCAACAAGCTCGGTCCTGCGGATCGTGGCGGCAGCAGCGGCGAAAGGCCGCCCGACGAGACCAGCGGCAGCACCGGGCCACGATGGGCCAGGGTCGGTGGCTGCCGTTCGATCTCGGCCCCAGGATTTGCGACATGCCCGGTATCCTCACGCTCGGCGCGCTCGGCGCCAGCCTTTCGGTCGACGCCTTTGCGGCGGCCCTCGGCAAGGGGGCGCAGGCTCCGCGAACGCGGTGGCGCGACGCGCTGCGCGTCGGCGCGGTGTTCGGCTTCTTCGAGGCGCTGACCCCGGCGGCGGGCTGGCTGCTCGGCTATCTGGTCAACGACTGGATCGCGGACTGGGATCACTGGGTCTCGTTCGTGCTGCTCGCGGTGATCGGCGGGCACATGATCGTCCAGAGTGTCCGCGGCAATGCGGAGATCGAGGCGCCCGCCCCGAGCGAGACCAACTATTTCCGACTGATGCTCACCGCACTCGCCACCAGCATCGATGCGGCGGCGGTGGGCGTCACGCTGGCGCTGATGGACGTCAACATTGCGGTCGCCTGCATCGTCATCGGCGGCGTCACCTGCCTCGTCGCAACGGGCGGCGTGATGCTCGGCAAGCGGGTGGGGCCGTATCTGGGCAATTACGCCGGGATCGTCGGCGGCGTCGTGCTGGCGGGGATCGGCACCGCGATCCTCCTCCAGCACACCGGCATCATCTAACGCATCAGCCGCAGGTCAGGCGAGCGATCTTTCCGTCCGCGCCGCGCTCGACGTTCAGCCGGTCGGGGCGGAAATCCTGCGTCACCGCGTCGCCCGTGTTGTAGCTGCGCACGGTGCGCGCACCTGAGGTCGACCGCGCGCGCTCGATCGTGGCGGCGTCGGCGGTCTGGCCGACCAGCGACTGGACGGCGGTCGCGTCGCACTGCGCACCCGTCGTCGGATCGGTCGCGACCGGGCTCTCGGCCGCGGGCGGCGTGTCCGTCGTCGGCGTGCAGGCGGCACAGGCGATCAGGGCGATCGGGGCCAGTCGGATCATTCGGCTTCCTCCTCGGTACGCGTCATCTTGAGCTTGCCGCCCTTGACGGCGAAGCCCAAGCGCCCTTCGACCAGCGCCACCGCATCGCGGCCGAACTGTTCGAAGCGCCATCCCTCGAGCACCGCCAGTCCCTCACGCTGTCCGGCGGCGAGCGCCTCCAGATCGTCGGATCGGGCGAGCAGGCGCGAGGCGACGTTGATCTCCTTGGCGCGGATCTTGAGGAGCAGCTTGAGCAGGTCGGCGACCAGCGCGCCGTCCTTGCCGACGCCGGGCTTGCGATCGTCGCGTGCGGGCAGCTCGTCGCCGCGCATCGGCGTCGCGCCCTCCAGCGCGGCCATCAGTCGCCCGCCGATATCGTTGCCGCCCCATGTTGCCGACAGCCCGCGCACGCGCGTCAGGTCGCCCTGCTTCCTGGGCGGATTGGCGGCGAGGTCGGCGATCGTCTCGTCCTTGACGATGCGGCCACGCGGCAGGTCCTTGCCCTGCGCCTCGAGCTCGCGCCAGCGGGCGAGTGCCTTCAGCCGACCCAGCACTTCGGGCTTGCGGCTGTTGATGCGGACGCGCTGCCACGCCTCATCCGGATCGTTGAAATAGTTGGCGGGGTTGGCGAGCCGCTCCATCTCCTCGTCCAGCCACAGCCCGCGGCCGGTGCGACGCAGCTTGTCGAGCATCCGCGGGAAGATCTTCGACAGGTGCGTCACGTCGGCGATCGCATAGTCGATCTGCCGCGCATCGAGTGGCCGGCGCGACCAGTCGGTGAAGCGTGCGCCCTTGTCGACGACGATGCCGAGATAGCTGTCGACCAGGTTCGAATAGCCGATCTGTTCGCCCTGGCCGAGTGCCATCGCCGCCACCTGCGTGTCGAACAGCGGGTGCGGGGTCTTGCCGGTCAGGTTGTAGATGATCTCGATATCCTGGCCGCCGGCATGGAAGACCTTGAGCACGTCCTCGTTCTCGGTGAGGAGGTCGAGCAGGGGCTTCAGGTCGATGCCCGGCTGCATCGGATCGATCGCCGCCGCCTCGTTCTCGTCGGCGATCTGGATCAGGCAGAGCTCGGGCCAGTAGCTGTTCTCGCGCATGAACTCGGTGTCCACCGCGACGAAGGGCGAGTTGGAAAGGCGCGCGCAGAGATTGGCGAGGGCGGCATTGTCCTCGATCAGGCCATGTATGTGCATCGGCCCCCCATAGAACCAGTCGCGCGGGTTGACAAAGAGGGGAAGGAGCCGGATGCGCCGCCCCATTCCGTTTCGCGCTGAATTGAAAGAGCAACGACCATGCACGCCTATCGCACGCACCATTGCGGCGCCCTTCGCGACACCGATGTCGGCGCGACCGTCCGCCTATCGGGCTGGGTGCACAAGAAGCGCGATCATGGCGACCTGGTCTTCATCGACCTGCGCGATCATTACGGCATTACCCAGATCGTGACCGAGGTCGACGGTCCCGTCTTCAACGTCATCGAATCGCTGCGCAGCGAATCGGTGGTGACGATCACCGGCAAGGTCGTCGCCCGCGCGGCCGAGGCGGTGAACCCCAACCTGCCGACCGGCGCGGTCGAGATTCGCGCGACTGAGGCGGTGGTTCAGTCGATGGCGCACGAGCTGCCGATGCCGGTCGCGGGCGACAACGAATATCCAGAGGACATTCGCCTGCGCTACCGCTTCGTCGACCTGCGCCGCGAGAAGGTGCACGCCAACATCATGCTGCGCGCCAGCGTGATCGCGTCGCTGCGCCGCCGGATGATCGACCAGGGCTTCACCGAGTTCCAGACGCCGATCCTGACCGCGTCGTCGCCAGAGGGTGCGCGCGACTACCTCGTCCCCAGCCGCGTCCATCCGGGCAAGTTCTATGCGCTGCCGCAGGCGCCGCAGATGTTCAAGCAGCTGCTGATGGTCGCCGGCTTCGACCGCTATTTCCAGATCGCGCCCTGCTTCCGCGACGAGGATGCGCGCGCCGACCGGTCGCCCGGCGAATTCTATC
Organism: Sphingomonas sp. Y38-1Y; assembly: GCF_032391395.1. Classification (NCBI taxonomy): domain Bacteria; kingdom Pseudomonadati; phylum Pseudomonadota; class Alphaproteobacteria; order Sphingomonadales; family Sphingomonadaceae; genus Sphingomonas; species Sphingomonas sp. Y38-1Y. The sequence continues at coordinate 2,138,824 of NZ_CP135916.1, forward strand.
AGCTCGATTTCGAGATGAGCTTCGTCACGCAGGAGGACGTGTTCGCCGCGATCGAGCCCGTGCTGCACGGCTTGTTCGAGGAGTTCGCCGACTGGCAGGGCAAGGGGCGCCAGGTCTCGGCACTGCCGTTCCGCCGCATTCCGTATCGCGAGTCGATGCTGAAGTACGGCAACGACAAGCCCGACCTGCGCAACCCGATCGAGATCGTCGACGTGACCGATCACTTCCACGGCTCGGGCTTCGGCATCTTCGCCAGCCTGGTCGAGGGGGGCAGCGTCATCCGTGCGATCCCGGCGCCGGGCGCCGGTGCGGGGAGCCGCAAGTTCTTCGACGACATGAACAACTGGGCGCGGGGCGAGGGCTATTCGGGCCTCGGCTACATCAACATCAAGGATGGCGTCCCCGGCGGCCCGATCGCCAAGAACCATGGCGAGGAAGCGACGGCGAAGCTGATCGCCGCGCTTGGCCTGGGTGCCAATGACGGCGTGTTCTTCGCCGCGGGCAAGGAAGGGCAGGCGGCCAAGCTCGCCGGGCTCGCCCGCACGCGCGTCGCCGAGCAGCTGAACCTGATCGACCAGAACCGCTTCGAGTTCTGCTGGATCGTCGACTTCCCGATGTTCGAATATGACGAGGACGCCAAGAAGGTCGACTTCAGCCACAACCCCTTCTCAATGCCCCAGGGCGAGTTGGAGTCGCTCACGACCAAGGACCCGCTCGACATCCTCGCCTATCAGTACGACATCGTCTGCAACGGCGTAGAGCTGTCGTCGGGCGCGATCCGGAACCACAAGCCGGAGATCATGTACAAGGCGTTCGAGATCGCCGGCTATTCGCAGGAAGAAGTCGACGCGAACTTCTCGGGCATGATCAACGCGTTCAAGTGCGGCGCGCCGCCGCACGGCGGCTCGGCGCCGGGCGTCGACCGCATCGTCATGCTGCTGGCCGACGAGCCCAACATCCGAGAGGTCATCACCTTCCCGATGACGCAGAAGGCCGAGGATCTGATGATGAACGCGCCGTCGGCGGTCACGGCCAAGCAGCTTCGCGAGCTGGGCATCCGCATCGTCGAGGCACCGGCGAACAAGCCCGCGGGCTGATCCGCGCAACCTCGATCAACATCGGTCAGCATCTCGCTAACCTACAGCAAAGACGTCGTTTTCTCCGGAACATGACCTGCGAGCGCCCGTTTGGGCCTCGCAGCACATGATCCTGGCCGATGACTGCGAAGCGCCCGCTTCGCAGCACGGCCGCTCTCGTCCCGAGCCCGGAGGAAGCGATGTACTATACCGACAAGCTGTTGCAGTATCCCGTCCGCGTCGAGAAGCCGGACCCGCTGTTCGCCAAGGCGTTGCAGCAGGCGATCGGCGGGATCGAGGGTGAGATCCGCGTCTGCCTGCAATATTTCTTCCAGGCCTGGGGCAGCCGCGGCCCCGCCAAGTATCGCGACCTCCTGCTCAACACCGCCACTGAGGAAATCGCACATATCGAGATGCTGGCGACGGCGGTGGCGCTTAATCTCGAGACGGCGCCGCTGTCGATGAAGGAGGACGTCGCCAAGGACGCGGCGGGCGGGTCGGTGCTCAACGGCATCGACATGCGTCACGTCCTGTCGACCGGATTGGCGGCGCTGCCGACCGATGCCAACGGCGTGCCGTTCGACACCAGCCACGTCTATGCCAGCGGCAACATCGCCGCCGACATGCTCGCCAACGTCACCGCCGAGGCGACGGGGCGGATGCTTGCGACCAAGCTCTACAACATGACCGAGGATCCGGGGATGAAGGACATGCTGTCCTACCTCATCGCCCGCGACACCTATCACCAGCAGCAGTTCCTGGCGGTGATCGAGGAGTTGGGCGGGCTGGACGCCAACCTGCCGATCCCCAACAGCTTCCCGCAGGCGAGCGAGGCGGCCGAGTTCAGCTACGTCCAGCTCGGCTTCAACCGCGATGGGTCGCCGCCGCCGGCAGGGCGCTGGTCGCAGGGGCCGTCGCTCGACGGCAATGCCGAATACTCTCAGCGGGCGATGGAGCCGCTGGGCGGCGAACCGATGCTCGCGCCGCCGCGGCCCGGTGGCGGCGCGCAGACGCAGCAGATGTCGGATCAAAAAGAGGACGGCATGCTCGGCAAGGCCGCTCATGCCGTCCAGGACGCGCTCAAGAGCTGAGCGCGCGAGGGAAGTGGTCTCGCCGGCGCCCTTATCGGGCGCCGGCGAGTAGTCGGGGATTAGAGAACGGCGGTCTCGACCGCGCGCGGCTGCGGGAAGTGGAACTTGTCGTCCTCACCCAGCACGTGGAGCTCGCCGTCCATGATCGAGAAATAGGCGCCGTGAAGCTTGATCTCGCCCGCCGCCTTGGCCTTCTGGATGAAGGGGAAGGTGTCGAGGTTGGCGAGCGAGACGCGAACCGCCTCATACTCCATCTCGCGGCCCGCTTCGGCGCTGTCGCCGTGGCTGGCCTTGATCTTCTCACGCGCGCCGTCGAGGATGCTGACCCAGTCGCGGACGAATCCGCCCTCGCCGGGCTCGGCATCCTTGAACACGTTCGACAGCGCCGCGGCGCAGCCGCCGCAGGCGCCGTGGCCCATGACGACGATCTCTTCGACCTTGAGCTTGGTCACCGCGAATTCGAGCGCGGCCGACACGCCGTGGCGGCCGCCGGTATCCTCGAACGGGGGGACGAGCGCGGCGACGTTGCGCACGACGAAGATCTCGCCCGGAATGGTGTCGAAGATCTGCGACGGCTCGACGCGGCTGTCGGAGCAGGCGACGATCATCACCTTGGGCTCCTGCTTCTCGCGCAGCTCCAGCCAGCGGTCATGCTGGCGACGAAGGTCCGAGGTCCGGAACCGGTGATAGCCGTCAATCAGCTCGTTGAAGTGGGTCATTTGGCCTCCCGACAAGGGTTGATTGCTGTGACGTGCAGCTAGGCAAGGGTGTTTTGCCAAGCAACGAACGCTTTGTGTCAAATGATGTCCCGGCCGATTGTCTCCACGGTCCGCTGCCTCTATCTGGACCGCATGACCGACAGCCCCGTTCTTGCTCCCCGCGCGCCGCGTGCGCGCAAGCCCGACTGGATTCGCGTCAAGGCGCCGACCTCCGCCGGGTTCGCCGCCACGCGCGAGCTGATGCGATCGAAAAGCCTGACGACGGTGTGCGAAGAGGCGGCGTGCCCGAACATCGGCGAATGCTGGTCGAAGAAGCACGCGACGGTGATGATCCTGGGCGACACATGCACGCGCGCCTGCGCGTTCTGCAACGTGAAGACGGGGATGCCGCGCGCGGTCGACCGGATGGAGCCGCAGAACGTCGCCGACGCCGCGGCGCAGATGGGGCTGAACCACATCGTCATCACCTCGGTCGATCGCGACGACCTGCCCGACGGCGGGGCGAGCCAGTTCGTCAAGGTGATCGAGGCGATCCGCGCGTCGAACCCGACCACGACGATCGAGATCCTGACCCCCGACTTCCGCAACAAGGCGGAGGCCGCGGTCGAGGCGATCGTCGCGGCGCGCCCGGACGTGTACAATCACAACCTGGAGACGGTGCCGAGGCTCTATCCGACCATCCGGCCGGGCGCGCGCTACTACGCGTCGCTGCGCCTCCTGGAGAGCGTCAAGAAGCACGACCCGTCGATCTTCACCAAGTCGGGGATCATGCTGGGGCTGGGCGAGCAGCGGCTGGAGGTTCATCAGGTGATGGACGACATGCGCTCCGCCGACGTCGATTTCCTGACGATGGGCCAGTATCTTCAGCCGACGCCGCGCCATGCCAAGGTCGAGGATTTCGTGACGCCGCAGGCGTTCGATGCCTATGCCGCGATCGCGCGGGCCAAGGGCTTCCTTCTCGTCGCATCCTCGCCGCTCACGCGGTCGAGCTATCATGCGGGCGACGATTTCGAGCGGCTGCGCACCAATCGCGAGGCGAAGCTCGCCCGCACCCGCTGATGCCCAAGCACAACGAGACGCGGGCACTGCCGTACAGCCCGGAGCAGATGTACGACATGGTGGCCGATGTCGGCCGCTATGCCGAGTTCCTGCCCTGGGTCAGCGCGATCCGCGTGCGATCGAACAGCGAGACGGAAATGGTCGCCGACATGATCGTCGGCTTCAAGGGCCTGCGCGAAAGCTTTACCTCGCGCGTGAAGAAGGAGCGGCCGGAGCATATCCGCGTCGATTACCTCGACGGGCCGCTCAAATACCTCAACAACGACTGGACCTTTCGCCCCGACGGAAAGGGCGGCACGCTGGTCGACTTCGCCGTCGACTTCCAGTTCAAGAGCCGGGTGTTCGAGATGCTGGCGGGCCAGGTGTTCGACCGCGCGCTGCGCAAGATGATCGGCGCGTTCGAGGAGCGCGCCGCGACGCTCTACGGCAGTTCGACCTCGGGCTCCGCGGCGTCCGGCAGCAGCAGTTCGAGCGCGCACGACGCCGCCTGAAGGCGGATCCCCGCGCGGCCATTGTCCTCGAACAACCTGGAATCGGCGTGGACGTCCTGCGGATCGGCACCGCGGACCGCGCGAGCGAACACGACCGTACCGACCGGTTTCTTCGGCGAACCGCCGCCCGGCCCGGCGATACCGGTGATCGCCACCGCGACGTCGGCGCCCGAATGGTCGAGCGCGCCCTGCGCCATCCGCCACGCGACCGCGATCGAAACCGCACCGAACGTTTCGAGGACATCCAGGCTGACGCCCAGCGTCTTCATCTTCGCTTCGTTCGAATAGGTGACGAAGCCCGCGTCGAGCACCTCCGACGAGCCGGGGATCTCGGTCAGCGCGGCGGCGACGAGGCCGCCGGTGCAGCTTTCGGCCAGCGCGACGCGGCGACCGCGTTTGTGGTTCGCCTCGACCACGCGCCGGGCGAGCGCGACGAGATCGGGGGGCAGCATCGTGTCCATGCGCGTCACCGATTGGGCGCTTCGCAGATCGTCAGCGGCGAGCGGCGTCCGGACTGGCGGTCGCGATCGTTGGCGATCTGGAGAAAGGCAACGGCGATGCCCGCGACATTCTGTGGCGGCAGCGGCGCGACGAGCGAGAGGATGCGATCAAGCTGCGGGCAGTCGGCGGCCTTGATCTCCGACGCGACGAGCGGTGCGACCAGCGACGACACCGCCGGCGCGGCGAAAGCCGAGTCGAGCAGCGGGGCGACATCCGGACCGGCAACCTTGGCGATTGCGACGCGCGCGGCCGGCCATGCATCGGCGCTCGCCGCGGCATAGCGCCGGCCAAGGTCGCCCGAACGGCGCAGATAGGCGCTGGCGGGCAGCACGGGCGCGCAGATGCGGCCCGCCTGCGAAAGCAGATCGGGGGCGAGGTAGAGCAGCACCGCCTCGCCCTCGCGCTCGGTCAGGCACTGGCTGCGCGCCTGCGCCATGGCGGGGGCGGGCAAGGCGAGCGCGGCGAGCCACAGCGCGCCGCGCGAAATCGTGTCGATCATGGTTCCTGTCCCGGTACGCGGACCGTCGCGCTCGCCTGAGCAGCGATCCCTTCGCCGCGGCCGGTGAAGCCCAGCCGCTCGGTCGTCGTTGCCTTGACGCTAACGTGGGCGACCGGAAGCTGCAAGATCGCCGCGATCCGCTCGCGCATCGCGGCGCGGTGCGGGCCGATCTTCGGCGCCTCGCACATCAGCGTCAGGTCGATGAAGTCGATGATCCCGCCCGCCTTGGCGACGAGGGTTGCGGCGTGGGCGAGGAACTGGTCCGAGCGAGCGCCCTTCCACTGCGGATCGCTGGGCGGAAAATGCTGGCCGATATCGCCCGCCGCGATCGTGCCGAGCAGCGCGTCTGTGATCGCATGGAGCGCGACGTCGGCATCGCTATGCCCCGACAGCCCCTTGTCGTGCGGGATCAGGACGCCGCCGAGCCACAGCTCCTCGCCGGCCTCCAGCCGGTGGACGTCGAAGCCCGTTGCGGTGCGGCTGACCAGTCGCGATGCGAGCCGCGCTTCGGCAGCGGCGAAGTCGGCGGGGTAGGTGATCTTGTCGAGCATCGGGCTTCCTTCGACCAGCGCGACGGTGTGGCCGGCGGCGCGCAGCATCTGCGCATCGTCGGTGGCCTCGGCATCGGCGGGCCAGGCGTCGTGCGCGGCGACGAGGTCGGCGAGGCGAAAGGCCTGCGGCGTCTGGATGCGCACCATGCCGTCGCGCGGCACCGTATCGCCCAGCACCTCGATCCCGCGCGCAAGCGTGTCGGCGACGGCGAGGGCGGGGGTGGCACCCGCATCTTCGTCCAGCGCGGTCAGCAGCGCGTCGATCACCGACACCGGGACGAACGGCCGGGCGGCATCGTGGACGAGCACGCGGTCATGGCCCGCCAGCGCCGCGATCCCCGCGCGCACGGACTCGCGCCGCGTGGCGCCGCCGATCACGAACGGGACCTCGCCCAGCGCCTCGACCAGCATCGTTTCCTGTCCCGCGCCGATCGCGACGAGCACGGTGTCGATGCCGGGGTGCGTCGAGAGCGCGGCATGGCTCCAGGCGATGAGCGGTCGCCCGCCGAGATCGCGGAACTGCTTGGGGCCGCCGGCGCGCGTGCCTTGCCCGGCGGCGACGATCAGGGCGGCGGTCTTGGGGCAATCCATCACCGCGCGCCTACGCGAATCGTAGCGGAGCCGCCAGCCTTGCGAGTCACCGGCCCTTCGGTTATGCGCTGCCCGTTTTTCAGGCAGTATCGATGACCCAGCTCGCTCCCATCCAGATCGGTCCGGTGCGGATCGACAGTCCCGTGATCCTCGCGCCGATGACGGGTGTCACCGACCTGCCGTTCCGCAAGATCGTGCGCCGCTTCGGCTCGGGCCTGAACGTCACGGAGATGATCGCCAGCCAGGCGATGATCCGCGAGACGCGCCAGTCGCTGCAGAAGGCGGCGTGGGATCCGGTCGAGGAGCCGGTGTCGATGCAGCTCGCCGGCTGCTCGCCGTTCGAGATGGCGGAGGCGGCCAGGCTCAACGAGGATCGCGGCGCCGCGATCATCGACATCAACATGGGCTGCCCGGTCAAGAAGGTCGTCAACGGCGATGCGGGCTCCGCGCTGATGCGCGACCTGCCGCTCGCGGCCAGCCTGATCGACGCGGTGGTCAAGGCGGTAAAGGTGCCGGTCACCGTCAAGATGCGGATGGGCTGGGATCATTCGAGCCTGAACGCGCCTGAACTCGCGCGCATCGCGCAGGATCTCGGCGCACAGCTCATCACCGTCCACGGCCGCACCCGCAACCAGATGTACAAGGGGAACGCCGACTGGGCGTTCGTCCGCACCGTCAAGGATGCGGTGACGCTGCCCGTGATCGTCAACGGCGACATCTGCTCGATCGAGGATGCCGACACCGCGCTGGCGCAGTCGGGTGCGGACGGCGTGATGATCGGGCGCGGAGCGTACGGCAAGCCGTGGCTGCTGGGCCAGGTGATGGCGCATTTCGCCGGTGGGCGCGAGGTCGCCGACCCGTCGATCGAGGCGCAGTACGAACTGATCGCCGAGCATTACGATATGATGCTGTCGCACTACGGCACCGAGACCGGTGTCAACATGGCGCGCAAGCATATCGGCTGGTACACGCGCGGCCTTCATGGCTCGGCCGAGTTCCGCAACAAGGTCAACCAGATCGGCGATCCCAAGGTCGTCCAGGCGATGCTCGCCGACTTCTACGCGCCGTGGCGCTCGCGCGCGGCGGCTTGAGGGTCGAGGGCGGCCCCGCCGCGGCCGAGCTGTTCGCGGCGCTGCCGGTGGCGGTGCTGGTGCTGGATCCCGGTGACGGGATCGTCTTCGCCAACGGCGCCTGCGAGCTCCTGCTCAACCAGTCCGACCGATCGATGCGCGGCCTCGGCCTGACGCAGGTGCTGGTGCTGCCGGAGGAGTTCGTGCGCGGGCGGGAGCGCGGCGGCCTGGCGCTGCTCGACACAGACCTGGTCACCCGCCGCGGCCACCGCATCCGCGTCGACATGATCGAGGCGATGCTGCCGGAAAGCGGCTGGCGCGTCGTCACGCTGCATGACGCGAGTGCGGGACGCCGGCACGGTGTGGGCGATCGCGGCGGTGCACGGGCGGCGATGGGCGCGGCGGCGATGCTCGCGCACGAGATCAAGAACCCGCTGTCGGGCATCCGCGGCGCGGCGCAGCTTCTGGCCGACGAAAGCGGCGAACAGGAACTGACCGGCCTCATCACCACGGAGGTCGATCGCGTCGCCGCGCTGATCGACCGCATGCAGGACTTCACCGACACGCGCCCGCCGGCGCTGGAGGGGGCGAACATCTATCCGCTGCTCGCCCATGCCAAGCGGCTGGCACAAGCGGGGTTCGCGCGCGGCGTGACGATCGAGGAACGGTTCGACCCGTCACTGCCCGACGTGCTGATCGACCGGGACCGCTTCGTCCAGGTGATGGTCAACCTGATGAAGAACGCGGCGGAAGCGCTGCAGGGCCGGCGCGATCCGCGGATGCAGATCAGCACCGCCTACCGCCACGGCATGTCGGCGAGCACGGCGCCGGGCCGCCCACGCCAGAAGCTGCCGATCGAAATCTGCGTCGTCGACAATGGCCCGGGCGCGCCTGCCGACATCGCCGAGCATCTGTTCGAGCCGTTCGTGTCGGGCAAGCCGGAGGGGCAGGGGCTCGGCCTGCCGCTGGTCGACAAGCTGGTGCGCGACATGGGCGGGATCGTCGCCTATGCTCGCGAGGGAGAGCCTGAATGGACGGTGCTGCGTATCCTGTTGCCGCGAGCCGGCTCGTGACCGAGGGGCGGATCGGCAGCATCCTGGTCTGCGACGACGACGCGGCGATCCGCACCGTCGTCGCGCAGGCGCTGCGCCGGGCAGGACACCGCGTCGACACCGTCGCCAGCATCGCCCAGCTTCGCCAGGAGATCGCGCGAGGGCTGCCCGGCGTGCTCGTCACCGACGTGATCCTGCCGGATGGGAACGGGCTGGACGTCGTCATGTCGCTGACCGACGAATATCCGGGCCTGCCCGTGATCGTGCTGTCGGCGCAGAATACGCTGACCACCGCGGTCCGCGCGACCGAGGCGGGCGCGTTCGACTACCTTCCAAAGCCCTTCGACCTCGCCGCGCTGGCCGACGCCGTGCAGGGCGCGCTGGCCAAGGGCGCCGCACGGCCCGTCGATATGGGGCCGGCGGAGGAGGGCGGTGGCCTCCTCATCGGCCGGTCGCCGGCGATGCAGGAGGTGTATCGCGTCATTGCGCGCGTGGTCGCCAACGACCTGACTGTCCTGATCTCGGGCGAGTCGGGAACGGGCAAGGAACTGGTCGCGCGGGCGATCCACGAACTTGGCCCGCGCCGTGCCGCGCCGTTCGTCGCGATCAACATGGCGGCGATCCCGCGCGAACTGATCGAGGCGGAGCTGTTCGGCCATGAGCGCGGCGCCTTTACCGGTGCCGGCGCCCGCGTCGCCGGTCGGTTCGAGCAGGCGGCGGGCGGCACGTTGTTCCTCGACGAGATTGGCGACATGCCGATGGAGGCGCAGACCCGATTGCTCCGCGTGCTCCAGTCGGGCGAGTTCACGACGGTCGGCGGCGCGCGCACGATCCGCGCCGACGTGCGGATCGTCGCCGCCACCAACAAGGACCTGACCGCCTCCGTCAGCCAGGGCGCGTTTCGCGAGGACCTGTTCTATCGCCTCAACGTCGTGCCGATCAGCCTCCCGGCACTGCGCGAGCGTCGGCAGGATGTCGGATCGCTCGCCCGCCACTTCCTCGACCGCGCGGCGCAGAGCGGACTTCCGCGCAAGGGGATCGACAAGGGGGCGCTGTCGCTGCTCGAGAGCCATGACTGGCCGGGTAACGTCCGCGAGCTTGAGAACCTGATGCGGCGCGTCGCCGCGCTCGGTCGCGACACGACGATCGATGCCGAGGAAATCCGCGCCAACATGGGCAAGGGCGGTCCGCCGGCGATCGCGCCGGGCGAGGTCGACCCCGACCTCTCCGCCGCGGTTGCCGCGCGGCTGGAGCGGCTGGCGCGGGAGACGCCGCAAGCGTTCGAGGATGGGAGCCTCTACGAACGCATCATCGCGGAGGTGGAGCGGCCGCTGATCGAGGCGGTGCTCGCGCGATGCGGCCAGAACCAGCTTCGCGCCGCGCGCATCCTGGGCATCAATCGAAATACGCTCCGCAAGCGCCTCGACACGCTCGGCATTGATCCCAGTCGGCGAACCGTGAGCGCCTGACGGCAGGATGAGCGAAAGAATGTGTTTTCGCGGCCACGCTGACGTTGTACCGTTGCAACGATGGAGGCTGTGGCCGTTCCCGATGCGTTGACGACCGAACCGCGCCGCCGGCTGAGCGTCACGCCGCTGGTCGAGCTGGGTGTGCTCGCGGCGGCGATCGCGATCGGTATCGCCACCTATTTCATCATCACCGCCGACCCCAGTTCGCCGCGCCCGCTGACGCCGCCGCTGGTGGCATTGCTGATGGTCGCCAACCTGGTGCCCGCGGTCGCGCTGATCGTGCTGATCGGCCGCCGCATCGCGATCAAGCGCGCGGCCGAAACGGCGGCAGGGGGGCAGGGGCGGCTCCACGTCCGGTTGGTCGCGCTGTTCTCCGTCCTCGCCAGCGTGCCGATGATCCTCGTCACGATCGTCGCATCGATGCTGTTCCAGTACGGCGTCGAGTTCTGGTATTCCGACCGCGCCAAGGACATGATCGAGCGGGCGGCGACGCTCGCCAACGAATCCTATGTCGAGATGACCCGCTGGGTCGATGGCGAGAACATCGCCGTCGGCAAGGACGTCGCCAATCTGCTGTCGAGCGGCTACGGCTTCGACTCCCCGGAATTTGTCGGCACTTACGCGCAGAGCGTGCTTCAGCGCAGCTTGGCCGAGTCGATCATCTTCGGCGTGTCGCCCAAGGGCGAGATCCTGACCTTTGCCCTCCTCGACCCGTATGAGCGTGGGCTGGCGAGCAGCATTCGCATCGAAGATGCCCGCGCCGTGCTGGCGGGCAAGCCGAGCGTGGTGATCGTGAGTGGCGAGCGGGTTCAGTCGATCGCGCCAGTGCCCGGCACGCAATATCTCGTGGCCTCCAGCCGCGTCGTCGGCGCCAAGGAGCTGATGCAGCGTAAGCAGCGGGCCGAGGGTGTGGTCGCCGACTATCGGGCGTTGCGCGAACGGTCCCGGTCGCTCCAGCTTCGCTTCAACCTCGCGCTGCTCGGGATCTCGCTGTTCATCGTCGGGCTTGCGGTCTTTGCAGCGCTTGCCATCGCCGATCGCCTCGTGCGGCCGGTGAACGATCTTGTCGACGCCGCGCGCCGTGTGGCCGGCGGCAATTTCGACGCTCGTGTCAGCACGCCCAAGCGGATGGACGAGGTCGGCACGCTGGCGGGCGCGTTCAACACGATGACCGAGCGGCTGAAGGAGCAGACCGGCGCCCTCGTCGCCGCGAACGCGGAGTCGGAAGGGCGCCGTGCGCTGATCGAGGCGGTGATGTCGGGCGTCTCCGCGGGCATCGTGTCGATCGGACCGGGGCGGACGGTGCGGCTGATCAACAGCTCGGCCGCGAGTCTCCTCCAGACCGGCGAGGCGAGCGCGATCGGGCGTCCGCTCGCCGAGATCGCGCCCGAGCTCGACGCGCTGCTGGGCAGCGACCAGCGCGAAGCGGTGGTGCAGCTGACGCATGGCGGCGAGGCGCGGACGCTCGCGGTCAAGATCACGCGCGACGCCGCCGGGCCGATCCTGACCTTCGACGACATCACCCAGCAGCTCGCCGACCAGCGCCGTGCCGCCTGGGCCGACGTCGCACGCCGAATCGCGCACGAGATCAAGAACCCGCTCACCCCGATTCAGCTCGCGGCCGAGCGGCTCCAGCGCCGTTACGGCCGTCAGATCGATCCCGCCGACACGACCTTCCCGCGCCTGACCGAGACGATCGTCCGTCAGGTCGGCGACCTGCGGCGCATGGTCGACGAGTTCTCCTCCTTTGCGCGGATGCCCAAGCCCGTGTTCCGCCGCGAGTCGCTGGTCGACATCGCGCGCCAGTCGCTGTTCCTGCACGAGGTCGGGCATCCCGACATTGCCTTCCGCCTCGACCATGACGCCGACGCACCGGTCACGCTCGTCTGCGATCGGCGCCAGATCGGCCAGGCGCTGACCAACATCATCAAGAACGCCGCCGAGGCGATCGGCGCGCGCGATGGCGAGGAACTGCCCCCCGGCGAGGTCGTGCTGACGCTGGGCGAGGCGGATGGGCGCGTGCTCCTCAGCGTCGCCGACAATGGCGTCGGCCTCCCGCTGGAGCGCGACCGCATCGTCGAACCCTATATGACGACGCGCAGCCGCGGCACTGGCCTGGGCCTCGCGATCGTCAAAAAGATCGTCGAGGAGCATATGGGCTCGATCGGCTTTGCGGACCGCCCCGGCGGCGGCACGATCGTCACGCTCGCCTTCGACGCGCGCGCGCTCGCGCCGCTGGCGATCGTCGAGGATGCCGAAGCGACGCCGATGATCGACGACGACCGCCTCCACATGTTGACTCGTAACCGGAAGCCAATGCCATGACCCTCGACATCCTCGTCGTCGACGACGAACGCGATATCCGCGAGCTGGTGGCAGGGGTCCTCGAAGACGAAGGCTATGAGACGCGCGCCGCGGCCGACAGCGACTCCGCGCTCGAGGCGATCGCGACGCGGCGGCCCAGCCTCGTCCTGCTCGACGTCTGGCTGCACGGATCGCGGCTCGACGGGTTGGAGTTGCTTGAGGAGATCAAGCGGCGCGATCCGTCGCTGCCCGTGCTCGTCATCTCCGGCCACGGCAATCTCGACACCGCGGTGGCGGCGATCCGGCGCGGCGCCAGCGACTTCATCGAAAAGCCGTTCGAGGCGGAGCGCCTGCTCCTCCTCGTCCAGCGCGCGACCGAGACCGAGCGGCTTCGCCAGGAGGTCGAGAGCCTGCGCGCGAGTGCCGGCCGCGACACCGACCTGACCGGCGCGTCGGCGGCGATCAACACCGTGCGCGCGACGCTCAAGCGCGTCGCTTCGACCGGGAGCCGCGTGCTGATCTCGGGTGGGCCGGGGGTCGGCAAGGAGGTTGCCGCCCGTCTGCTTCATGCCTGGAGCCAGCGGTCGAACCTGCCGTTCGTCATCGTCAGCGCCGCGCGAATGACGCCGGAGCGCGTCGAGGAGGAGCTGTTCGGGGTCGAGGAAGCGGGCGATCTCGTCCGCCCGGGGCTTCTCGAACAGGCGCATGGCGGCACGCTGTTCCTCGACGAGATCGCCGACATGCCGGTCGCGACACAGGCGCGCATCCTTCGCGTGCTGACGGACCAGAGCTTTACCCGCGTCGGCGGCACGCGCGTGGTCAAGGTGGATGTCCGCGTCGTGTCGGCGACGGCGCGCGACCTGATGGTCGAGATCGGGGAGGGGCGGTTCCGCGAGGATCTCTACTACCGCCTCAACGTCGTGCCCGTCGTCATCCCGCCGCTGGCCGACCGGCGCGAGGACATCCCGCCGCTGGTCGAGCATTACGTCGCGCGCTACGCCGCGGATCGCCGCGTGCCGACGCCCGAGGTCGCACCCGATGCGATGGTCGCGCTGCAAAGCTATGAATGGCCGGGCAATGTCCGCCAGCTTCGCAACGTTGTCGAGCGGACCGTCATCCTCGCGCCCGGCGATCGGATCGGTCGCATCGACCTCGACCTGTTGCCGCCCGAAGTGCTTCAGACCGGCCGCGACGGCAGCGGGCTGGGCGCGAGCGCGATCATGGGCACGCCGCTTCGCGAAGCACGCGAGACGTTCGAGCGCGAGTATCTGCGCGTCCAGATCCGCCGCTTCTCCGGCAACATCAGCCGCACCGCGAGCTTCATCGGGATGGAGCGGTCGGCGCTACATCGTAAGCTCAAGCTTCTGGGCATCACCGAAACCCGCGACGAGTAAGCTGGACGATCGTCGCAATCGTCCCTATTTTCGAGCCACGCGCCGTCTTGGCGCGCGACCGACGCCGCTCTCAATCGGCGCACAGCGGGTAAACCCCGCCAAGAACAAGGGATCGACCGATGGCCGACAAGCAGACCTCACTCCAGGATCAGTTCCTCAACGCCCTCCGCCGCGCCAAGACGCCGGTGACGATGTTCCTCGTCAAGGGTGTGAAGTTGCAGGGCATCGTCACCTGGTTCGACAATTTTTCGGTCCTGCTGCGCCGCGACGGCCAGTCGCAGCTCATCTACAAGCACGCGATCTCGACGATCATGCCGACCGGCAATCTCGATCTGGCGCCGATCATCGACAGCGTGTCGGATAACGGCAGCAAGAACCCGGTCCTTCAGGAAATTTTCCTGAGCGCCGTCCGCCGTCAGCAGGAGCATGTGACCATGTTCCTCGTGAACGGCGTGATGCTCCAGGGTCAGATCGCCGCCTTCGACCTGTTCTGCATGCTGCTCCAGCGCGACGGCATGTCGCAGCTTGTCTACAAGCACGCCGTGTCGACGATCCAGCCCGCCAACCCGCTCAACCTGGCCGAGGAGCAGGCACAGGGCGACGCCGCCTGAGCCCGCCGATGAGTAGTGGGTTCGATCGCGACGCCGAGGAGTTCGCCCGCGGCGCGCGCGCCATCGTCGTGCTTCCAGATCAGGGCGGCGCCAGCCGTGAGGTCGATGCGCGGCTGGAGGAGACCGCCGGTCTCGCCGCCGCGATCGGGGTCGAGGTGGTCGAGCGTGTCGGGCTGCGCGTCCGCACGCCGCGACCCGCGACATTGATCGGCGGTGGTCAGGTCGAGAGCCTGCACGAGCGCGTCGAGGCGCTTGGCGCCGGTCTGGCGGTGTTTGACGCGGCATTGACGCCGGTGCAGCAGCGCAACCTGGAGACCGGCCTCGGCTGCAAGGTTATCGACCGCACCGGCCTAATCCTCGAGATCTTCGGTGAGCGCGCGCGGACGGCCGAGGGGCGGTTACAGGTCGAGCTCGCCCACCTCGACTATCAATCCTCGCGCCTCGTGCGAAGCTGGACCCACCTCGAGCGGCAGCGCGGCGGCTTCGGCTTCCTGGGCGGTCCCGGCGAGACGCAGATCGAGGCCGACCGGCGAATGATCCGCGACCGCATGGCGCGCCTTCGCCGCGAGCTCGATCAGGTGAGCCGCACGCGCACGCTCCACCGCGATCGGCGCCAGCGGGCGCCCTGGCCGGTCGTCGCGCTCGTCGGCTATACGAATGCTGGCAAGTCGACGCTGTTCAACCGCCTGACCGGGGCGGGGGTGATGGCCGAAAACCTGCTGTTCGCGACGCTCGATCCGACGCTGCGGCAGGTGGCGCTGCCGGGGATCGACAAGGCGATCCTGTCGGACACGGTGGGCTTCGTGTCGGAGCTGCCGACGCAGCTGGTCGCGGCCTTCAAGGCGACGCTGGAGGAAGTCATCTCGGCCGACCTCCTCATCCACGTTCGCGATGTCGCGCATCCCGACAGCGAGGCGCAGCGGCAGGATGTCGAGGATGTGCTCGGCGAGATCGGCGTCGATCCCGAGACGCCGCGGATCGAGGCATGGAACAAGCTGGATGCGCTGGACGACGAGCGTCGCGGCGAGGTGATCGAGGACGCGGCGGCGCGCGGTGACGTGGTCGCAATCTCCGCCTTGACGGGGGAGGGCGTCGACGACCTCGTCGCTACCGCCGCCGCCCGCCTGACGGCGGAACACCGGCGTTTCATCCTGACGCTGGATCCGGGCGACGGCGCAGGGGCGGCGTGGCTGCACCAGCATGGCGAAGTGCTGGACCACTGGATCGACGACGACGGCGCGCATTACGAAGTACGGCTGGCGCCGGAAGATCACGAGCGGTTCGTCAGCCGGGCAGGGTAGCGCCTGGGTTTGGCAAACGCGGCGTTAACCTCGTTCGGCGCGCTTCGCGGCCACCCATAGCGCTTCCTTGGCTTCCAGTTCCAGCGCCGGGAACGCGTCGCCCGCTGACGCTTCCATCGCTTGAAAGCGGCGCTCGAACTTGCCGTTGGCGACCCGAAGCGCCGCCTCTGGATCGATGCGGTGATGGCGCGCCCAGTTGACGACGGCGAACAGCAGGTCGCCGACCTCTTCGGTGCGATGCTGGTCGTCGGCGGCGCTCTCGACCTCGGCAATCTCCTCGTCGATCTTGGCACGAGCCCCGCTGGCGTCGGGCCAATCGAAACCGACCCGGGCGGCGCGGTTCTGAAGCTTCTCGGCGCGGGTGAGCGCGGGTAGGCCCAAGGCAACGCCCGCCAGCGCGCCGCCGTTGGATTTGGCCGCACGTTCCTCGGCCTTGATGACCTCCCACAGATGGTGACCGCCATCGGCGCGGTCGCCGAAGATGTGTGGGTGTCGGCGCTCCATCTTGTCGCTGATCGATGTGACGACGTCGGCCAGCGTGAACGCGCCGGCTTCCTCGGCCATGCGGCTGTGAAAGACGACCTGGAGGAGCAGGTCGCCAAGCTCGTCGCGAAGGTCGTCCATGTCGCCGCGCTCGCATGCGTCGGCGACCTCGTACGCTTCCTCGATCGTGTATGGTGCGATCGATCGGAAATCCTGAGCGACGTCCCACTCGCAGCCGCGTTCCGGATCGCGGAGGCGGGCCATGATCGCCACCAGACGCTCCATCATCCCCCCATCTCCGCAAGTTCGATAATATACATTATGTAAAGCTCAGCTGCGTTTGGGTTCGAGGATGAGCGTGCGACCCTCAACCCGCCAGCTACCCAGCCGCGACAGGAAGTTCATGCCGACGACGCTCATCTCGCCGAAGCTTGGCGAAATGACGACCGACAGATCGCGCGTTTCCAGGTCGCCGATCGCGAACGTCTCGGCGACCCCGCGACGGGCCTGGACCTGTCCATTGGCGGTCGCCAGGATCACCGGCATTCCGCCCTCGGCCTTGACGCCCGCAGCCTGCGCCGCGCTCTCGGACAAGGCCGTGATCGTCGCGCCGCTGTCCACCAGCATCCGCTGGCGCGTGCCGTTAATGCGGACATCGGCATAGAAATGACCATCAGGCGACTGGCGGATGCGAACCGTGTCGCCCGAGACCTGCTGGCCCGTCAGCCCGGCCTGCTCGGCAAACAGCGCGATGCGATCCTGGTTGTTGAACAGCACGAACAGCACGCCGGCGATCGCCACCCAGCCGAGCACGTTGCGGATCAGCACGCCCGCCGACACGCGCCGCACGGTGAGCGCGCTCAGCACCAGCACCAGCGCGCCGACACCCCAGATCAGCTCGACACCCTGATCGCCGGTCATGGCACCAGCTCCATGCCGTCATAGCCAAGCTCGACCCCGGTTGGCAGCGCGGCGTTAACCGTGCGATAGTCCATCGAATTGTCCATGTGGATCAGCACCGCGCGGCCGGGTTCGACCCGCTCGATATGGTCGAGCGCGAGCGGCAGATGATTGTGCGACGGATGCGGGTGGCGGCGCAGCGCGTCGAGGATCCACACTTCGCAACCTGCAAATGAGTCTGCCATTTCGTCGGTAAGTGCATGGAAGTCGGTTGAATAGACGATCCGTTTACCATTTTGTGTGAAGATGAGCCCGGCACTGGTGATCTCGCCATGCGGCTGATCGACCACATCAATCTCGACCCCGCCGATCGTGATCCGATCCGGCAGCACCGACAGCGAAGCGACCGGCCGATAGCCGCCGCCGCCACGGAAGATATAGCCGAACCGCTCGTCCAGCACCGCCGCGGTCGCAGGCCGGGCCCAGCACGGCACCCGCTGCCCCAGCGAATGCGCAAGCTGGCGCAGGTCGTCGATCCCATGCGTGTGGTCGGCATGGTCGTGGGTCCAGATCACCGCATCGACGCGGCCGACATTGGCGGCGTTCAGCTGTTCGCGCATGTCGGGACCGGTATCGATCAGGATGCGCGTGTTGCCGCTTTCGACCAGCGCGGCACAACGCGTGCGGCGGTTGCGCGGCTCGCTCGGATCGCAATCGCCCCAGTCGTTGCCGATCCGCGGCACGCCGGACGAGGTGCCGCAACCGAGCAGCGTCAGCTTCACGCGCGCGTCTTCGCGAACAATGCGTGGAAGTTGGCGGCGGTCGCCTCGCCCAGCGCCTCCGCCGTGGTGCCGCGCAGGGTGGCGAGGAAGGCACAGGTGTCGGCGACGAAGCCCGGCTCGCCCGGCTTGCCCCGGTGCGGCACCGGCGCAAGGAACGGCGCATCCGTTTCGATGAGCAGTCGCTCGATCGGCAGCCGCGCGGCGGTTTCCTGAAGATCGCGCGCGTTCTTGAACGTCACGATCCCGGAAATCGAGATGTAGAAGCCGAGGTCCAGCATCCGGTCGGCGAACGGACCGGTGCCGGTAAAGCAGTGGATGACGCCGGGAAAGGCCCCCTTCCCCAGTTCGTTCTCCAGCAACGCGGCGGTATCGTCCTCGGCATCGCGGGTATGAACGATGATCGGCAGGCCGGTCTCTCGCGCGGCGGCGCAGTGCGCGCGGAAGCTCGACGCCTGTGCCGCGCGATCGCTGTGATCGTAGTAATAGTCGAGCCCGCATTCGCCGAGCCCGACGACCCGCGGGTGCCGCGCCGCCTCGATCAGCTTGGCCGCATCGACGTCCGGGTGCTGATCCGCCTCGTGCGGGTGGATGCCCACGCTGGCCCAGACATCGGACTCCCGCTCGGCAACCGCAATGACGTCGCCCCACTCACGCTCGCGCGTCGAGATGTTGAGCATCGCGGTCACGCCGCGCGCGCGGGCGCGTTCGAGGACCTTGGCCTGTTCCTCGACCAACCCCTTGTAGTTCAGGTGACAATGGCTGTCGGCCAGCGTCATGCCGCGGCTTCCTCCTCGGGCACGTCCAGGCGCGGGAAGATGGGGGTCGGGGGCGCGATGCGAAAGCCCTCGCCCGCCTTTCGCGCGTACCAGCCGGCATCGGCGAGCGCCTCATGGTCGCGCTCGTCGGCGCCGACCTGATCGAGCATCGCGCTGGCGGAGGCCGGGACGACGGGCAGGATCGTGATCCCCAGCAGCCGGATCGCGCGAACGAGCGTGCCGAGCACGGCGTGCATCCGGTCGGGATCGGTCTTGCGCAGCGACCAGGGGGCCTGCACGTCGATATACTGGTTGCAGGCGAACACCCCGCGCATCCAGGCTTCGAGCGCGGGGGTGATCGACTGTTCGGCAAACAGGCGGATGAACTCAGCGTTGGCTTCTGCCACGGTCGCGAGCAAGGCCGCGTCGGCGTCGTCGGGCCGACCTTCGGACGGCAACGCGCCGTCGAGGTTCTTGGCGATGAAGCTCAGCGTCCGCTGGGCGAGGTTGCCGAAGCTGTTCGAAAGGTCGGCATTGGCGCGCATTGCGATCGCACGCGGGCTGTAGCTGCCGTCCTGGCCCCAGCTGATGTCCCGCAGCAGGAAATAGCGGAGCGCATCGACCCCGAACGCATCGGAGAGCGCGAGCGGATCGACGACGTTGCCGACCGACTTCGACATCTTCTCGCCGCGGTTGAGGACGAAGCCGTGGCCGAACACCTCGCGCGGTACCGGCAGGCCCGCAGACATGAGGAAGGCGGGCCAATAGACCGCGTGGAAGCGGACGATGTCCTTGCCAATGACGTGCAGGTCGGCAGGCCAGTAGCGCCACAGCTCGCCCTCGTCCGGATAGCCGGCGCCCGTCAGATAGTTGGTGAGCGCATCGACCCAGACATACATCACGTGCCCCGGGCTGCCCGGCACCGGCACGCCCCAGTCGAAGCTGGTCCGCGACACCGATAGGTCGGTCAGCCCGCCTTCGACAAAGCGCAGCACCTCGTTGCGGCGGCTCTCCGGCCGGATGAAGCCGGGCTCGGCGGCATAAAGGTCGAGCAGCGGCTGCTGGTATTTGGACAGGCGGAAGAACCAGGTCTCTTCGGCGGTCCATTCGACGGGCGTGCCCTGCGGTGACAGGCGCTGCCCGCCGTCCCCGTCGGTCAGCTCCTTTTCTTCGTAGAAGGCCTCGTCCCGGACCGAGTACCAGCCCTCGTAACGGTCGAGATAGAGGTCGCCGGACGCCTGCATCTTCTCCCAGATCGCCTGGCTGGCGCGATAGTGATCGGCTTCGACGGTGCGGATGAAGCGGTCGTGGCTGATGTTGAGGCGATCGGCCATCTCGCTGAAATGCGCCGACATCTCGTCCGCCAGCTCGCGCGCGGTCATGCCGCGGTCCCGCGCGGTCTGCGCCATCTTGAGCCCATGCTCGTCGGTGCCGGTCTGGAAACGGACGTCGCGGCCCGCCTGACGCTGGAAGCGGGCGATCGCGTCGGCGGCGATCATCTCATAGGCGTGGCCGATATGCGGCCGGCCGTTGGGATAGTGGATCGCGGTGGTGATGTAAAAGGGCTGAGCCATGCCCTTCGCTCTAGGGGGCGCGCCGCAGTGCGGCAAGCGCGTCAGCGCGGCGCGAGACGCGCGACGATGCCGCCGAGTTCGAACACCGCGCCCGCCGCATCCTGCGTCAGCGCGAGCGCGATGCCGCCGACCTGCCGCGCATCGGCATGCGCGTCGAGCGCGGTGCGGAGGCGCTCGCCGCTGGCGACGCGCGCCTGCTCGGCGATGAAGGCCGGCACGCGCTCGACGAAGGCGGCGAAACGAGCGGCGGCGCCCTTCCCCGCCAGCGCCTTGGCCAGCCGTCCGCGCGCCGCATTGTCGCGGTCGCCCGAGGCGGCGATCGTCTCGAGCTCGCGTTCGATCGCTGCCATGTCGAGCCCGGCAAAGGCGAGCGCGCGGCCGGGCGAGCCAGCACCGGCGCGGACCAGCGCGGCGATTTCAGGCTCCGCCAGTTCCGGATCGGCATTGCGCAGCGCACGCGCGACGTCGCCGTCCTCCAGCGCCGAAAAGCGCAGCAGTCGGCAGCGCGAGCGGATCGTCGGGAGCAGACGGCCCGGCGCATGGCTGACCAGGAGGAAGATCGTGCCCGTGGGCGGCTCCTCCAGGTTCTTGAGGAGCGCATTGGCGCCGGCCCGCTCCAGATCGTCGATCGCGTCGATGACGATCACCCGCCGCTCGGACAAAGCGGGCTTGGTCGCGAACATCGGTTGGAGCGTGCGGACCTGATCGATGGCGATGCTGCGCTTCAGCCCCTCGTCGGGCTTCGCGGCATCCTTCGGCAGGCGGACGAGCTCGCGATAGTCCGGATGCGCTCCGCTCGCGAGCAGGCGGGCGATGCGGTGGTCTGGCGGCAACGGACCCGCAAGAGGCACCGAAGGGTCGATCGCGCGGCCGAGCAGCACCGCCGCCGCCGCCCGCGCGAACAAGCCCTTCCCCACTCCTTCCGGTCCCGCGATCAGCCAAGCGTGGTGGATCGAGCCGCCCGCGACCGCGGCGGCAAAAGCGGCGCGCGCGGTCTCGTTGCCGATCGGCGACGTCATGGCAGCAGGTCGGCGAGCGCCTCGATCAAGGCGGCAGTCACCGTCTGCGGCGCGGCGCTGGCATCGATCCGGCGCACGCGCTCGGGCTCGGCGGCAGCGATCGAGTCGAAGGCGGCGGCAACCGCGGCGTGGAAGCCCGTTCCGCGCGTCTCGAACCGGTCATTGGCGGCCGGATCGCGCCCCGCCGCTCGCGCGGCGCCCTCGTCAGGGGGCAGGTCGAGCAGGAAGGTGCGATCGGGCATCAGCCCGCGCGAGCCGAAGCCGTGCAGCGCCAGGATCGCCGCATCGTCGATCCCCTGCGCACCCTGATAGGCACGAGTCGAATCGACATAGCGATCGCAGATCACCCAATGGCCGGCGCCGATCGCCGGACGAATGTGCTTCTCGACATGATCGGCGCGGGCGGCGGCGAACAGCAAGGTTTCGGCGTGTGGGCTCCAACGGGCGATGTCGCCCTGCATCAGCAGGCTGCGGATCGCCTCCGCCCCCTCGCTGCCACCGGGCTCGCGCGTGACGAGAACGTGGAAGCCGCATGCCTCCAGGGCCTCGCCCAGCGCGCGCGCCTGCGTCGACTTGCCCGCGCCCTCGCCGCCTTCCAGCGTGATGAACCGACCCGGCGTCAAGCGCCGAACAGCCCCATCAGCCCGGCCCAGACGCGGCCGAAGAAGCCCGCCTCGCCCACCTCGCTCTCCGCGACGAGCGGCAGGCGCTGCTCACCCACGTCCGCGCTGGTGATGACGAGGTCGGCGATATGCTGGCCCTGCTTGATCGGCGCCTTGACCGGTCCCTGATAGACGACCTTGGCGGTCATCGCCGCCGACGTGCCGGCGGGCACCGTGACGTTGAGGTCGCGCGGCGCGACCAGGCCGACGGTCGAGGCGTCGCCGAGCTGGACGTCGGCGGTCTCGACGCGCTTGCCCTGCTTGACGACGGGCTTGGCCTTCCACGCGTTGAAGCCCCATTCCATCAGGCGGACGGACTCGCTGATGCGCTGGTTGAAGCTGTTGAGCCCGGCGACGACCATCACCAGGCGGCGGCCATTCTGCTCGGCGGAGCCGGTGAAGCCATAGCCGGCTTCTTCGGTATGGCCAGTCTTCAGGCCATCGGCGCCGTTGACGCGGCCGAGAAGCGGGTCGCGATTGGCCTGGGTGATGGCGTTGCCGCCCATCGTCTGACCCCAGGTGAAGTCGCGGCGGCTGTAGAACTTCTTGTAGAGGTCGGGATAGTTTTCAATCGT
This sequence comes from Sphingomonas sp. Y38-1Y, assembly GCF_032391395.1. Classification (NCBI taxonomy): domain Bacteria; kingdom Pseudomonadati; phylum Pseudomonadota; class Alphaproteobacteria; order Sphingomonadales; family Sphingomonadaceae; genus Sphingomonas; species Sphingomonas sp. Y38-1Y. The sequence goes on from NZ_CP135916.1 coordinate 2,161,353, forward strand.
CGCCCGGGCGAGCTGCGCAAGGTCACGCGCGGTCACATAGGTCCGCCCCTCGTCCGGCCAGCCGTTGGACGTGCCGAATTGGCTGTTCTTGAGCCCGATTGACTTGGCGCGCTGGTTCATCAGGTTGACGAACGCTTCCTCGGTCCCCGCCAGCCCTTCGGCCAGCACGACGCAGGCGTCGTTGCCGGAGAGGACGACGACGCCATAGAGCAGGTTCTCGACGCTGACCTGCTCGCCGGGCGACAGGAACATCGTCGAGCCCGCCTGGGGTCCATGCCACCGCTTCCACGTCTCCGGCCGGACGGTGATCTTCTGGTCGAGCTTCACCTCGCCCTTCTTGATCATGTCGAAGATGACATAGGTGGTCATCATCTTCGCCATCGATGCCGGTGGCATCCGGCGGTCGGCATCCTTGGCGAACAGCACCGCGCCCGAGGACAGATCCTCGATGAACGCGACCGGCGCGGGCGTGTCGAAGGGCGGGCGCTGGGCCGCGGCAGGCGCAGCGATCGCGAGGACGAGGGGCGAGAGGGCAAGCAGGCGGTTCATCGGTCGGTCGGTACCCGGTGGCTTGAGGAAGATCAGGGAATCTGGACGAGTGCGGCGCCGCCATGGCCGCGGCGGGCAAGGTCGGTCCGTGCGCGATCGGCGGCATTGCGGTCGGCAAAGGGGCCGAGCTGGACGCGGTAGAGGCCGCCGCCTTCACGCACGCGGCCGCCGAGCTGGCCGGCAAGCTTGCGCGCATTGGCGGCGTTGGAGAGCGCGGCGACCTGAACGCCCCAACCGCGCGCCGGCGCGGTCTGAGGCTTGGGCTGGACGGCAACCTGCTTTTCGGGCGGATCGATCGGGCGCTGGGCCGGTCGACGGACCGACTGCGTGGAGGCCTGGCCCGCGGCCGCCGGTACGGCCATCGGAGCGCCTCGCGCAGGGCGCGGCTTCGCCGCGGCGGTCGGTGACGGCGCCGATCGCGAAACCGCGGGCGCAGCGCGTGAGGGCAGTTCCTTGCGCAGGCCGACGAGCAGCACGGCGGGCGCATCGAGCCGCGCACTTGCCGGCTGTCCGGCGCGAAGGGCGGCGATCTCCGGCGGCGACGGGCGCCCCGCGCGGACGCGGACAGGCGCATCGGCGCTGGCGATGCCGAGCTGCTGCATCGCGATGGCCGATAGGGCGACGACTTCGCCGGCGCGGGGCTGCATCCCCTCCGTCACCGCGAACAAAGCGGTCTTGCCCGTGTCGAGTGCGGTTACTTCCACGAAGCTGCCCGGCGGCAGGGTTGCGTGGGCGACGCCTGCGGGCGCCTCGATCGAGCCGGCATAGCCGACCGCGTCATAGCGCTCACCCTCGTTGGAAGAGGCGCGCGGCCCCTCGCCCGTCGGCGGCGCGTCCTGCGCCGGCGTCGCGGCGGCGAGTGTCAGGGCGATCAGCTCAGCGGGCGACGGCATCGGCGAGCAATCCCACGGAAAGCGCGTAGAAATTAGAGCAGTTATAGTCGAGGATCACGCGGTAGTTCCCCGTCAGCAGATAGGCGGTGCGGCCCGGCCCGTCGGGCTCGATCAGCGTCGCGAGCACGTCGTCGGCCGGCCGGCGTCCCGATTGTGGCACCATGCCCAGCGAGCGCCATTCTCGCATCGTCCGCCACTGGCTGTGCCGCTCGAACACGCGCGGGCAGCGCGGCGAGATCGTGCGCGTCGTCATCCCCGCACGGTTGAAGCCGCCCGGCACATTGACCGCGACGCCCCAGGGCTGGCCCGCTCGCCACCCGGCATTGACGAAGTAGTTGGCGATCGAGGCGAGCGCGTCGGCCTCGCTCGTCCAGATGTCGGCGCGCCCGTCGCCATCGCCGTCGCGCGCCAGCCGCAGGTAGATCGACGGCAGGAACTGCGGATAGCCGGTCGCCCCCGCCCAGCTTCCCTTCAGCCGCTCACGCGGGATGCCGCGGTCCATCATCTTGAGAAGCGCGATGAATTCGCCCTCGAACAGCGCCCGGCGGCGGCCCTCATAGGCGAGCGTCGCCAGCGAGCGGGCAAGGTCGAAGTCGCCGGTATAGGCGCCGTAATTGGTCTCGTGGCCCCAGATCGCGACCATGATCGATTCCGGGACGCCGGTCTCCGCCTCGATCCGCGACAGGCGCGAACGGTTGGCGGCATAGGCGCGCTGGCCGCGGCCGATCCGGGCGGCGTCAACATGGCGCGCCTGATAGGGTGCAAAGTTCGGGATGGCGTTGGGATTGTTGCCGCCACCCGGCTGGCCGCGATCAAGCTCGATCACCCGCGGGTTGACGGTCAGCGTCGGCAGCACCGCATCCAGCGTGCGTGCGGTTACGCCCTGTTGCAGCGCGCGACCGCGGACCTGGGACAGATAGGCCTGGAAGCCTGCCTCATCCTGCGCCATCGCGCCGCCCGCGGTGCCGACCAACAGCCACAGCGTCAACAACGCTGCGCCCCATCCACGCTTGAACCCGTACCCCGACATGCACGAAGCTGTGCCACAGTCCCGGCCCGGCCTGAACCCCCCAATCGCGCGGGCTTGCACAAATGCGGCCGGGAGCGCTAACCCGGCGCCCACGTGCGGAGAGGTGGCCGAGTGGTTTAAGGCAGCGGTCTTGAAAACCGCCGTGGGTTCACGCTCACCGTGGGTTCGAATCCCACCCTCTCCGCCACCCTCAGTCGATCAGCGCGTCCGTCATGCGGACCAGGGCGCCGCCGATCCCGCCGAGCGCAAAAGCGGGGCTGAACGCATCGCGTCCGGTGTCGAGGCGCATCGACATGCGCGCGCGCATCGGCGCGCCGGGTTCGCGCGGGCGTTCGTGGGTGTCGGCGCAGAGCTCAGCCGTCGGCCGGTCGCCGGGGAGAAGATCGTCGCTCGACACCTCCGGCGTGATGCGGAACGGACGGGGCTGTGCCGCCTCAGGCGCGATCAGGCGAAAGTCGAGGGCAATGGGGGCAGCCGCTCGTGAGGGCGGCGCCGGCTCTCGCGGCGTGACCGCATCCGTGGTCAGCAACAATGCAATCGCCCATGCCCCAGCCATCGACGTTCCCCGGCATCGCGCGGTCGGCCCGACCGGCAATGTGGCAGGATCATGGCTCAATTATGCGCGATGCGCCAGCGACGAACGAAGCTTGGTCCTGAAAAGCGCTCAGGCCGGCGAACGGCCGCGGTCAGCCGCCCATCAACGCGTCGAATTCGGCTTCGCTGAGGGGTTCGTCGAACTGGCAGCCGGCTTCGTAATCGCGCGACCAGACGATGCGCGTCAGGCGGCGAATGTCGCCCGGCAGGGCCAGCACGATGCTGCTGCCGGCGCGAAGGTCGCCATAGGTCTGAATACGGGCCCCGTGGATCGACAGGTCGGTGACGCGGCACAAGCTGCCATGCATGGCGACGCTCGCCACGCCCGCTTCGATCGAGACGGCGGCTCGCGGTGCGCGGCGGCGGGTCTCGCCGGCGTCGATCGGCGTCAGCTCGGCTGCGATGCGCGTGCGAACGGGGACATGGCTCTCCATGTCCCCGATGCTAGTCTCGCTTGGTAAACGAGGTGTGAAGGCCGCTTACTTGCGGAGCGACAGACCGCCGCCGAAACGCTTGTTGAAGCGGGCGACCTGGCCGCCGGCGTCGAGCAGGCGCTGGTTGCCGCCGGTCCATGCCGGGTGCGCGAGCGGATCGATGTCGAGCAGCATCGTCTCGCCTTCCTTGCCCCAGGTCGAGCGCGTCTCGAACACGGTGCCGTCGGTCATCTGCACCTTGATCATGTGATAGTCGGGGTGGCCGGTCTTCTTCACGTCATATCTCCAGGGATGGCCGCTGGTTTCCGACCAGCAGCGAAGGGCGCGCGCATAGCAGCGCGGCGCCCCGCCTGCAATGCGCTTGGGTCAGCCCGCCTTGGGCGGGTCGGCAATCATCGCGGTGAAGTTGGCGGTCGCCGCCACCGCGCCGTCGATCAGCGCGCGGCCGGCGAACTTGCAGACGCTCGACCGCTTCTGCACGAACTCGACCTCCAGGCTGAGGAGCACGCCGGGCTCGACGGGCTTCCGGAACTTGGCTTCCTCGATCGCCATGAAATAGACGAGCTTGCCCGAACCGGCGAGATCGAGGCTCTCCACCGCGAGCACGCCGGCGGCCTGCGCCACCGCTTCGACGATCAGCACGCCCGGCATGATCGGACGCCCGGGGAAATGCCCCTGGAAGAAGCCTTCGTTGATCGTCACCGCCTTCGTCGCGCGGATCGACCGGTCGAGGACGATTTCCTCGACGCGGTCGACCAGCAGCATCGGATATCGATGCGGCAGCGCGGCCATCACGCGGTTGATGTCGAGCGGGCCGATCGTGCGGCCCGCCCCCTCGCCTTCGCTCACCGGCCGGCTGCGGCCGCGGCCGGAGCGGCAGGCGCCGCCGCGGCCTGCTGACCACCCGGCTGCCAGTTGGCGGGCGGCGTGATGCCGACGCTGGGCACCAGGCGGTTGAGCTCGGTCGTCACGTCGGCGGTGATGTCGGCCGCCGGGCCGGCCTGGACCGTCGCCTCGGGACGGAGCAGCAGCGTCACCTTCTTGCGCGACATCGCGGCATTGACTGCCGCCTCGAGCTGCGCGCCGATCTGCTCGGCGGCATAGGCGCGGGCGCGCTGGACCGGCTGGGTCAGGCGCTGAAGCTCCTGGTTGGCGGTCTGCTCGCGCTGCTGGATGGTGGTCGCCTGGGTCTGCAGCGCGGCCTGGTTGGCGTTCGGGGCCGAACGCGCCTTGTTGAAGGCCTCGACCAACGGGCGAAGCTCGTTCTGGATCGCGGTCTGGCGCGTCTGCGCCTGATCTAGCTGCGCCTTGTAGGTCGTCTGGATCTGCGAGATCGCGGTCTTCCAGGCGTTCGACTGGAGGACGGCGGTCTCGGGATTGGCGACGGCGATGCCGTTGACCTGCGCCAGCGCGGGCGACGCGATCGCGACCGGCGCAAGCGCGGCGGCGAGAAGGAACTTGTTCATTAGAAAGCGGCTCCAACGTTGAAGGTGAGAAGCTTGGGGTCGTCACCATCGACCGAAATCAGGTCCTTGGCGAGATCGATGCGAAGCGGACCGAACGGCGAGTTCCAGTTGACGCCGACGCCGACGGTAATGCGCGGCTTGGGGGTGTCGCCGACGAAGCGCTCGAGGAACGGCGTAATCGTCTGCGTCTGCGCCGCGTTCGGATCGTTGCCGGCGCAGGCGCCGCCGAAGGTGGCGGAGTAGCCGACCGAACACGTCGTCAGGCGCGTGCCGGTGACGCCGTTCTCGGTAAAGCTGTTGAGGTAGAGCTGCTGTCCTGCATCGGTGGTGACCGGACGAACCAGCGGCAGCAGCGAGGGCGAACCGTCGACGTTGAAGACGGGGTTGCCGCTCGAGTCGGTCGCCTGCGTAAAGGTCGCGGTCGGCAACGGACGGGTGATGCTGAACAGCGAACCCGCCTGGACATAGATCGACGGACGGAGGCCGAGCTCCTGAGCGCCCGAACCGAGCGGGATCTCGAGCTCGGCGCGGCCGAGATAATAGGCCTTGGCGCCCAGCGGATCGTCCACGATCGACTGGCGATCGGTCTGGAGGATCGTATTGCCGTTCTCGTCCTGCGTGTACGGCACGCGCAGCACGCGTGGGCCAACGCCGCGGATGTCGAAGCCGCGGAACTGCGGCTCACCCAGATAGAAGCGATCGACGATGCGGACCGCATCGATGCCCGGACCCGGCGAGTCCTCCAGGCTCCTGATATAGCCGCCTTGGCCGTTCAGCGAGAAGATGAACCCGCCGCCCAGGCCCCAGAACTTCGAGCCTTCGACCGTGCCGCGCAGGTAGCGGACGTCGCCGCCGACGCCGGCGAAGTCGAGGCGTCCGACCAGTCGCTGACCGCGCGTCGGCCGCAGGCGGCTGTTGAGGCTGTCATAGACGAGGCTGACGCCGATGCGCGAGGTCAGGCGGTTGCCGATCTGCTCGCACAAATAGCGGCCGGCACGCAGCGGATCGCACGAACCGTTGGTGTAGTAGAGCGACTCGTCGAGCGTGACGTTGTCCTGCGACAGCTGATAGTTGCCCGACAGCGACCAATACTCGGTCAGCGGCACGCCCGCGACGATCTGAAAACCGGTCGAGGTCTGGCTGAAGGTCGTATTGCGGTTGTTGCCGATGAAGTTGAACGCGTTGTAGTCGCGGCGGAAGATCGTGCCGCCCAGCGCGATGTTCTTGTCGAACAGATAGGGCTCGGTGAAGCCCAGCTCGATGGACTTCGAATAGCTTGAATAATTGGCTTGAAGGCGCAGGTCTTGACCCTTGCCGCGGAAGTTGCGCTGGCGGATCGAGCCCTGGAGGATGAATCGCTCGAGGCTGGAGAAGCCCGCCGACAGCGTGAGCTCGCCGGTCGAGCGCTCCTCGACATTCGCACCGAGCACGACGCGATCGGGTGCGGAGCCTTCCTTCTCCTCGATCTCGAACTTGTCCTGGAAGAAGCCGAGCGAGTTGACGCGGTCCTGCGACCGCTTGCGAAGGAAGCTGTTGTACGCGTCGCCCTCGGACAGACGCATCTCGCGGCGGATGACCTCGTCCTGCGTCTGCGTGTTGCCGGTGATCTCGATCCGCTCGACATAGGTGCGCGAGCTTTCGGCGATGTTGAACGTCAGCCCCATCGTCAGGTTTTCGGCGTCGCGCCGATATTCCGGACGCACGTCGGCGAACGCATAGCCGAACAGGCCGGCGGTCTCGGTCAGCGACGTGACCGAGTCCTCGACCTGCTTGGCGTTGAACCAGTTGCCCTTCTTGATCGGCAGCCCGGCGGCGAGCTTGGCGCCGTCGAAGTCGCGGATGCCGCTGTCCACCTCGACATCGCCGAATTTGTAGCGTGGACCTTCCTCGACCACGTAGGTGATGATGAAGTCTTCCTTGTCGGGCGTCAGCTCGGCCACCGCGGAGATCACGCGGAAGTCTGCATACCCTTCGGTCAGGTAGAACTGGCGCAGCTTCTGCTGGTCGTACGCCAGGCGATCCTGGTCGTACGAAGTGTTCGAGCTGAAGAAGCGGAAGAATCGCGCCTGCTTGGTCGCCATCTGCTTGCGCAGCTCGTCATCGTCATACTTCTCGTTGCCGATGATGTTGATCTGGCGGACCTTGGACTTCGGTCCCTCGGTAATCTCGAAGACGACGTCGACGCGGTTCTGGTCGAGGTTGACCTGCTTGGGCTCGACCACCGCGGCGAAGCGGCCCTGGCGGCGATACAGTTCGATGATCCGCGCCACGTCGGCGCGGACCGCAGTGCGCGTGAAGATCTGGCGCGGCTTGAGCTTGATCTCCGGCAGGATCTTGTCGTTCTTCAGCCGCTTGTTGCCCTCGAGCACGATGCGGTTGATGATCGGGTTCTCGACCACGCGCACGATCAGGTCGCCGGTTTCGACGCCTTCGATCTGGACAGTCTGAAGGAGGTCGGAGGCGAGCAGGTCCTTGATCGCCTGGTCGACCGTCTCGTTCGTATAAGGCTGACCGACACGAAGTTTGGTGTAGCTGAGAACCGTATCGGGTTCGATGCGTTGGTTGCCGAGGACGCGCAGCGATTTGATCGTGCGCGCAGGTGCCGCCTGGACCGCGGGCGCGGGGGCCGTCGGTGCCTGCGCGGCGGGCGCAGCGGTCTGCGCCTCGGCCACACCCGCCAGCATCGTGCCGGCAAGCAGCACCGAGCCCAGCGCACCCATCTTGCTCGCCTTGATCGCCGTCACCGTCGTCCCCACCCAAAATGTCCCGAAGAAAGAGTCCCGCATCGGGGCGCCACGCCCCTGCACGAACCGTGTCAGCCGATCAAGCCGGCGAGGCTGCGCCAAAGTCCGAATGCGCCGAGATCATTGATCGTCACGAGGAACATCAGCGCAAGCAGCGCCGCAAGTCCACCGCGGAACGCCCATTCGAGCACCTGCGGGTCGACGGGTCGACGGCGCACCGCCTCGATCGCGTAAAAGAGCAGGTGACCGCCATCAAGCATCGGAACTGGCAAGAGGTTGATGAACCCCAGGTTAATCGAAATGAGCGCGATCAAGCCGATGAACTCGGGCAGGCCCAGGCTGAGCTGCTGGCCGGACACCTGAGCGATGCGCAACGGTCCGCCAAGCTCCTCCACCGAGCGGCGGCCGGTGATGATCTGGCCGATCGTGTCGAGCATCATGCCGACGATCTCGCCGGTGCGCTGGACGCCGACGACCGGCGCTTCGAGAAGGCCGATCGGCTCGCGTACCGGCGCGGCGGGGCCGATGCCCAGGCGCCCGATGCGATAGTCGTTGCCGAAGCGGTCGCGCTCCCGCCGCTCACCGATGGTGACGGGCAGAGTCTGGCCGATGCCGTCCCGCTCGATGCGGATGTCGATCGCTTCGCCGGGCCGCAGCCGCGCGTATCCGGCGATGTCGTCGAAGGTCTCGATGCCGCGGCCACCGATCGTGACGATGCGGTCGCCGCGCTCCAGCCCCGCCGTCGCGGCGGCGCTGCCCGGCTCGATGACGCCGATCACCGGCGGCGTGCGGCTGACGCCATAGGCATAGGCGAAGCCGCCGAGAATCAGGATCGCGAGGAGGAAGTTGATCGCCGGGCCGGCCGCGACGATGATCGCGCGCTGCCACACGGGCTTGGCCTGGAAGGTCTGCGCACGCTCTTCGGCAGGCAGCGACAACCATTCGGCATTGGGCTGGCTCGCGGGGCTCATGTCGCCGGCGAACCGGACATAGCCGCCGAGCGGCAGCCAGCCGAACTTCCACCGGGTGCCGCGACGATCGGTGAAGCCCGCGACCTCGCGCCCGAAGCCGATCGAGAACGCTTCCGCCTTCACCCCGAACCAGCGGCCGGCGAGATAGTGGCCCAGCTCGTGCACGAACACGAGCGGGCCGATCATCGCAACGAAGGCGATCGCCGTGAAGAACACACCCGGGTTTTCGATCAAGCGACGCGATCCTCTACCCGCTCGGCCGCGAAACGCCGCGCCTCGCCGTCCACCGCCAGCACCCCATCGACATCGCCGGGTGCGGGCGGATCGTACCGTTCCAGCGTATCCGCGACGATTGCGGCAATTTCGAGGAAGCCGCAGCGCCGCTTGAGGAAGGCCTCGACCGCCACTTCGTTCGCGGCATTGAGGATCGCGGGGCGCGCGCCCCCTGCCCCCAGCGCCTGACGCGCGAGCGCCAGCGCGGGGAAGCGCACGGGATCGGGCGCCTCGAACTCCAGCCGCCCGAGCGCGACCAAATCGAGCGGCGCCATCGGCGTCGCCATGCGGTCGGGCCAGGCCAGCGTGTGCGCGATCGGCACGCGCATGTCGCTGGGCCCGATCTGCGCCAGCATCGATCCGTCGACATATTCGACCAGCGAATGGACGGCGGATTGCGGATGGACGACGATGTCGATCGCTTCCGGATCGACCGGGAACAGCCGCGCCGCCTCGATCAGCTCCAGGCCCTTGTTCATCATCGTCGCGCTGTCGACGCTGATCTTGGCACCCATTGACCAATTGGGGTGGGCGACCGCCTGCTCGGGCGTGACCGACGCCATCCGGTCGCGGGTCCAGCTTCGGAACGGGCCGCCGCTGGCGGTCAGGATCAGCCGCCGGACGCCCGCGGGACGATCGCCGGCGAGGCACTGGAAGATTGCGTTGTGCTCGCTGTCGGCGGGCAGCAGCGTTGCGCCGCTTGCCTGCGCCGCGGCGAGGATGAGCTCGCCGGCGGAGACCAGCGGCTCCTTGTTGGCGATGACGACGGTCCCGCCGCCCTCGATCGCGGCTAGCGTGGGACCGAGCCCCGCACAGCCAACGATCGCGCTCATCGTCCAGTCGGCACCGGCGCGCGCCGCCTCGCAGATCGCCGCCGCGCCGCCGGCCGCCCGCGTCGACGTTCCGGCGAGCGCTGCCTTCAGCGCGGGCAGGCAGCTTTCGTCGGCGACGACCGCGAGCTCGGCGTTGGTGCGGCGCGCCGCGGCGGCAAGCCGTTCGACGTCGCAATTGGCGGTCAGCGCGACGACGCGGAAGCGGTCGGGCTCCCGCTCCACCAGATCGAGCGTCGAGGTGCCGATCGATCCGGTCGCGCCGAGGATCGTGACCGTCCTCACGCCGCCGCTCCCACCGCGAGTACCAGCAGCGCGGCGAGCGGCGCCACCGGCACGATACCGTCGAGCCGGTCGAGCATGCCGCCATGGCCGGGGAGCAGCGTCCCGGAATCCTTGATCCCCGCCCGCCGCTTGAGCCAGCTTTCGTAGAGATCACCGAGCGCCGACACGACCGCGAGTACGGGCGTCGCGGCAGCAAGCCAGGGCGACAGGCCGTTGGCGGCCATGATCCCGCCCAGCACCGCCGCGGCGACGAGCCCGCCGAGAAACCCCGACCATGTCTTGTTGGGGCTGATCGCCGGCGCGAAGCGCGGGCCGCCGACCGATCGACCGACGAAGAAGGCGGCGGTGTCGCACGCCCAGACCAAGCCCATCGCCCAGAGCGACAGGAACAGGCCATCGGGCATCGACCGCAGCAGCAAGAGCGACAAGGCGGGAAGGCCGGAATAGAGGATGCCGCCGGCCAGCGCGCGCCGCCCGGTGATCGCGCCCACGAAGAAGGCCGCGCCGACGACGAGGCCGAATGCGAAGAAGCTCGGCCCGCTGGCTATCGGCGCCATGATCGCGAGCGGTACGGATAACGCGAATTGGCCGATCCGCTTGTCACGCTGACTGGCGCCGAACATGTCCGACCATTCGCTCATCATCAGGAGCGCGCCGACGACGACCACCAGCCAAAAGGCGATGCCGCCCCACCACAGCGCGCAGAACGCGATGGCGAGCAGGCTGAACCCGACGGTCAGCCGCTGGTTGAGGTTCGCCTTTCGCCGCGCCCGTTCGTCCGCAATCACCTGATCTTCAGGGGTCACAGGCCACCAAAGCGTCGCTGCCGCCGCGAAAAGGTGTCGAGCGCGTCGGCGAGCGTCGTCTCGTTGAAGTCGGGCCAGAGCGTGTCGACGAACAGCAGCTCGGCATAGGCCGCCTGCCAAAGAAGGAAGTTCGACAGCCGCTGCTCCCCCGACGTGCGGATCAACAGGTCGAGCGGCGGCAGGTCGCGCGTCGTCAGCTCGCCCTCGATCCGCGCCTCGTCGATCTCGGCCGGGTCGATCGTCCCGTCCCGCGCGGCGGCGGCGAGGCGGCGGGCGGCGGCGGCGATCTCCGCCTGCGCGCCGTAATTGAGTGCGATCACCAACGTAGGGCCGGTATTCCGCGCGGTCCGTGCGATCGCATCGTCGATCATCGCGACCAGGTCACGCGACAGCACCTGATAGTCGCCGATCACGCTCAGCCGGACATTGTCGGCGACCAGCGTCGCGATCTCGGCGCGGAGGAAATGACGCAGCAGCCCCATCAGGTCCTGCACTTCCTCGGCCGGGCGGCGCCAATTCTCCGAGGAAAAGGCGTAGAGCGTCAGCACCTCAAGCCCCAGGTCGCGCGCAGCGCGGGTAACGCGGCGCACCGCCTCCACCCCCTGCTTGTGACCAGCCGCGCGCGGCAGGCGCCGGGCCTTTGCCCAGCGCCCATTGCCGTCCATGATGATCGCCACATGCCGCGGGCGGGCGCCGGCAAGCGCCGCGGGATCGATCTGCGTCGCCATCAGCGCGCCCCCCGGGCGCCATGCGCAGCCGCGGAACTCACTTGCCGAGGATTTCCTTTTCCTTGGCAGCGGCGGCGGCATCGAGGTCGGCGATCGTCGCGTCGGTGAGCTTCTGCACCTCGGTCTCGTGGCGCTTGCGCTCGTCTTCCGAATAGACGCCCTTCTTCTCGTCGGTCTTGAGCGCGTCCATGCCGTCGCGGCGGACGTTGCGGACGGCGATGCGCGCCTTCTCCGCATATTGCCCGGCCAGCTTGGCGAGCTCCTTGCGGCGCTCCTCGGTCAGGTCGGGGATCGGCAGGCGCAGCGTGTTGCCGTCGTTGATCGGGTTGAGGCCCAGCCCGGCCGAGCGGATCGCCTTTTCGACGGGGCCGACGTTCGACTTGTCCCAAACCTGCACGGAGATCATGCGCGGCTCGGGCACCGAAACGGTTGCGACCTGCACCAGCGGCATGTGCGCGCCGTACACCTCGACCGTCACCGGATCGAGCAGCGAGGTGGAGGCGCGGCCGGTGCGCAGACCGCCCAGGTCGCCCTTCAGCGATTCGACGGCGCCCGCCATGCGGCGCTCGAGATCGGCCTTGTCATATGCGGCCATGGCGGCTCTCCCTTATGCTTGTGGCTTGCGGACGATGGTGGCGGTGCCCTGACCGCCGACCACGGCGGCAAGGTTGCCCTCGTCACGAATGCTGAAGACGACGATGGGGATGTCGCTGTCGCGGCACAGCGCCACAGCGCTGGCGTCCATCACCTTGAGATTGTCGGCGAGCACGCGGTCGTAGCTGAGCTCGTCATAGCGTTTGGCGGTCGGCACCTTCTTGGGATCGGCGTCATAGACGCCGTCGACGCTGGTGCCCTTGAACAGCGCGTCGCAGCCCATTTCGGCCGCACGCAGCGCCGCGGTGGTATCGGTCGTGAAGAACGGGAGGCCGGTGCCCGCGGCGAACAGGACGACACGGCCCTTTTCCATGTGCCGCTGTGCGCGGCGGCGGACATAGGGCTCGCAGACGCTGGCCATCGGGATCGCCGACTGGACACGGGTGTCGACGCCCGCCTTCTCCAGCGCGTTCTGCATGGCGAGCGCGTTCATCACCGTCGCCAGCATGCCCATGTAATCGGCCGAGGCGCGGTCGAAGCCCTGCGCGGCGCCTGCCAGCCCGCGGAAAATATTGCCGCCGCCTACCACCATGCAAAGCTCGAGCCCGGTGTCGACGATCGCCTTCACTTCCTGGGCGACGCGGTCACAGGTTTCGGGATCGATGCCGTACTGCCCCTGGCCCATCAGGACCTCGCCCGACAGCTTGAGGAGAATGCGCTTGAAGGTGGGGCGGCTCATGAATCCCGTTCGATCTCGAGGGGGCAGCAAAACGGCGCGGACCTTAGAAGGCCCGCGCCGCGATGCCAACTGATTAGCCCCCTGCCCGCTCGGGGCAAGGGGCGCAAGGCGTCAGTTCTTGCCGATGCCCGCGGTGGCGGCGACTTCGGCGGCGAAGTCGCTCTCTTCCTTCTCGATGCCCTCACCGAGTTGGAAGCGGACATAGTCGATCAGCTTGATCGACGCGCCGGCGTCCTTGGCGGCCTTGGCGATGACGTCGCCGACCGGGGTCTTGCCGTCCATCACGAACGCCTGGGTGAGGAGTGCGTTCTCCTTCTTGAACTTCTCGATCGGCCCGTTGAGGATCTTCTGGGCGACCTCGTCGGACTTGCCGACGATCTTCTCGGCGTTCTTCTCGCGAAGGATCGCGGCCTCACGCTCGACGACTTCGGAATCGAGGTCGTCGGCGGTCAGCGCCAGCGGGAAGGCGGCCGCGACATGCATCGCGATCTGCTTGCCCAGCGGCTCGAGCACGTCGACGCCAGCATCCGATTCGAGCGCGACGAGCACGCCGATCTTGCCGAGGCCGGGGGCCGCCGCGTTGTGGACGTACGGGATCACCGCGCCCTGCGACACCGACACCGCCTTCGCGCGGCGAAGCACCTGGTTCTCGCCGATGGTCGAGATGTTGTTGGTCAGCACCTCCTCGACGGTCCCGCCGGCCGGCATCTGCGCGGCCTTGAGCGCGTCGATGTCGTCACCCTGCTCCAGCGCGAGCGCGGTCACGTTGCGGACGAAATCCTGGAAGATCTCGTTCTTGGCGACGAAGTCGGTCTGCGAGTTCACCTCGACCGCAACGCCCTTGGTGCCGGCGACGGCGACGCCGACCAGGCCCTCGGCCGCGGTGCGGCTCGACTTCTTGGCGGCGGCGGCAAGGCCCTTGGTGCGCAGCCAGTCGACGGCGGCTTCCATGTCGCCCGCGTTCTCCGCCAGCGCCTTCTTGCAATCCATCATGCCGGCGCCCGAACGCTCACGCAGTTCCTTGACGGCGGCAGCCGTGATCTCGGCCATGTCGATTTCCTTCTTAAAATGCGGGCGGGGTCAGCGCGTCGTGCCCTGCCCCGCCCGAATGACAGATCGGTGACGCGCGGGCGTGCCGCGCGTCATATCAGGCGATCAGGCCTGCGCGGGCTCCGCGGCCGGCGCTTCCTCGGTCAGCGCGGGCTCGACCGGCGGCTCGGCCATCGCGCCGAAGTCCTGGGTCTGCATGGCCGCCTGGTTGTTGCCGCGGGTCGCGGCGATCGCCATCGCCTCGCAGTAAAGACGGATCGCGCGGCTCGCGTCGTCGTTCGCGGGCACCGGGAAGGCGATGCCGTCGGGCGAAACGTTCGAGTCGAGGATCGCGACGACCGGGATGCCAAGCGTGTTGGCTTCCTTGATCGCCAGCTCTTCCTTGTTGGCATCGATCACGAACATGATGTCGGGAATGCCGCCCAGGTCGCGGATGCCACCCAGCGACAGCTCGAGCTTGTCGCGCTCACGCGTCAGGTTGAGCACTTCCTTCTTGGTGAGGCCGTGCGTGTCGCCCGACAGCTGCTCCTCGAGCGTCTTGAGGCGCTTGATCGAGCCCGAGATCGTCTTCCAGTTGGTGAGCATGCCGCCCAGCCAGCGGTGATTGACGAAGTGCTGACCCGAACGGCGCGCCGACTCGGCGACCGCTTCCTGCGCCTGGCGCTTGGTGCCGACGAACAGCACCTTGCCGCCGCCGGCGACGGTCGACGACACGAATTCGAGCGCGCGCGCGAACAGCGGCACGGTCTGGCTGAGGTCGAGGATGTGGACGCCGTTGCGCTCGCCAAAGATGTAGGGCTTCATCTTCGGGTTCCAGCGATGCGTCTGGTGGCCGAAGTGCGCGCCAGAATCGAGCAGCTGGTGCATGGTGACGACAGGTGCCGCCATAGGGATATCTCCTTCCGGTTGAGCCTCTGGGAAGCGAGCGACCCGCCACACACCTGAAAGGCGGCCTCGGGCACCGGGTTATATGCTTCCCATGCGGGTTGAGCGGGCGCCTTTATCCGAACGCGCGATCAAGATCAATGCTTGACAGCGCGAACACAAGTGGAACATACCATGTCCGCAACAGGATCATGGAACCCGCCGGTCGCAAATCTGTTGATAACTAACAGTTTGTTAACATGCCGGCGTATCGGGAGTTCGAAGGGTGGCTGCTTTCCTCGCAATCGTGCTGTTTGCTGTCGCGGCCGTGGTCGCCATGGGCGTGATCGTGCTGACCGTGGCGCCGTACCGCGCCCGGATCCTCTGCCTGCTGACGCATGGTACGCAGACGCGGCTGGCAACGCTGCCGCCGCTGCCCGGTCGCCGGGCGGGACGCCCTATGCCTCGGCTGACGGCGTCGCCGGCGCACCTGCGCGCAGCCGCCTGACCCTTGCATAGCTGAGGATGCTGAACGGGATCGTCGCGACGTAGGCGACACAGATCACGCTCAGCGTCTGCCAGGGTGCGGAGACGATCGCGGCGGCCAGGATCACGACCACCGCCAGCGCCTCGAACCGGACCCGCCGCCGCAGCCGCATCGACGACCAGGAAAAGGTCGCCAGGCTCGACACCATCAGGAACGCGACGAACGCGACCCAGGGCGCGACCAGCCAGGGCGAGGCAAAGATTGCCTCCCCGCTCCAGAACCACAGATACATCGGCAACATGGCCAGGCCCGCGCCGGCTGGGGCGGGAACGCCCGTCAGGAAGCCGGCCGACTTGTGCGGCTGTTCCGCCACGTCGATGTTCGCATTGAACCGCGCGAGACGAAGCGCGCAGAACACCGCGTAGACGAGCGCCGCCAGCCAGCCGATCCGCGGAATGCCCATGAGCGACCAGAGATAGAGGATCAGCGCGGGCGACACGCCGAAGCTGATCGCGTCGGACAGGCTGTCGAGCTCGGCGCCAAACCGGCTCTCGCCGCGAACGAGCCGGGCGATACGCCCGTCGATGCCGTCGAGCGCGCCGGCGAGCAGCACCATCAGCACCGCCCGTTCCCAATCCCCAGCGATGGCGAAGCGAATGCCGGTCAAACCCGAGCACAATGCCAGCGCGGTGACGGCGTTGGGGGCGATGGCGCGAAGCGGAAGGCCGCGGCGCACCCGACGTGGACGAAGCGGCATTACTGCGACACGCCCATCGGCGGCTCGGCACCCAAACGGCCGATGATCGTCTCGCCCGCGACGCTGCGCTGGCCGAGCGCCACCTGCGGCGCGTAGCCGGCGGGCAGGAACACGTCGACGCGGCTGCCGAAGCGGATCAGGCCGATGCGCTGGCCCGCGACGATCATGTCGCCCGGCTTCACGAAGGCGAGGATGCGGCGCGCGACGAAGCCCGCGATCTGGGTGAAGCCGAAGCGAGTGCCGTCCGGTGCCTCGACGACGATGTGCTGGCGCTCATTCTCGTCCGACGCCTTGTCGAGGTCGGCGTTGACGAACTTGCCCGAGATATAGACGACCTGGCGCACCGTGCCGGTCACCGGCGTGCGATTGATGTGGACGTCGAACACGCTCATGAAGATCGACACGCGCGTAAGCGGCCCCTCGCCCAGCCCCTGCGGGCCGGCGAGCTCGGGTGGTAGCGGAACTTGCTGGATCATCGTGATGAGACCATCGGCGGGCGCGACGATCAGCCCCGGCCCCTGCGGCGTCACGCGAACCGGATCGCGAAAGAACGCCGCGACCCAGATCGTCACGCCGATCAGCGGCCACGTCCAGAACCAACCGCCACCGACGATGTAGGCCAGAGCGGCGATCGCGCCGGCGATCAGGACGTACTTGCGCCCCTCTGGATGAACGGCGGGGAAGCGCCACTTGACCGTGGTGGTGGCGATCGGCGGCTTGTCGAGTGATGGCATCGCCCGGGTCTAACCGTGCCCGCCCTGCGACACAATCAGTTGTGGCAATAGCGCGGCTGCAAAGCCGATGCCCCATGCGGTTGATCCCGCGCGCCGCCGGGCTTAGGGAACGCGGCAATCCCTCCCTCAGGAACAGCGAGACGTTGATGGCGAAGATCAAGGTGAAGACGCCCGTCGTGGAGATCGACGGCGACGAAATGACGCGGATCATCTGGGCTTGGATCCGCGAGCGCCTGATCCTCCCCTATCTCGACATCGACCTCGAATATTACGACCTCGCCGTCGAGAAGCGCGACGAGACCGACGACCAGATCACCGTCGACTCGGCCAAGGCGATCCAGAAATACGGCGTCGGCGTGAAGTGCGCGACGATCACCCCCGATGAGCAGCGCGTTGAGGAATTCAGCCTCAAGAAGATGTGGAAGTCGCCCAACGGCACGATCCGCAACATCCTGGGCGGTGTCGTCTTCCGCGAGCCGATCGTCATCAAGAACGTCCCCCGCCTCGTTCCCGGCTGGACCCACCCGATCGTCGTCGGCCGCCACGCGTTCGGCGACCAGTATCGCGCGACCGACTACAAGGTGCCCGGCCCGGGCAAGCTGCGCCTCGTCTTCGAAGGCGACGACGGCACGGTAATCGACGAGGAGGTGTTCCGCTTCCCCTCGTCCGGCGTCGCGATGGCGATGTACAACCTGGACGATTCGATCCGCGACTTCGCGCGCGCCAGCCTGAACTACGGCCTGGGTCGTCAGTGGCCAGTGTATCTGTCGACCAAGAACACGATCATGAAGGCCTATGACGGGCGCTTCAAGGACATCTTCCAGGAGGTGTTCGAGACCGAGTTCGAGGCGCAGTTCAAGGAAGCGGGCATCGAGTATCAGCACCGCCTGATCGACGACATGGTCGCCTCCGCGCTCAAGTGGCACGGCGAGTTCGTTTGGGCGTGCAAGAACTATGACGGCGACGTCCAGTCCGACACGGTCGCCCAGGGCTTCGGCTCGCTCGGCCTGATGACCTCGGTGCTGATGACGCCGGACGGTAAGACGATCGAGGCGGAAGCCGCGCACGGCACCGTCACGCGCCACTATCGCCAGCACCAGCAGGGCAAGGCGACGTCGACCAACCCGATCGCGTCGATCTTCGCCTGGACCGGCGGCCTCAAATATCGCGGCAAGTTCGACGGCACGCCCGACGTGACCCGCTTCGCCGAGACGCTGGAGCGCGTCTGCGTCGAGACGGTCGAGAACGGCGCGATGACCAAGGATCTCGCGATCCTGATCGGTCCCGACCAGCCCTGGATGACGACCGAGCAGTTCTTCGAGGCGATCCGCGTCAACCTCGAAACCGCGATGGGCGAGTGGAAGTAAGCTTCCGCCGCTGACGCCATGAAGGGGCGCTCCGGGTGACCGGGGCGCCCTTTTTCGTAGCGATCGTCAGGCCTGGACGGCAGGACGCACGACGATCTCGCCGATGTTGACGCCGGACGGTTGCGCGATCGCGTAGGCGATGGCGGCGGCGATCGTCTCCGGCGGCATCGCGATCGAAGCTCCTGCCGCGACGCGCTCGCGCGTCGCCTGGTCGCGGATATGGTCGGCGAAGTTGGTCGCGGTGAAGCCCGGAAGGATGGTCGTCACGCGGACCTTACCAGCGACCTCCTGGCGAAGCCCCTCGCAGATCGCGACCACCGCCGCCTTGGTCCCGGCATAGACCGCCATGCCGGGCACGATCTTGCGCGAGGCAGTCGAGGCGATGGCGATGAAGTGCCCCTCCTCCTGCGTCAGGAA
The DNA here is from genome assembly GCF_032391395.1 of Sphingomonas sp. Y38-1Y. Lineage (NCBI taxonomy): Bacteria > Pseudomonadati > Pseudomonadota > Alphaproteobacteria > Sphingomonadales > Sphingomonadaceae > Sphingomonas > Sphingomonas sp. Y38-1Y. Next base: position 2,179,965 of record NZ_CP135916.1, read on the forward strand.
CCGGGGCAGCACGGCGCCGATGCCCCACAGTACGCCCTTCACGTTGACGTCGACCATCTGCTCCCAATCGTCGAACGCGAGCGTTTCCATCGGACTGATCGGCATCGCGCCGGCGTTGGCGACGAACACGTCGAGCCGACCGAATGCCTCGATCGCCCGATCGACCAGCGCCTGAGAGCCCGTTCGATCCGTGACGTCCATCGCGACATGGACGGCCTTTCCACCAGCCTCGTTGATCGATGCGGTGATCGCGGCAAGCGCCGCCTCGCTGCGTGCGCCCAGGACGACACGCATACCCTGCGCCGCGAGGTAGCGGGCGGTCGCCTCGCCGATGCCACCGCTTGCGCCGGTGATTGCCACGACGGTCATGCTTCGCGCCTCCTGTCAGTCATTGGTCGACCTTAGGCGCAGCAGCGCCGGCGATCCTGCCCGATACTCGCGAAAACCTGCCCGATCCGCGCTACATCTCGCCGCGAGCGCGGCGGATCGCATACCACTTCGCCACATTGGCGTTGTGCTGTTCCAGCGTGTCGGCGAAGACGTGGCCGCCCTTTCCGTCCGCGACGAAATAGAGCGCGGAGCTTTGCGCGGGATCCAGCACCGCATCGATGCTCTTGCGGCCCGGATTGGCGATTGGCCCCTCGGGCAGGCCGGTCATCGCATAGGTGTTGTAGCCGTTGACCGCATTGACCTCCGACCGGAGGATGCGGCGACCGAGCGGACGACCCTTGGTCAACGGGTAGATGATTGTCGGGTCGGCCTGGAGCCGCATGCCCTGCTTCAGCCGGTTGGAATAGACGGCGGCGACAGTGCGCCGCTCGGCCTCGACCGCGGTTTCCTTCTCGACGATCGAGGCGAGGATCAGCGCCTCGCGCGGCGTCGAGACCGCGATGTCCGGCTTGCGGCGAGCCCATGCCTCCGCAAGGTAGCGGTCCATTGCGCGCTGCATCCGGCCGAGCACCGCCGCGCGCGGCTCGCCGCGCTGATAGCTGTAGCTGTCGGGCAGTACCGAACCTTCGGCGGGCACATCGACCTTGCCGGTCAACTCGGGCGCGCGCATCAGCGCTTCCTGCACCAGCACCGATGGCAGCCCCTCCGGCACCGGCACGAAGCGCTGGAGCGTCTTGCCGCCCTGCATCAGCTTGAGGAGGTCCGCCTGGCTGATCCCCGCCGGGATCGGATATTCGCCCGCGCGGATCGGATCGGACCCGCCAAACAGCTTGGCGAACAGCACGAAGCGGCTGGCCGACGCGATCGCGCCGGCCTTTTCCAGTTCCTCGGCCGCACGGGTCAGGCTGGCGCCCTGCGGCACCACGACGCTGGCGTTGGCGGCGAGCGGCCCCTTGCCGCCCCAGCTCTGCATCACCCCGAACAAGGCCGCGATCGCGACCAGGCCCAGGATCAGGCCGAGGCAGCCGAGACGCTTCATCGCCGGGTCAATCGATCGGCTTCATCACGAGCGAGGCGTTGGTCCCGCCGAAGCCGAACGAGTTGTTGAGGATCGCGCGGACCTGCCGCTCCTTGGCGACGTGCGGCACCAGGTCGACGCCCGCGCAATTCTCGCTCGGATTGTCGAGGTTGAGCGTCGGCGGCACGATCCCGTCGCGCATCGCCAGGATGCAGAAGATCGATTCGACCGCGCCCGCGCCGCCCAGCAAATGGCCGATCGCCGACTTGGTCGAGCTCATCGAGAGCGAGCCGATCGCGTCGCCGAACAGCCGGCGGACCGCGCCCAGTTCCAGCTCGTCGCCCAGCGGCGTCGAGGTACCGTGCGCGTTGATATAGTCGATGTCGGACAGCGACAGCCCCGACTTGCGCATCGCCATTTCCATGCTGCGATACGCACCCGACCCTTCGGGATGCGGCGCCGTCACGTGATAGGCATCGCCAGATAAACCATAGCCGATCACCTCGGCATAGATCTTGGCGCCGCGCGCCTTGGCCCGCTCATATTCCTCGAGCACGACGACGCCCGCACCCTCGCCCATGACGAAGCCGTCGCGGTCGCGGTCATAGGGGCGGCTGCCCTTTTCGGGGGTGTCGTTGAAATTGGTCGACAGCGCGCGCGCCTGCGCGAAGCCGGCGATACCGATCGGGCAGATCGCGCCCTCCGCACCGCCCGCGAGCATCACGTCGGCATCGTCCATTGCAATCATCCGGGCGGCGTCGCCGATCGAATGGGCGCCGGTCGAACAGGCGGTGACGACCGCATGGTTCGGCCCCATCAGCCCGTACTTGATCGAAACCTGGCCCGAAATCAGGTTGATGAGGCGGCCATGAACGAAGTGCGGCGAAACGCGGTTCGGCCCCTTGCGATCGAGCACGAGCGATTCGCTCTCGATCCCCGGAAGCCCGCCGATGCCTGCACCGATCGAGCAGCCGGCGCGATACCGCTCCTCCTCGCTCATGTCGGTCAGGCCAGCGTCCTCGAGCGCCTGGCCCGCGGCGTCGATGCCGAAGACGATGAACGGATCGACCTGACGCTGGACCTTGTGGTCGACACGCTTGTTCGCGTCGAAGCCATATTCATGGTCCGCGGGCTTCACCTCGCACGCGATCCGACATTTGTAGTCGGTCGGATCGAAGCGGGTGATCCGCCCCGCGCCGGACTTGCCGGCGATCAGGTTCTTCCACGCGGTCTCGACCTCAGCGCCCAGCGGCGTGACGAGACCCAGGCCGGTGACGACGACGCGGCGCATGCGAAACTCTCCGTCCATCGGCCTGGCAGGCAGGCCTTCCTCTCGGTCGCGCGGAGCTCGTGCCGCTACGGCAAGGCCCCGTCGCACCTCAGGCGATCAAGGGACTGCCGCACGCGCTGTCAAGCGCCGCGCAAAACAAACGGCTCCCCGCCCGGCCCGTGGGGCGCGGGCGGAGAGCCGCGAACGTCTTCAACGTGCCAGGCTCAAATCAGCCCTTGTGCTCGTCGATGTAAGTGATCGCGTCCTTGACGGTCGTGATCTTCTCGGCGGCATCGTCGGGAATCTCGACGCCGAACTCTTCCTCGAACGCCATGACCAGCTCGACGATGTCGAGGCTGTCGGCGCCAAGATCGTCGATGAAGCTGGCGTCCTCGGTCACCTTCTCGGCCTCGACGCCCAGATTTTCGACGACGATCTTCTTCACGCGATCGGCGGTGTCGCTCATTCCCAAGGTCCTCTTGTGGGGTTCTTTCGGTTACCTGAACGCCCTATCGGGCCAAATCCGTGCTGGCAAGTGGGCGTCGGCAGAGCGCGTCAGAGCATCGCCATGCCGCCGTTGACGTGAAGCGTCTGGCCGGTGACGTACCCCGCCTCCCGGCTGGCGAGATAGACGACGGCGGCGCCGATGTCCTCGCCCGCGCCCAGGTCGCCCGCCGGGATGCGGGCGGTGAGCGCCGTCTTCTGCGCCTCCGGCAGTACGTCGGTCATCGCCGAGCGGATGAAGCCCGGCGCCACGCAATTGACGGTGATGTTCCGGCTGGCAAGCTCCTGCGCCAACGCCTTCGACATGCCGACCAGCCCTGCCTTGGACGCGGCATAGTTGGCCTGGCCCGGATTGCCGGTCGCGCCGACGACCGAGGTGATCGAGACGATCCGGCCGAAACGCGCCTTTATCATCGGGCGCGCCGCCGCGCGGGCAAGGCGGAAGGCGGCCTCCAGATTGACGCGGATCACGTCGCCCCACTCCTCGTCCTTCATCCGCATCGCGAGGTTGTCGCGCGTGACGCCCGCGTTGTTGACGAGGATGTCGAGCCGCCCGCCCAGCGCCTCGACCGCCTGCGGCACGAGCGCATCGACGGCGGCGCCGTCGGACAGGTTGCAGGGCAGCGCCACATGGTCACCGCCGAGTTCGCCGCGAAAGGCATCGAGCTTGGCGGCGTTCGACCCCGACACCGCCAAGCGCGCGCCCTGCCCCGCCAGCGCCTTCGCGATCGCCGACCCGATCCCGCCCGAGGCGCCGGTCACGAGGGCGGTCATGCCAGTAAGGTCGAACATGCTTTAAACTCCGAAAGAAGAAAAATTGTTCACGCAAAGGCGCTAAGGCGCGAAGGCAGCGCGGCTGTTGATGACGCGCTTGAGACCTTCCTCCATCGTCTCGCCGCCGAAATTCATCAGCAGCCCAAGGGGCTGCTGCATTAATCTTAGGTAGGTCAACAGCTGCTTGGCATGAACCCCGCTCAGGCGCTCGATCGACTTCACCTCGATTACGAGGCCGGCATCGACGAGCAGGTCGGCGCGGAAGGCGTTCTCGAACGTCATGCCATTGAAGCTGAAGGTGACGGGCTGCTGTCGTAGCACATTGTGCCCGCGCCGCTCGAGTTCAGCGGCGAGCAAGAGTTCATAGACGCTTTCAAGCAGACCTGGTCCGATCGCACGATGCACCATGACTGCCGCGTCGACGGCATCAGCTGCAACGGCTTCGAGATCACGCAACGGCTTCGCGCCTTTGCGCCTTTGCGTGAACCATTTTCTTTTTCCCTTAGATCACCTTCAGCAGCGCCTCGATGTCGTCCATGCCAATCACGCTCGCGGTCGTGGCGTCGGGGGCGGTGCGCTTGACCATCGGGCCGAGGACCTTGCCGCCAAGTTCGACGAAGTCGGTCACCCCCGCCTCCCACATCGCCCCGACCGATTCGCGCCAGCGGACCATGCCGGTCACCTGCTCGACCAGCAGCGCGCGGATGACGGCGGGGTCGGCGACAGGCGCGGCAGTGACGTTGGCATAGACGGGGACGAGCGGCGCCTGCATCGGCGCGTCGGCCAACGCGGCTGCCATGACGTCGGCGGCGGGCTGCATCAGCGGGCAGTGGAACGGGGCGGAGACGGGGAGCAGCACCGCGCGCTTGGCGCCGTGATCCTTGGCGATCGCGATCGCGCGCTCGATCGCGGCGCGGGCGCCGGAGATCACCACCTGGCCCGGATCATTGTCGTTGGCGACGGTGCACACTTCGCCCTCCGCGGCGGCATCGGCGATCGCCTGCGCCTTGTCGCGGTCGGCGCCAAGCAGCGCGGCCATCGCCCCCTCGCCCACCGGCACCGCCGCCTGCATCGCCTGACCGCGGCGCTTGAGCAGGCGAGCGGTCGTCGACAGGTCGAGCGCCCCGGCAGCACACAGCGCGGTATATTCGCCGAGCGAGTGGCCCGCGACATAATCGGCCTTGTCGGCCAGCCGCACGCCGCCCTCGCGTTCCAGCACGCGCAGCACCGCGATCGCATTGGCCATGATCGCTGGCTGCGCATTCTCGGTCAGCGTCAGGTCGCTTTCCGGCCCCTCTGTCATTAGGCGGAAGAGGTGCTGGCCCAGCGCCTCGTCGACCTCACCGAACACCTCGCGCGCATGGGGGCTCGCCTCGGCGAGCGCGCGGCCCATGCCGACCGACTGGCTGCCCTGTCCCGGAAAGATGAACGCGCGCATCTGGCTTCCCCTCAGATTGGAAGCGCCGGCGCCTACGCCCGAACGGCGAAAGCTTTCAAGTCCCGGCGCGGTTGCGACAGGCTGCGACCATTTTGCCGGGTTGCCGCGATAGGTCTGCGACACGCGGGGACCAGATTGCTCTCATCGCCGGACGGACCGGCGGACGAAACTCGAACGAGGAGACAATCGATGTTCAAGAAGCTGATGCTCGCCGGTGTCGCCGCCTCGATGGTCGCGGCCCCCACCCTCGCCAGTGCGGCGCCCCAGAACTACCGCGTCATCAAGGAGCGGCCCAACCGCACCGTCGTCGTCGATCGCGGCCCTGGCTATCGCGAGCGCACCGTAATCCGCCACAACGACGCGCGCCGCTTCAATCAGCGCAACTGGCAGCGCGGCCAGCGTTTCGATCGGCGCTATGCCACCAACTATCGCCAGATCGACTATCGCGGTTATCGCAATCGCGGTGTCTATGCCCCGCCCCGCGGCTATCAGTGGGTGCAGTCGGGTAACGACGCGGTGCTGGTGGCGCTGGCAAGCGGCCTGATCGGCGCGGTGATCGGCGGGGCGCTCCGCTAACGCTTGCAAAAAACCGGCGTTCGTGATTAAGCGCCGGCAACCGGGGTGGAAGGTTCGCCTTTCCGCCCCGGTTCGCATTTCGGACGACAGCCGGAGGGGCCATGCGATGGGCGCATGGTCAGCGATCGGCCAAGACAGGAACGAAGACATGGCTCTTTACGAGCACGTCTTCCTCGCCCGCCAGGATCTGGCGCAGGCGCAGGTGGACGCGTTGGCGGAAAACGCCACCAAGATCGTCGAATCGATGGAAGGCAAGGTCGTCAAGACCGAGACCTGGGGCCTTCGCAGCCTCGCCTATCGCATCGCCAAGAACCGCAAGGCGCACTACGTGATGCTCGAGATCGACGCGCCCGGTGAGGTCGTCGCGGAACTGGAGCGCCAGACCCAGATCAACGAGGACGTGATCCGTTACATGACCGTCCGCGTCGACGGCCATGAGGCCGGCCCGACCGTCATGATGCGCAAGGGCGACCGCGAGCGTCGCCGTGACCGTGACGACCGCGGCGACCGTGGTGGCGATCGCGGCCCACGCCGTGAGCGTGAGGAAGGGGAGAACAACTGATGGCCCGCCCGTTTTTCCGCCGCCGCAAGAGCTGCCCCTTCTCGGCCAAGGACGCCCCGCGCATCGACTATAAGGACGTGCGCCTGCTCCAGGGTTTCGTGTCGGAGCGCGGCAAGATCGTGCCGAGCCGCATCACCAGCGTGTCGGCCAAGAAGCAGCGCGAACTGGCCCAGGCCATCAAGCGTGCGCGTCATCTGGGCCTGCTGCCCTACGTCGTGAAGTAAGGATCGGATCCCATGCAAGTCATCCTGCTTGAGCGTGTCGAGAAGCTCGGCCGCATCGGCGACGTGGTTACGGTGAAGGACGGGTTCGCCCGCAACTTCCTGCTGCCCCGCAAGAAGGCGCTGCGCGCCAACGACGCCAACCGCCGCGTGTTCGAGGCCAATCGCGAGCGTCTGGAGGCGGAGAACGCCGCCCGTCGCGGCGATGCCGAGAGCGAGGCCAAGAGCCTGGACGGCGTGTCGGTCACGCTGATCCGTCAGGCCTCGAACGTCGGTCAGCTCTATGGCTCGGTCGCGGTTCGCGATCTGGTCGACGCGCTCGTCGCCGACGGTCACAAGGTCAACAAGGGCCAGGTCGTCCTCGACAAGCCGATCAAGACGATCGGCCTGCACGAGGTCCGCGTGGCGCTGCACCCCGAGGTGTCGGTGACCGTCAAGGTCAACGTCGCCCGCTCGCCCGAAGAGGCCGAGATGCAGTCGCAGGGCGTCGACGTCATGTCGGCGATGTTCGAGAAGGAAGAGAGCGGCTTCACCGAAGACCGCGATCCGAACCTCGAAGCCGGCGAGATCGCGCGCGAGCCCGAAGCAGAAGCCGAGGCTTGAGCTTTCCCTTCAGCGAACAACGAAAAAGGGGCTGTCCGGGCGACCGGGCAGCCCCTTTTTCGTGATGGGTGCGTATCGGGTCGAGCGTGAGCGCCCGTTCAGGGCACTGCGACGCACGCACTGATGACCGCCGCCAGCGGAATCAGCGACAGAACGACCGGGATGACCTTACTCATTTCAACGCCTTTCCAAACCCTTCGCCTGCTTCAATGCGCGAAGGTTACGAAAGGTTTCCGGTTGCTGAACGGCTTGCTCCGCCGCGCCGGCGCTGTCATCCCTGGGCGATGAGCAAGCTTCTGAGCGTCGGCGAGCATGCGCCCTGGGTCGCCTATGTCCCGCTGGGCGGCGGCGATCCGTTCAACATATCGCGCCTGGGCGGGAAGCCGCTTTTGGTGGCATTGCTCGGCTCGCTTCGCCATCCGGTGATTGCGACGGTGAGCGATGCGCTGAACGAGGCTGCGGTCGCTGGCGCCAACATCCTGGTCGTGACCAGCGACCCGGCCGATCGCGAGGCACCGCCCGCGATGCGCGACGGCGTCACCCACGCCTTTGACGCCAACACGGAGATCGCCGCCACGTTCGGCGCTTGCCCGCCTGAGGGCGGCATGGCGGCCTATCGCCCGCAATTGATCGTCCTGGACCGCCGGCTTCAGGTCGCAGCGGTGCTGCCGCCGGCCGAGGTCGCGCGAGCCCGCGCGCTGCTCGCGACGCTCGCCGACGATGCGGTCAACATCCCCGCCCCCGTCCTGGCAATGCCCCGGCTGTTCGAGCCCGAATTCTGCCGCTCGCTGATCGACCTCTACGAAGGCGGGGACAGCGAGGAATCGGGCTTCATGCGTGAGCGGAGCGGCAGGACCACGCTCGTCCACGACGCCGACTTCAAGCGGCGGCGCGATCACATCATCACCGATCCGGCGGCCCAGGCGGCGATCCGTGCGCGAATCAAGGACCGCCTGCTCCCGGCGATCCGGCGCGCCTTCCAGTATGAGGCGACACGGATCGAGCGCTATCTGGTCGCGGCCTATGATGCCGAGAGCGGCGGACATTTTCGCGCGCACCGCGACAACACGACGCGCGGGACGATGCACCGGCGCTTCGCCGTCACGATCAACCTCAACGCCGATTACGACGGCGGCGACCTGCGCTTTCCCGAGTTCGGATCGCGCACCTATCGCGCCGAGCCGGGCGGCGCGGTCGTCTTCTCCTGTTCGCTGCTGCATGAGGCGACGCCGGTGACACGCGGCCGGCGCTATGCCTGCCTGCCGTTCCTCTACGACGACGCCGCCGCAAAGGTCCGCGAGGCCAATGTCGCCAACATCGACTTCGGCACCGCCGCCTAGGCGCGCGGATCGATTCCTGCGGCGCCGAGGTGCCGATCGAGGCGGCCGGTCAGCCACAGGAAGAACATGCGATAGTCGCTGACCAACGACCAGAGCGGGTGGGTGAAGGTCGCGGGCCGGTTCCGCTCGACCCGGAAATGCGCAAACCAGGCAAAGCCATAACCCGCCAGCGGAACCGCCAGCCACGACCAGCCGCCGACCGCAACCGCGATACCGGCAAAGACGAAGGTCAGCGCGGTCCCCGCATAATGCAGCCGCCGCGTCCGCGCCTTCGCATGTTCGCGAAGGTAGAAGGGCCAGAACTCGGCATAGGTGGCGATGCGCGGCATGGCTGGAGGTTACGCCTCCTCCTCCAATCCGTCACCCCGGACTTGTTCCGGGGTCCACCGAGCCATTCGCCTAAGCGGTCGTGGTCAAAACACCGTGCGAGCCACAGACCTTCGCCACCGCGGCCAAGTGGACCCCGGAACAAGTCCGGGGTGACGAGACCCCCTTCTAGCGTCGCCCGAACAGCTTTTCGATGTCGCCGTGCGCCAGCTTCACCCAGGTCGGGCGGCCATGATTGCACTGGCCCGAGTGCGGCGTAACCTCCATCTCGCGGAGCAGCGCGTTCATCTCAACGACCGACAGCACCCGGCCCGCCCGGACCGATCCATGGCACGCCATCGTCGCCGCGACATGGTCGAGCCGCTCCCTCAGCGACAGCGCCTGATCGTGCGCGGCGATCTCGTCCGCCAGGTCGCGGATCAAGCCGGTGACGTCGCTCTGGCCGAGCAGCGCCGGCACCGCGCGGACGAGCACCGCCTGAGCGCCGAACCGCTCGACCTCCAGCCCCATCTCGGCGAGTTCGGCGGCGCGCTCCTCGATCCGGTCGCAAGCGGGCTCGTCCATCTCGACCACTTCGGGGAGCAGCAGTGCCTGGCGCGGCGCCCCGCCGGCGGCGAGCGCGCGGCGCAGGCGTTCGAGGACGAGCCGCTCGTGCGCGGCATGCTGGTCGACGATGACGAGGCCGTCCTCGGCCTCCGCGACGATATAGGTTCGTGCCACCTGCCCCCGCGCCACCCCCAGCGGATGAGCGGTGGTGGCCGGCACGGGCTCCGCCGCCATCTCGGCCCGCGCCGCGGGCGGCGGGGTGAGGAAGGTCGGGCGCGCATCTCGGACGAGCAGATCCGTACCCGGCGCCGGGCCCCAGGCGAACGCCTCCGGCGCCGGACCGGCGGCGACCGGCTCCGCCACCCAGTTCGCCATCGCGCCCGCATCGGCCGCCTGAACAACGCGGTGCCCGGCTTCGTCGAGCGCACGGCGAAGGCCGCTGACGATCAGCCCGCGGACCAGCGCGGGGTCGCGGAACCGCACCTCGGTCTTGGCCGGATGGACGTTCACGTCGACGCTGTCGGCGGGCACCTCAAGAAACAGCGCGACCACCGCATGGCGATCCCGCGCGAGCATCTCGGCATAGGCGCCGCGCACCGCGCCGACGAGCAGCTTGTCGCGCACCGGCCGGCCGTTGACGAACAGATACTGGTGATCGGCGATGCCGCGGTTGAACGTCGGCAACCCGGCGACCCCGCCCAGCACATGCCCCGCCCGCTCCAGATCGACCGCCACCGAATTATCGGCTAGCGCACGGTCGGTCAGCGCGGCGACACGATCGGGCCGCGTCTCGTCCGGCGCGACCGACAACACGCGGCGGCCGTCATGCTCGACCGAAAAGCCGATCTCCGGCCGCGCCATCGCCAGCCGGCGAACGACGTCAAGGCAGGCGGCATATTCTGCGCGCGGGCTGCGCAGGAACTTGCGGCGCGCGGGGATGCGCTCGAACAACGCCTCGACCCGGACTCGCGTGCCGGGCGGCAGTGCGGCGGGCCCTTCCTCGACCAACTCGCCATTGTCGACGATCCGGCGCCAGCCATCGCCGCCCCGCTCGCGGCTTTCGAGCGTCAGGCGCGCGACGCTGGCGATCGAGGGCAACGCTTCGCCGCGAAAACCGAGCGTTGCGACGCCTTCGATCGCGCCCGCTTCCCACATCGATTCGGGCAATTTGGAGGTCGCGTGGCGCTCCAGCGCCATTGCCATGGCATCGGGCGCCATCCCGCAGCCGTCGTCCACGACCTCGATCCCGTCGATCCCACCCGCGGATAGCCGCACTGCGATGCGGCAAGCCCCTGCATCGACGGCGTTTTCCACCAGTTCCTTGAGCGCGGAGGCAGGCCGCTCGACCACTTCGCCGGCGGCGATGCGGTTGACGAGGTTGGGCGGCAGGCGGCGTATTGACATGGGACAGCCTCTAGCCCAAGCGGCGGCATCCCGCGACCCGCAACCGCCACCCTTCATCCGGCGCCGGACTTCCGGCAGGCGGCGGGTCCGGCTAGACGCTATCACGCCCGCGCGCAGTTCCGCGTGCGGCCAGAACGGGTTGGTCGATGGTTTTCTCGCGATTGTTCAAGTTCATGTCGCACGATATGGCGATCGACCTGGGGACGGCCAACACCGTCGTCTATCTTCGGGGGCGCGGCGTCGTCCTCAACGAGCCTTCGGTCGTCGCGGTCGAGACGCTCAACGGCGTCAAGAAGGTCAAGGCGGTCGGTGACGACGCCAAGCTGATGATGGGCAAGACGCCCGGCTCGATCGAGGCGATCCGGCCGCTGCGCGACGGCGTCATCGCCGACATCGACGTCGCCGAACAGATGATCAAGCACTTCATCGAGAAGGTGCATGGCCGCCGCCGCGGACCGTTCAGCTTCCCGCAAATCGTCATCTGCGTCCCCTCTGGCTCGACCAGCGTCGAGCGCCGCGCGATCCGCGACGCTGCCTCGAATGCGGGCGCGAGCCAGGTCTTCCTGATCGAGGAGCCGATGGCCGCCGCGATCGGTGCCGACATGCCCGTGACCGAGCCGATCGGCAGCATGGTCGTCGACATCGGCGGCGGCACGACCGAGGTCGCCGTCCTGTCGCTGCGCGGCCTTGCCTATTCGACCAGCGTCCGTGTGGGCGGCGACAAGATGGACGAGGCGATCGTCAGCTATGTCCGCCGCAACCACAATCTGCTGATCGGTGAAGCGACGGCCGAGCGCATCAAGCAGGAGGTCGGCTGCGCCAAGCCGCCGGCTGACGGCATCGGCGCGACGATCCACATCAAGGGCCGCGACCTGGTCAACGGCGTGCCCAAGGAGATCCAGATCAACCAGGGCCAGATCGCCGAGGCGCTGTCGGAGCCGGTCGGCACGATCATCGAGGGCGTGCGCATCGCGCTGGAGAACACCGCGCCCGAGCTCGCCGCCGACATCGTCGATCAGGGCATCGTCCTGACCGGCGGCGGCGCGCTGCTCCAGGGCATCGACGAGGTGCTTCGCGACGAGACCGGCCTGCCGGTGACGATCGCCGAGGACCCGCTGACCTGCGTTGCGCTGGGCACGGGCCGCGCGCTCGAGGATCCGATCTATCGCGGCGTGCTGCTCGCGGTCTGAACTCGATAAGGGAGGGCGCGCCGATGGCGCCGCCACGCAAGCCGCGGCCAGGATTTTCGCGCCGGGCGCAATTCGGCCTGTTCCTCGGCTATGTCGCCGCGGCGCTGGGCGCGATGGTCGGCGCGATCCTGCTGGTGCTCTCCTTCTTCAACCCGCCCGCCTATGTCGCGGCGCGCGGCATCCTGAGGGAAGCGACGACGCCGGTATCGTCGGGGCTCGACTGGATGCGCCGCCAGGTCGCCGATATCCCGCCGGGAGTCGGCGGCTATTTTGGCGTGATGGGCGAGAACCGCCGGCTCAAGGGCGAGCGTGAAGCGGAGAAGAAGCTGGTCGAGCGCGCCCGCTCGCTGGTGATCGAGAATATCCGCCTGCGTCGCCTGCTCCAGCTCCGCGACCGTGAGGGGCAGACGATCGCCACCGCCCGCCTCGTCAACGCCAGCGGGTCGAGCACGCGCCGCTTCGCGACCCTCAACGCCGGACTTTGGCAGGGCGTGCGCGCCGGCTATCCGGTGCGCGGGCCAGAAGGGCTGGTCGGCCGCGTGCTGGAGGTGAGCCCCAACACCGCACGCGTGCTGCTGGCGGTCGATCCCGAGAGCATCATTCCCGTGCGCCGCGTGCGCGATGGCATGCCCGCGATCGCGACGGGGCGCGGCGACGGACTGATCGATGTCCGCGTCGCGGGGATCGCCAACATGCCCTATCGCGCCGGCGACGTCTTCGTGACGTCGGGCGCGGGCGGCATCTATCCGCCGGGCATCCCGGTCGCCCGCGTCCTCAAGAACGCGCGGGACACCGCCGAGGCCCGCCCGCTTGCCAACCCCGACATGCTCGACTTCGCGCAGGTCCAGCGCCCCTATCTCCTTCCCCCTGCCCAGCCCGCGCCGCCCCCCGGTGCCGAGGCGAAGAAGTGAACGAACCGCTCCGCTCCGCCTTTGCAGAGCCGGAGCCGCCGCTCCGGTCGCGGCGGCTGGCGCCGCTGACGGTGATGATCGGATCGCTTGCGACCTTGGTGCCGGTGGTCTCGACGGTGCCCTGGTTGCCGCCGCTCGGCCTCATCCTACTGGCCGGCTGGCGGCTGCTCCGGTCGGATGTGCTGCGCGTCTGGGCGGCGGCGCCGCTCGGGCTGTTCGACGATCTGGTCAGCGGCCAGCCGCTCGGCAGTTCGATGCTCCTATGGGGGATGTCGTTTATTGCCTTGGATATGCTAGATATGCGTCTCGTGTGGCGTGATTTCTGGCAGGACTGGCTGTTGGCGAGCGGGACGATCGCATTCTGCCTCATCGGCGGCCGGCTCATTGCCGCGCCGCTGGGGGCGCATGTCGACACCGCGCTGGCGCTTCAGATTGCGCTATCCGCCGCGCTCTATCCGGTGATTGCACGCATGTGCTTCGCGCTCGACGCCAAGGGTCGGCCATGAGCGGCCCGATCCGTCAGGTGACCGAAGCGGCACAGGCGTTCAGCTTCTCGCGGCGGGCGATGACGCTCGGCATCGCGCAGATGGGCGTCGGCGCAATGCTGGCGGGTCGGATGGCGTGGCTGGCCGTCGCGGAGAACGAGCGGTACCAGCTGCTTGCCGAGAGCAATCGTGTCAACCTGACACTGATCCCGCCGCGTCGCGGCTGGATCGTCGATCGCGCAGGCCATGCGATCGCCAACAACCGCACTGATTTCCGAATCGACCTCATCCCCGAACGCGTCGAGGATGCGGTGCGCGTGCTTACCGACCTCGCCCGCCTGTTGAAGCTCGACCCCACCGAAGTCGATCGCATCGCCAAGGAATTGAGCACCGCGCGTGGGCTCCAGCCGGTGCCGGTGGCGGAGAATCTCGACTGGGAACGCTATGCCGCGGTCGTGGTGCGCCAGCCCGAGCTGCCCGGCGTCGCGCCGACACAGGGCTATGCGCGCAACTATCCGGCGGGCGCCGCAGTCGCGCATCTGGTCGGCTATGTCGGCGCCGCCAATGCCGAGCAGTACAAGGAGACCCGCGACCCACTCTATCTCGCTCCGGGTTTTAAGCTCGGCAAAGATGGGCTTGAGAAATCGCTGGAAAAGGATCTCCGCGGTATTCCCGGCGCTCGCCGCGTCGAGGTGACCGCGCGCGGTCGTCCCGTCCGTGATCTCGAGACACGGCGCGACGTGCCCGGCCGCACCGTCAAGCTGACGATCGACGCCGGGCTCCAGGAATATGCCGCGCGGCGGCTGGGCAACGAGAGCGGCTCGGCGGTCGTCATCGACGTGCGCACCGGCGGCATCCTGGCGATGGCGTCGATGCCGGCCTATGATCCCAACAGCTTCTCCGACGGGATCAGCCGGCTCGAATGGGGGATGCTGAGCGGCGACGACCATCTGCCGCTGATGAACAAGGTGCTGCAGGGCCTCTACCCGCCGGGATCGACCTTCAAGCCGGCGACGGCGCTGGCGGCGCTGCGTTCGGGCATCGACCCCAACCGCACCGTCTTCTGCGGCGGCGGCTATCAGCTTGGCAACCGCTTTTTCCGCTGCCTTGGACGGCATGGCTCGGTCAATCTGCACCGCGCGATCGCAAAGAGCTGCAACACCTATTTTTACACGATGGGTCGCGATGTCGGGATGGACGCGGTCGCCGCCGCCGCGCGTGAGCTGGGGCTCGGTGCCGAATACGACCTGCCCTTCCCATCGCAGCGTTACGGCACTATCCCCGATCCGGCGTGGAAGCTGCGCAAGTACGATCAGAAATGGACGCCGTCCGACACGCTCAACGCCTCAATCGGACAAGGCTACATCCTCGCCAGCCCGCTTCAGCTCGCGGTCCAGGCGTCGCGGATCGCATCCGGTCGCGCGCTCGTCCCGCGTATCCTCGCCGACGCGCCGATCGTCGCGCCCATGCTCGACGTCCCGCCCGAGCGCATGGACCTGATCCGGTCGGGGATGGACGAGGTCGTCAACGGCGCCGGTACCGCGGTGCGCAGCCGCCTGCAGGTCGAGGGCATTCGCATGGGCGGCAAGACCGGCACCGCGCAGGTCCGCCGCATCGCCGGCGGCGCGCGCGGTGGCCTCAACGTGCCCTGGAAGTATCGCGACCACGGCCTGTTCATCGGTTTCGCACCGGTGGAGGCACCGCTCTACGCCGTCGCCGTCGTGATCGAGCACGGCATGTCGGGCTCCGGCGCCGCGGCGCCGGTCGCGCGCGACCTGCTCACCTATCTGTTCGACCGTCCCCGCGCGATCGAGACGCTCGACGCGTTCGAGAAGCAGTGGGGCGGCGACCTCAACGCGCGCATGGCGGCCAAGGCGGAGGCGTATCGCCTCGTCCGGCAGGCGCCCATCCCGATCCCCACCCCCTCGCCACATCCTGAGGCGTCACCTCCAGCCCCGCCGCCCCGCCCATGAAGCTGTCCGAACTCATCCCGGCGCCGATCGCGCAACTGCCCTGGCATGTACTCCTGCTGATCCTGGCGATCGGCGGGTTCGGCACGGTCGTGCTGTTCTCCGCCGCGGGGGGCAGCTTCCTGCCCTGGGCCTGGTCGCAGGGATTGCGGCTGTCGGTCTGTCTCGGCCTCGCGATCGTCCTGTCCTGGGTGCCTGCGCGCGCCTGGGAAGCGATCGCGCTGCCGGGTTATGGGATCACGCTCGTCGCGCTCGTCGCTGTCGAGCTGCTCGGCGCGGTCAAGGGGGGCAGCCAGCGCTGGCTGGACCTCGGCTTCATCCGGCTCCAGCCTTCCGAGTTCATGAAACTGTTCATGGTCCTCGCCGCCGCCCGCTTCTACGCGATCCTCCCGGCGGCGGAGGTGCGGCGGTTCAGCGGCATCTGGCCAGCGGCCGGGCTGATCGCGATGCCCGCGGCGCTGGTGATGCTCCAGCCCGATCTCGGCACCGCGCTGATGATCACCGGTGGCGGGCTGGTCATCATGTTCCTAGCGGGCGTGCCGCTGCGGCTGTTCATCGGCGGCGCACTGGCGCTCGCACTCTTCATCCCGATCGCCGTCAACTATGTGCTCCACGATTATCAGCGCAATCGCGTGCTGATCTTCATGAACCCTGAGGCCGATCCGCTCGGCACCGGCTATCACATCAGCCAATCGAAGATCGCGATCGGATCCGGCGGGCTGTTCGGCAAGGGCTTCCTCCAGGGGACGCAGAGCCACCTCGACTATCTGCCCGAGGGTCACACCGACTTCGTTTTTGCGACGATGGCGGAGGAATGGGGTCTGGTCGGCGGCGTGCTGCTGATCCTGGCCTTCATGCTGCTGATCCGCTGGGGGATGAACGTCGCGGGCCGATCGCCCAATCGTTTCGGACGGTTGGCGGCGGCGGGGCTGGCGACGACGATCTTCTATTATGTCGCGATCAACCTGATGATGGTGATGGGCCTGGCGCCGGTCGTGGGCATCCCGCTTCCGCTGGTCAGCTTCGGCGGATCGGCACAGATGACGGTGCTGATCTGCGTCGGCATCCTCATGTCGCTCAATCGCGCCGGACAGCCCAAGTCGGGCTTTCCCCGGATGTTTTGACGCAATGCGAAAAAAGGGGTTGTCGGGTCGAGGGGGCGATGCTAGTGGCGCGCCTCCCGACGCGGGAACGGCCTTTCTGAACGGCTCGTTCCTCTCCGGAATGGACGCATAGCTCAGTTGGTAGAGCAGCTGACTCTTAATCAGCGGGTCCTTGGTTCGAGCCCAAGTGCGTCCACCATTCCTCCCTTTCATTTGCTGCAGAGCAGCACGCGTGCCGAGTTGAGGCATCGAAGGGTTGAAGCACGGGAAACTTGATCTGCCGTGGTGGTTTTATTGCTCATGCCGAGCGAAATCGAGATTCAGCGTATCCAGCGTGAGACCGGTATGGACCGGATGCAGGCCATCTATCACCTTCAGGCACGCCACTTTCTGCTGCGCCGCACAAACCGCTTTCGGTAAGGCCGACGCCCGACTGACACTTCAGCAAGGACGGTTTTCGGACGATTGAGGCTTGCGCCTCATGGCCATGCGTGGAAGCGGTCGCTGCGACTTGTTCGTGGCAAAAGGATCGCCGGAAACGATGGCGCAGGCTTTCGTGCGTGATGCGCGCACTCCCGACCGGATCGGGCTCGGCACCATCCTCGGCATCGGCGGGGCGCTGCTCTTCTTCCTCCTGAGCGGCGCGCTTGCCTATTCGAACATCCAGGCGCTGCGCGGCGACACGGCCCGCGTCGTCCGCACGCACGAGGTCATCACCGAACTCGGCAACCTGCTCTCAGCGGTCCAGGATGCCGAGACGGGTCAGCGTGGTTACCTCCTCACCGGTAACGAGCGCTATCTGGAGCCCTACCAGCAGGCGCTGGCGAGGACCGAGGCGAGCGTCGCGACGATCGAGGCGATGACCAGCATCAGTTCCGCGCAGCGCACCAACCTGCAACGCCTGCGCCCTCGCCTCGATGCCAAGCTTGCCGAGCTCAGCCAGACGATCGAGCTTCGCCGGTCGCGCGACGTTTCGGGTGCGCTCGCGCTCGTCAACACCGACCGCGGCAAGATCGCCATGGACGCGATCCGCGACCAGATCAGCCAGATGCGGACGGAAGAGCGACGGTCGCGCGAGGCCCGCCTGACCCAGATGGACGCGGCGTTCTGGACCGCGACGATCAGCGGCATCGTCACCGCGCTGCTCGGCGGCGCGCTGGCGCTGGCGGTCGGGGTGCTGCTCCATCGCACCGCGCTCGCGCGCGTCCGCCAGAGCTGGTTCCAGGCGGGCGAGGTCGAGCTGGGCCAGGCGATGCTCGGCGACAAGAGCGTGCGCGATCTGGCGGCCAACATCCTCGACACGCTGACGCCCTATCTGGGCGCACAGGCGGGCGTGCTGTTCAAGGGCGAGCATGGCCTGTTCGAGCGGATGGCGACGCTCGGCGTGCCGGCCGATGCGGCAGTGCCGGAGCGGTTCACGCTGCGTGAGGGGCTGCTCGGCCGCGTCGCCGCCGACGGATCGCCGATGGTTTTGACCGACGTGCCGGAGGGCTATCTGACGCTCGGCTCGGCGCTGGGCCGTGATACACCGCGCCACCTCGTCATCGCGCCGCTGATCGCCGATGGCGAGGTCAATGCCGTGGTCGAGTTCGGCTTCCTCCATCCGATCGACGATCGCACGCTGGAGCTGCTGACGCGCATCGCCTCGCCCGTCGGCATCGCACTCCGCTCGGCCAAGTATCGCAGCGAGCTTCAGGCGCTGCTCGACGAGACCCAGCGCCAAGCCAACGAGCTTCAGGTGCAGAGCGAGGAGCTCAAGGTCTCGAACGAGGAGCTGGAGGAACAGGGCCGCGCGCTAAAGGAATCGGCGGTGCGGCTCGAGCAGCAGCAGGTGGAGCTGGAGCAGACCAACACGCAGTTGGAGGAGCAGGCCCAGCTTCTGGAAGCGCAGCGCGACGACCTCGCCAAGTCGACCGCGGCGGTGGAGCTCAAGGCGCGCGAGCTCGAACAGGCAAGCCAGTACAAGTCCGACTTCCTCGCCAATATGAGCCACGAGCTGCGCACGCCGCTCAACTCGCTCTTGATCCTGTCGAAGCTGCTCGCCGACAATCCGGACGGCAACCTGTCCGACGATCAGGCGCAATATGCACGCACGATCCAGGCGTCGGGCAACGACCTTCTCAACCTCATCAACGACATTCTCGACCTGTCGAAGATCGAGGCGGGGCATGTCGACATCCATGCCGAGCCGGTGTCGATCAACCGTCTGGTCGGCGACCTTCGCCAAACCTTCGATCCGATCGCGCGGCAGCGCGGGCTCGACTTCGCGATCGAGATCGATCCGGCGGCGCCCTCTGGTCTCGGCACCGACCGGCAGCGCCTGGAGCAGATCCTCAAGAACCTGCTCTCCAACGCTTTCAAATTCACCGAGCGCGGCACCGTCACGCTGGCGATCGCGCCCGCCGACGGCGATCGGCTGGCGCTGACCGTGGCGGACACGGGAATCGGCATCACCCCCGAGCAGCACCGCGCGATCTTCGAGGCGTTCCGCCAAGCCGATGGGGCGATCAACCGCAAATATGGCGGCACCGGCCTCGGCCTGTCGATCTCGCGCGAGCTGGCGCGGTTGCTCGGCGGCGCGATCACGCTGGAGAGCGAGCCCGGCAAGGGCAGTCGGTTCACCGTGACGATCCCGATCGATTACGACCCGTCGCTGGTCGAGCAACGGTCTGAGCCCGCCCCGCCGCGGCTTCGGCCGAACCCGCGCCGGCGCTCCCGCCCCGCTCCCGCCCTCGCCCGGCTGGCGCCCGTCGAGGATGATCGCGACCAGCTCGAAGCCACACGCCGCATCCTGCTGATCGTCGAGGACGATCGCGTGTTCGCCGGGATCGTCCGCGACCTGTCGCGCGAGGCGGGATTTCAGGCGCTCGTCGCCGGCACCGCTGAAGAAGCGCTGTCGCTCGCGCGCGAATATCGGCCGAACGCGATCGTGCTCGACCTCGGCCTTCCCGATCAGTCTGGCCTCGCGGTGCTCGACCGGCTCAAGCGCGAAGATGCGACGCGGCACATCCCGATCCATGTCGTGTCGGCGAGCGACCAGACGCACACCGCCTTCTCGCTCGGCGCGATGGGATATCTGGTGAAGCCGGTGAAGCGCGAGGATCTGGCTCAGGCACTCGGCGCGCTGGAGGCGCAGCTGACGCGCACGATGCGCCGCGTTCTGATCGTCGAGGACGATCCCGTCCAGCGCGAGGCGGTTGGCAAGCTGCTGGCCGGGCCGGAGGTCGAGGCGGTCGGCGCCGGAACCGCGGCCGAGTGCCTGCAATTGCTGCGCGAGCAGACGTTCGATTGCATGGTGCTCGACCTGTCGCTGCCCGACGCCTCGGGCTTCTCGTTGCTCGAGACGCTCAGCCAGGACGAGGAACACGGCTTCCCGCCCGTCATCGTCTATACCGGCCACGATCTGAGCCGCGAGGACGAGCAGAAGCTGCGCCGCTATTCGAACTCGATCATCATCAAGGGCGCCAAGTCGCCCGAGCGCCTGCTCGACGAGGTGACCCTGTTCCTCCACCAGGTCGTGTCCGAACTGCCGCCCGAGCAGCAGAAGATGATCCGCCAAGCGCGCCACCGCGACGCGCTGCTGGAGGGACGGCGCATCCTGATCGTCGAGGACGACGTCCGGAACGTCTATTCGCTCAGCAACATCCTGGAGCCGCGCGGCGCCAGGATCGCAATCGCGCGCAACGGACAGGAGGCGCTGGACGCGCTCGACAAGTCCGCGGGCACCGCGGAGGCGATCGACCTCGTCCTGATGGACGTGATGATGCCGGTGATGGACGGGCTGGATGCCACGCGCCGCATCCGACAGGATCGGCGCTGGACCAAGCTGCCGGTCATCATGCTGACCGCCAAGGCGATGCCGGACGATCAGCGCAACTGCATCGCGGCCGGCGCCAACGACTACATGGCCAAGCCGCTCGACGTCGACAAATTGCTCTCGCTGGTGCGCGTATGGATGCCAAGATAGCCCCGCCCGCGACCGAGGCGGTCGAGGATATCGAGATCCACCTGCTGCTGGAGGCGCTCTATCGGCGCTACCATTATGATTTCCGCCACTACGCCCGCGCGTCGATCAAGCGGCGCCTGCGGCAGGCGCGGGCGCAGCTCGGCTTCACGAGCTTTTCGGCGATGCAGGACACGCTCCTCCACGGCGATGCGCTGGTCGGGCAGCTGCTCGACTATCTGACCGTGCAGGTCAGCGAGCTGTTTCGCGATCCGGGCTATTTCCGCGCGATCCGCGAAAAAGTTGTGCCGCACCTGCGCACCTATCCCTCGCTCAAGATCTGGATCGCCGGGTGCAGCCAGGGCGAGGAGCTCTACTCCTTTGCGATCCTGCTTCACGAGGAGGGGCTGCTCGACCGCACGCTCCTCTACGCGACCGACATCAATCCCGCGGCGCTGGAGGCGGCGCAGGCGGGCGTCTATCCGCTCGACCGGATCGCGGCGTTCACGCAGAACCATCAGCAGGCGGGCGGCCGCACCTCGCTCTCCGACTATTACACCACCGCCTATGGTCGAGCGGTGTTCGACAAGAAGCTGCGCGCGCAGGTCGTGTTCTCCGACCACAGCCTCGTCACCGACGCCGTCTTCGCC
Organism: Sphingomonas sp. Y38-1Y; assembly: GCF_032391395.1. Classification (NCBI taxonomy): domain Bacteria; kingdom Pseudomonadati; phylum Pseudomonadota; class Alphaproteobacteria; order Sphingomonadales; family Sphingomonadaceae; genus Sphingomonas; species Sphingomonas sp. Y38-1Y. Next base: position 2,201,190 of record NZ_CP135916.1, read on the forward strand.
GAATGCCAGTTCGTGTCCTGCCGCAATGTCATGATCTATTTCGATCGCCCGCTTCAGGACCGCGCGGTCGGGCTGTTCAAGGATTCGCTCAGCCGGCGCGGGTTCCTGGGGCTGGGGTCGAAGGAAACGCTGCGCTTCTCCGCCCATGCCGACGCGTTCAGCGAGTTCGTGCGGGAGGAAAAGATCTACCAGCGGGCCGAACGATGAGTGCGGTCGTCATCGGCGCGTCGGCGGGTGCGGTGGAGGCATTGTCGCGCATCCTGCCGCGGCTGCCCGTGGACTATCCGCTCCCGCTCCTCATCGTCGTCCACATCCCCGAGACGCCCTCGACGCTCGCCGCGCTGTTCGCGGACAAGTGCCGGATCGCGGTGCGGGAGCCCGAGGACAAGGAGCCGATCGCACCCGGCACGGCCTATTTCGCGCCGCCCGGCTATCACATGCTGGTCGAGGCGGGCGGCACGATCGCGCTCTCGGTCGAGCCGCCGGTGCTCTACTCGCGCCCCTCGATCGACGTGCTGTTCGAAAGCGCGGCGGATATCTTTGCGGCGTCACTGACCGGCGTGGTGCTGACCGGCGCCAATGACGACGGCGCCCGCGGCGCGGCGGCGATCGTGGCGGCCGGCGGCACCGTCCTGGTCGAGGACCCCGCCACCGCCTATGCATCGGCGATGCCCGCCGCGGCGCTGGCGCGATGTCGCGATTCCCAACCTATGTCACTCGACGCGGTCGCCGATTTCCTGCTTAGCCTTGTAGCATCATGACCCACGCCGCCGACATCACCCATTTCCTGATCGTCGACGACCTCGAGGAAAACCTGATCGCGCTGGAAGCGCTGCTCAGGCGCGAGGGGCTGGGGTTCCTGCGCGCACGATCGGGCGAGGAGGCGCTGGAGCTGCTGCTGACGCACGAGGTCGCGCTGGCGCTCCTCGACGTACAGATGCCGGGCATGGACGGCTTCGAGCTCGCCGAGTTCATGCGCGGCAGCGAGCGGACGCGGCACGTGCCCATTATCTTCGTGACCGCGGGCAGCGCCGACACGCACCGGCGCTTCCGCGGCTATGAAGCGGGTGCCGTCGACTTCATTCAAAAGCCGATCGAGCCCGACATCCTGCGCGGCAAGGCCAGCGTCTTCTTCGACCTCCACCAGCGCCGCCGCGCGCTCGCCGACGCCGCCGACCAGCTTGAGGGTCAGGTGCGCGACCGCACTGCCGAGCTGGAGAACGCGCTCGACCGGCTCCAGGCCGAGATCGCCGAGCGCGAGCGCGCCGAGGCGTCGCTGCGCCAGAGCCAGAAGATGGAGGCGGTCGGCCAGCTGACCGGCGGCATCGCCCACGACTTCAACAACATGCTGACCGGCATCATCGGCTCGCTCGACCTGATGCGGCGGCGAATGGCGATGGGCCAGTTCGAGGATCTCGACCGCTACATCGACGCGGCGACCACCTCTGCACAGCGGGCCGCGGCGCTGACGCACCGCCTGCTCGCTTTCTCGCGCCGTCAGTCGCTCGATCCGGCGCCGCTCGACCTCAACGCCCTGATCGGATCGATGACCCAGCTCGTCGAGCGCGCACTGCCCGAGCAGATCGAGTTCGAGCTGGCGCTCGCCGCCGAGCTCCCCAACGCACTCGCCGACGCCAACCAGCTCGAGAACGCGATCCTCAATCTCGCGCTCAATGCCCGCGACGCGATGGCCGACGGCGGCAAGCTGGTGATCGAGACGGGCGTGTCGACGATCCGCGATCTGGGCGACGGTCCCTTCGTGATGGTGGCGGTCTCCGACACCGGCACCGGCATCCCCGCCGACGTGATCGAGAAGGTCTTCGACCCGTTCTTCACCACCAAGCCGATCGGCCAAGGAACAGGCCTCGGCCTGTCGATGGTCTATGGCTTTGCCCAGCAGAGCGGCGGTGCGGTGCGGATCGACAGCGAGCCGGGACGCGGCACCTCGGTCAAGCTCTACCTCCCGACGACCCAGGCGCCGACGATCGCCGCCGTGCCCACGCCCGTCCTCGCGCGCGGCGGATCGGGCGAGCGCGTGCTGATCGTCGAGGACGACCAATCCGTCCGGATGCTGGTGCGCGAGGTGCTGGAGGAGTTGCGCTACGAGGCGGTCGAGATCGGCACGCCGACCGACGCGGTGCCGCTGCTCGCGTCCGACCAGCGCATCGACCTGATGATCTCCGACATCGGCATGCCGGGCATGAACGGCCGCGACCTGGCGACGCTGGCGCGGACGCATCGGCCCGAGCTGCCGATCCTGTTCATCACCGGCTATGCCGAACAGGCGACGCTGCGCGGCGATTTCCTGGGCACGGGCATGTCGATGGTGACGAAGCCTTTCTCGCTCGAGACGCTCGCTACGCGGATCGGCGAGCTGATCGTGAGCCGTCAGCCCGCCTGAACGCCGGTCAGATCACGCCCGCCTTCATCTGCTTGACCGCATGGTCCGCAGCGCGGGCGGTCATCGCCATGAAGGTCAGCGACGGATTCACGCACGACACCGACGCCATCATCGCCCCGTCGGTGACATAAAGGTTCGGCGCGTCATGCGCCTGGTTCCAGCCGTTGAGTACCGACGTCCGCGGGTCGCGACCCATGCGCGCGCCGCCCATCTCGTGGATCGCCTCGCCCGGAATGTGCGTGCCGCGGTTGCTGGTGACGTTGGTCAGGCCCGCCTGGCGGAGCATCAGCTCGCCCTGCGCCTGCGCGTCGTCCATCATCTTGATCTCGTTGTCGCGGAACGTGACGTCGAAGCGGAGCAGCGGCATGCCGCGGCTGTCGGTCTTGTCGAAGTTCAGCATCACGCGATTGTCTTCGTAGGGCAGGCACTCGCCGAACGCGCTCATGTTGAAGCGCCATGGGCCATAGTTGCGCATGCCGTGCTTCATCGACACGCCGAAGCCCTCTGGCACCGGCTGGCGGCGGCTGGCGCCGCCCTGATAGCCATAGCCGCGCTTGAACGGCAGTTCCTCGTCCTTGAGATTGCGGAAGCGCGGGACATAGACGCCGCCGGGGCGACGGCCATATTCGACGAACTCGGTCATGCCCGGCACGTCGCCGCCCAGATTGACCTTGAAGATATGGTCCATCACCGCGCTGCCGAGCGCGCCGTTCGAATGGAAGTGGCTGCGCTGGCTGCCCTCCGCCCGCGAGTTGAGGAGGACGTGGAGCGACCCCATCGCAGAGGCGCACAGGAACACCATTCGCGCCTGCACGACCTCGGCCTGGCCAGTATTGGCGTTGACCAGGCGAACGCCGGTGACGCGCTTCTTGGCCGGATCATATTCGACGTTGGTCGCCCAGGTGTCGGGCCGGAGCGTCAGCCGCCCCGTCGCGCGCGCCGCCGGGAGCGTCACCGCCTGCGTCGAGAAGTACGCGCCGAAGCTGCAACCGCGGTCGCACTGCGCGCGCTTCTGGCACCGCGAGCGGTTCTGATCGGGCTTGTCCTCGGTGATGTTGGACAGGCGCGCGTTGATGAGCTTGCGGCCCGGGAATTCGGACTCGAGCCGCCCCTTCAGCCACTTCTCCGCGACGTTCATCGGGAACGGCGGCATGAACTCGCTGTCGGGCAGATAGTCGAGATTCTCGCGCCCGCCGGACACGCCGATATACTTCTCGACATAGCTGTACCACGGCGCGACGTCGTCATACCGGATCGGCCAGTCGGTACCGATGCCCTCGCGCTTGTTCGCCTCGAAGTCGGTCGGCGCCCAGCGGAAGCTCCAGCGGCCCCAGGTCAGCGACTTGCCACCCACCACGCCGCCGCGCACCCAGTGGAACGGATTGGGCGCGTCGAAGTCGTACGGGTTCAGCCGATCGTTGGTGAAGAACGGCTGATTGGCCGGCTGAACCCAGAAGTTCAGGCCCTTATAGTCGCTCTTGGTGAACGCCGCCGGCATGCGGTTGCGCGCCGGGATCTCGAACGCGGACTTACCGTCATAGGGATAGTCCTCCCCATGCTCGACCATCCGGCCGCGATCGACCATCAGGACGCGCAGCCCCTTTTCGGTGAGTTCCTTGGCGGCCCAGCCGCCGCTCACGCCCGAGCCGATGACGATTGCGTCGAAGCGATCCGTTGCTGCCATGATGTCTGCCTGTCGAATTCTGAAATGGGGTCGAGCGAGCGGAGGGCGCTCAGGCCGAGAAGATGCGCGTCACCTTCGACGCCGGATAGGCGCCGTCATAGTCGCCGGGCACCGGCAGATAGGTCCGCTCCTGCGTGATCCCGATCTCCGACGTGAAATAGCCGGTGACGACGAGCTGGCGGAACGCCTCGAAGAACTTGGCGCCGTTCGGGATCTGGTCGTTCATCGCCAGCGTCAGCAGCGCGTCCTGCTGAGCGCCCGATACCTTGAGCGCAGGCTTCTTGTAGTCGGCCATGCTGCGTGCATCGATTGCGCCCAGTCCGCCGACGATCAGGTCGCGATCGTCGCTGATCGCCCAGTCGCCCATCATGTGCTCGATATACTCCGGCACTCCGGCGGCGATCGCGCCCGGCGTGTCGGTGGTCGGCATCACCCGCTCGCTGAGTGCGGTGACGAGCGCGCGCTGCGCGGGCGTGAACACGACCGCGGGCTTGCCCGTGTTGATCTTGGGGATCGGCTCATAGCCGGCCGCGCGCGCGAGCGGCGCGAACAGGCCGGCGCCGAACACGCCGGCGATCCCTGCCAGTGCGGTGCGGCGATCGATCGAGAACCCATTGGCCGGTTCGATCATCGTCACGCCCTCGCCTTTCGGCGATCCGCCAACCACTTAACCATCACCCTCTCCCGTCGATCGTTGATGGATCGTATAGGATCGATACAATCCTGTCGACAGGCTTCTACGTCAGGCGGCCTCTCGCGTCGACGATCCTTCGTCGACATCGGGCTCGTCCTCGGTATCGACGCCGCGCTCCAGCCGCGCCTCATCCTCGATCGCCTCGGCCTCGGTGATCCCGAAGCGGGCGGCAACGTCGGGTGCGTAGCGCAGCAGGTCGGGGCGCAGCCGCATCAGGCTCAGATCCTTGGACTTGCCCTCCAGCATCACGTCGAACACCAGCCCCTCGGCCATCCGCATGAAGGTCGCGAACTCGAAGGGGTTGGTGAAGTCGGCATGACCCGTCCAGATCGGCGGGCGCAGCACGGTGCGGACCCGCGCCGTCGGCTTGACCGGCGCCTTCAGCATCGCGCCCTTCTGCGCCCTCCCCGCCTTGGCGGCGGCGCGCTGCTTGGGCGTGATCTTCTGCTTGATCTCGCGGAGTTCGGTGCGGGGACTGGAGAAATGGATCTTCGGCCGCACGCCCGCGGGCCAGGTGGCGAGAAAGCGCTCCAGCGTCTCGCGCATGTCGAGCCGTTCGGGGTTGAGGCACCAGAAATGCTGATAGTCGAAGATCAGCCGCACCTCCGTCCGCTCGTGGATCCAGAGCGCATCGGCGGCGGAGAAGCGGATGTCGTCATTCTCGAGCACCAGCCGGCGGCGGACATGCTCCGGGCATTGCTCCCACCCCTCGATCCAGCGTGCGCGGCTCGCCTCGTGGTCGCCGTAAACGCCGCCGACATGCGTCACCATCACCGCCTCGTCATCAAGGCCCATCCGGTCGAGCATCTCGGCCTGGCTCGACAGGTCCCAGATGCTCTTGCGCGTCAGCTCCGGGTCCGGCGCGTTGAGAAGGACATATTGGGAGGGGTGGAACGACAGCCGGATGTCGTACTCGCGCGCCTTGGCACCGAACGCGCGCAGCTCCGCATCGCTCTCGGCGACCATACCGTGGAACTGCGGCAGGTCCGGATGCGTGGCATAGGGCGCGATGTCCGACGACAGCCGGTACATGTCGAGCCGCTCGGCCTTCAGATAGTCGAGCACCGCGTCGAGCAGCTCCAGCGAGCATTTGAGATGCGGGTTCTTCTGCCAGCGACGCGTGTCCTGCGTCTTCATGCCGGGCTTTCCCATCACCTTGACCGGAAAGCCGAGACGCAGCGGGCGGGAAGGATCGGTCAAGCGTGCACCTGTCGTAACATGAGACAGGGTCAACGACATCGCCCAGCCTAAGCTCCTTTCGCACCTTCAAATTTTCCTCGGCATATTTCCGCGGCGCATCCGTTTGCCCGGCACCGCGTTCCTGTCGCTGACCCCATCAAAGGAGCCCGGCATGGCGATCTTCAACAAGGACATGGTCGAACTCGCGACCAAGAACGAGCTTTGGCAGAAGGAGGTCTATCGCGACAACAAGGTGCAGGTCGTGCTGATGAGCATCCCGGCCGGCGAGGAGATCGGGCTGGAGACCCACCCCGCCGACCAGACGACCTTCATCGTCGCGGGCGAGGCGCAGGTGACCGTCGACGGCAGCCGGACCAAGGCGGGCGTCAACCACATGGTCGTCATCCCCAAGGGCGCCGAGCACAACATCGCCAACAAGGGATCGGGCGCGCTCAAGCTGTTCTCGGTCTACGCGCCCCCTGCCGAGCCCGAGGGCGCCGCCTTCAAGACCAAGGAAGAGGCGGAGGAAGCCGAGAAGGGCCTGCTCGCCAAGGCGGCCGAGAAGGTCAAGGAAGCGGTTGGCCGCTGAGGCGCGCGGGCGTGACGGGCACGAAGCGCGGCGACGTTCCCGTCACGCCGGACGGCCGGTACATCGTCGTGCGCGGCCGGCTGTGGCGCCGGTCCAACCCAGCGTTGGCCGAGGACGTTCGGCAAGCGCTCGTCGCCGATCTGATGAGCGCGCGCCGGGCGGTCGGCACGGCCCGGCGCGCGGGCGACAAGGATGCGCTCGCCGACGCGGGCAGGCGCGTGGATGACGCAAAGACGGCGCTGGGCGAGCGCGGGCCCGTCTGGTGGGACGATGGCGCTCCCGACCTCAACCGCCACATGGCTCGCACCACGCCCTATAGAGATTGGTTCGAGGGGCTCGCATAACGTTCATAACCTGTATCACAGGCGCAAACGCCGCCGGGTGCTAGGCTGGGTCCGACGCCACCAACGGGAGTAAAGATGGTCAAGCGCAGGTTGCCGCGACATGTGGGCTTCATCCCCGACGGCAATCGCCGATGGGCGACCGATCGCGGCCTCGCCAAGCAGGACGGGTACGCGCACGGCATCGAACCCGGTCTGCGCCTCTCGGACCAGTGCATGAGCCTCGGCATCGAGGAAGTGACGATCTATTGCTTCACCAAGGACAATCTGAAGCGGCCCTCGGCGCAGCAGGCGCGCTTTACCGAGGCGTCGGTCGCCTTCGCCCATGCGATCGCCGATCGCGGGGCGGCGGTGCTCGTCGTCGGTGACGAGCGTTCGGCCAAGTTCCCGCGCGAGCTGCTCGACTATCGCGAGCGCCGCGGCGACGGGATGAAGGTCAACCTCCTCATGAACTATGGCTGGGAGTGGGACCTCGACGGGCTGCGCGGCGACGGGTTGCGATCGAAGGACGTCTCGCGCCTCGACCTGATCGTCCGCTGGGGCGGCGGGCGTCGGCTGAGCGGCTTCCTACCGGTGCAGTCGGTCTATGCCGACTTCTACATCCGCGAAGAGCTGTGGCCCGATTTCGAACCCGATCAGTTCGACGCCGCGCTCACCTGGTTCGCACAGCAGGACCAGACGCTCGGCGGCTAGCCGCGCCCGCGCCGCGATCGGGTCGGCAGCACCAGATGCTCGACGAAGTTGCCGATCTCCCGGCACCGATTGCCACGGTCGGTGACCTGATCGTCCAAGCCGAGCCGCCAGGCGAGATCGCGGCGGCCGGGCTCGTCATGCAGCGCCTCGACCAACAAAGCATGCGCCTCCACATCGTCGTCGCTTTGCGCAAGCGAATGCTCGATCAGGTCGTCGGCCTGACGCCGAAGCGCCGCCGCCACCTCGAACAGGCTGAGTTCGGGATGATACTGAACGCCCCAGAAGATGCCCGGGCCGCTGCGGATCTCCGCTGCCTGCACCGTTGTCACGCCATTGGAGGCGAGCAGCACCGCTTCCTCGGGCAGCGACGCGACCTCATCGGTGTGGATCGCCGGCGCATCGAACGCCGCCGGCCGCCCGGCGAGCAGCGGATGCCCACGCCCCGCATCGGTCGGCGCGATGCGACGGGAAAAGCCTGCCTCGCGCCGGCCACCCATCGATCGCACCGTCCCGCCCGCGGCGACCGTCGCCACCTGAAGCCCGGCGCAGGAGCCGAACGACGGCGTGCCCGACGCAAACACCGAGCGCATGAACGTGATGATCCGGCGACACTCGGGCGTGTCGTCGTACAAGTGAAGCGGCGATCCGGTGAGGAACACCGCGTCATAGGCATCGAGGCCGTCGGGCGGCACCGCATCCTGCCCGTGGTCCGCCGGCGTCACCCGCGTCGTTCGTGCGCCAGGTGCGATCCGCTCCAGCAACGCCTCGTACGTCTCGCCCGAACTTCGCCCGACGCTTCGCCGCCTTCTGTCGCGCGCTTCGGGCGGCTCGCTTTCGGCGATCAGGAAATTCAACACATCTTGAAGCACATACGCCCCTTTGTCCGCGAGGCTTCCTAACGGATGATAGGCGGATCGGCTCCGCCCCGCGTCTTGTTCTGATCGCCCGGCCCCCGATATGCGCCGGCCAGACATGAAGGAGCATCCCGCATGAAGGCGATGGTGACCGGTTCGCCCGCGACACTCGAAACACTGGCCTTTGCCGACCGGCCCGACCCGGGACAGCCCGGCGCCGGCGAGATCCGCGTGCGCCTTCACGGCAGTTCGCTCAACTATCACGACCTGGGCGTCGTCACGGGTCGGATGCAGGGCAAACCGAACGGCATCGCGCTCGCTGACGGCGGCGGCATCGTTGAGGCGGTGGGCGACGGTGTCGCCGAATTCGCGGTCGGCGACGCGGTCGTCTCGTGCTTCTTCCCGGACTGGCACGACGGCGCGCCGACGATCGGCGACTTCAGCCGCACGCCCGGTGACGGGATCGACGGCTATGCCACCGAAGCCGTCGTCGTTCCGACGACCGCCTTCACCCACGCCCCGCGCGGCTATGACGCGGTCGAGGCGGCGACGATCACTACTGCCGGCCTTACCGCCTGGCGCGCGCTGGTCGGCGATGGCGGACTGAAGGCAGGCGACGTCGTGCTGCTGCTCGGCACCGGCGGCGTGTCGATCTGGGGGCTCCAGATCGCCAGGGCGATGGGCGCGACCGTTGTCATCACCTCCTCCTCGGGCGAGAAGCTCGAGCGTGCGCGCGACCTGGGCGCCGACCACGTCGTCAATTATCGTGAAGTCGAGGCTTGGGGCCGCGCCGTCCGCGACTGGACCGGCGGGCGCGGCGTGGACCATGTGCTTGAGCTTGGCGGCGCCGGCACGCTGGCGAACTCGATCGAGGCGGTGCGCGTCGGCGGGCACATCGCGCTGATCGGCACTGTCACCGGCACCGCGGGCGACGTGCCCACCGCCGCGCTGATGGCAAAGCAGGCTCGGCTCCAGGGATTGATCGTCGGATCGCGCCGCCAGCAGCAGGACTTTGTTCGCGCGATCGACGCGACCGGGATCAAGCCGATCGTCGACCGCCGCTTCCCGCTCGATGCGCTGCCCGAGGCGTTTCGACACCAGCAATCCTCCGCGCATTTCGGCAAGATCGGGATCGAGTGGTGAGGTGAGCGACGCTCGATCGATCGCGTCAAACATACGTCAGTTTGGGGGATGCCAAGGCGGGCGCGGCGCTGCTAGGCGTCGGCCATGATCGAACCGACCGTTCCCGCCCCCCTGCCCGTCCGGCGCGACTGGTCGGAGGATGAACGGCTGGCCGCGCTCGACCGCTATGACGTGCTCGACACCCCGGCCGAAAGCGATTTCGACGAGATTGCGCAGCTTGCGGCCGACGCGCTGGAGGCGCCGATCGCGCTCGTCAGCCTGGTCGCGCGCGATCGTCAGTGGTTCAAGGCGGCGCGCGGCTTCGGCCAGACCGAGACGCCGATCGAACAATCCGTCTGCGCTCATGCGCTGCGCACCGACGGCTTCCTCGTCGTGCCGGACCTCAGCGCCGACGAGCGCTTCGTCGCCAACCCGCTGGTCACGGCCGAAAACGGCATCCGCTTCTATGTCGGTGCGGTGCTGTATGGGCGGGAAGGATTGCCGCTCGGCACGCTGTGCGTGATCGACCGGGTCGCGCGGCCGAACGGCGTCACGCCGCAGCAACGCCGGCTGCTCGAGCTGCTCGCGCGGCAGGTGACCGCGCAGCTCGAGCTCCGCCGCGCGCTGGCGGAGGAACGCGCGCGCCATGCCGAGCGTGCGGCGATGGAGGCGCGCTACCGGCTCGCCGCTCGCGCGACCAACGACGCGATCTGGGATTGGGACCTCGTCGCCGATCGGGTCGAATGGAACGAGGCGCTGACGGTGGCCTACGGCCATCCGCTCGCCAGCGTCGGCAGCAGCGGCGACTGGTGGATCGGCCGCATCCATGCCGACGATCGCACCCGGATCGCCGACGGCATCCATGCCGCGATCGACGGGGCCGTCGTCAACTGGAGTGCCGAATACCGCTTCGAGCGCGCCGACGGCAGCTATGCGCCGGTTCTCGATCGCGGCTTCATCCTTCGCGACGAGGATGGCCGCGCGGTGCGGATGATCGGCGCGATGCTCGACCTGTCGGAGCGGCGCGCGCACGAGGTCGATCTGCGCGCGAGCAACGATCGCTTTCGCGCGGCCGTCGCGGCGATCGAGGGCTATGTCTGGACGAACACGGCCGATGGCGAGATGCGCGGCCCTCAGCCGGGCTGGGCGGCGCTGACCGGGCAAGGCGAGGACGAGTATCAGGGCTATGGCTGGGCGGCCGCCGTCCATCCCGACGATGCGCCCGGCACCATCGCGGTCTGGCGCGCCGCGGTCGAGGCACGCTCGACCTTCGCCTACGAACATCGGGTGCGGACGGTCGCGGGCGAGTGGCGCCGGTTCCTGATCCGCGCCGTGCCGATGTTCGACGCGGGCGGGACCATCACCGAATGGGTCGGTATCCACACCGACGTCACCGAACGCCGCGAGCAGCAGGCGGCGCTTCGCGAGAGCCAGGCGCGGCTCCAGTTCCTCGACGACCTCGGCCGCGCGATCGCCGAGGCGGTCGATGCGGATGCGATCATGGCGACCACCACCCGCATGGTCGCGCAGCATCTGGGCATCAGCAACTGCGCCTATGCCGACATGGACGAGGACGAGGACGGCTTCAGCATCCGCGGCGACTGGGCGGCGCCGGAAACCACCAGCATCGTCGGCCATTACAGTCTGCGCGACTTCGGCGAGCGCGCGGTCGAGACGCTGCACGCCGGTCAGCCGCTGGTGATCGCCGACAATGGCGTCGAGCTTCCCGAAGCGGCCGCGGCGACGTTCCGCGCGATCGGGATCACCGCGACGATCTGCATGCCGCTGGTCAAGGGCGGACGGCTGACCGCGCTGATGGCGATCCACGATCGCGTGCGGCGCGATTGGACCGAGGAAGAGCTCGGCCTGATCGCCGCGGTGACCGAACGGTCCTGGGCGCATATCGAGCGCGTCCGCATCAACAAGGATCTGGCCGACCTCGCCGCCAGCTTGGAGGCGCGCGTGACCGAGCGCACGCGCGAACTGCTGGCGGCCGAGGATGCGCTCCGCCAGGCGCAGAAGATGGAAGCGGTGGGCCAGCTGACCGGCGGCATCGCGCACGACTTCAACAATCTGCTGACGATCGTCATCGGCAGCGTCGACATCGCGCGCCGGGCGCTGTCGACGGGCGATTCGATGCGGGCGACGCGCGCGATGGGCAACGCGCAGAAGGGCGCCGAACGCGCCGCGGCGCTGACGCAGCGACTGCTCGCCTTCTCGCGCCGCCAGCCGCTCGATCCCAAGCCGCTCGACGTGGGTCAGCTCGTCGCCGGCATGTCCGACCTCGTCGCCCGCGCGCTGGGGGAGACGGTGGCCTTAGAGGTGTCAGGCGACCCCAATCTCTGGCGGACCGAGGCGGATCCCAACCAGCTCGAGAACGCGATCCTGAACCTCGCCGTCAACGCGCGCGATGCGATGCCGGATGGCGGCCGCCTCACGATCGAGACGCGCAATGCGTGGGTCGAGGAGGGCGACACCGCGGCCGAGATCGCGCCGGGCCAATATGTCCTCGTTGCCATCACCGATACCGGTCACGGCATGGATCGCGACACGGTGACCCGTGTGTTCGAGCCCTTCTTCACCACCAAGGAGGTCGGCCGCGGAACCGGGCTCGGTCTCAGCCAGGTCTATGGCTTCGTCAAGCAATCGGGCGGCCACGTGAAGCTCTTTTCGGAGGCGGGCATCGGGACGACCGTCCGCCTCTACCTTCCGCGCCTGATGCGCGAAGCTGAGGTCGCCGGGGACGAGCCGACGACGATCGCCGCGCTTCCCTCCCACCGCGAGGAGACGATCATGGTGGTCGAGGACGATGACGACGTCCGCGCCTACACCGTGGAGGTGCTGCGCGAGCTCGGCTACCGCGTGCTCGAGGCGCATGACGGCACGTCGGCACTCCGCCTGATCGAGCGGCGAGAAACCGAGGTCGACCTGATGTTCACCGACGTCGTCATGCCCGGCATGTCGGGCGCCGAACTCGTCAACCGCGCGCACGCGATCAATCCGGGCCTCAAGGTGCTGTATGCCAGCGGCTACACGCGCAACGCGATCATGCAGGGCGGACGGCTGGAACCCGGCGTCGAGCTGATTGCCAAACCCTTCACCTATGAGAGCCTGGCGCGAAAGGTCCGCGAGGTCCTGGAAGCAACCTAAATCCTCCCCTGCAAGGGGAGGGGGACCATGCCGAAGGCATGGTGGAGGGGTGTCGCCGAAAGCGCCACGCTCGGGGCGAGTACTCCTCCACCCCGCTTCGCGGCGGTCCCCCCTCCCCTCCTCCGGGGAGAAACTCGCGCCGTATCCTTCGCCTTTCCACTTGCGACCCTCGCCGCTTCGGCTAAAGCGCGGCGCGTTGTCGGGGTCCTGCCCCGGCGGCATGATCGCGCCGGTGCCCGCAAGGGCTTCAAAGGGAATGCGGTGCGGGCCGATCGGCCCCAATCCGCGGCTGTCCCTGCAACTGTAAGCGGTGAGCGAGACGTGCACGCGTCCCCGACCAGGGACGCAGCCACTGGGGCAACCTGGGAAGGCGCGCGTCGAGCCTTGACCCGCGAGCCAGGAGACCTGCCAGCGCTGTCGCTCATCGCCTTGGCCCAGGGGGTGGCCGCGGCGCGGGACCTGCTTCCGTTCGAGCGACGAAGCCGCGCGGCCTGGGGGCCGTGAACGGCGCCGTTCGTTCGGGGCACCGCGTTCGCCTCCTCGCCCGGCGCCCTCGTCCGCCACGGACAGCCCCCGACTGCGTCCTTTGGAGCAACGCGGGGGAAGAACCATGAACAAGACCCAGATTTCGTTGATCGCGCTGGCGGCCGCATCGTTCGGAGCGCCGGCCTTTGCCCAGACCGACCCGAGCCAGCCGGCGCGCGATGCCGACGGCAATCCCATCGTCGTCACCGCATCGCGCTCCGCCGGCGCGGTCGAGGCAGCGGACGTGCCCGCCTCGCTCACCGTCCTGTCCGCCGAGGATCTGGCCGAGCGGCAGACGCGCTTCGTCAGCGACGTGCTGCGCGACGTCCCCGGCCTGGCGGTCAGCCAGACGGGCGGTCGCGGTGGCCTGACGCAGGTCCGAATTCGCGGCAGCGAGAGCAACCACGTCCTCGTCCTGGTCGACGGGATCGAGGTGTCCGACCCCTATCAGGGCGAGTTCGACTTCAACACGCTGATCGCCGACGACGGCGCCCGGATCGAGGTGCTGCGCGGGCAGCAATCCTCGCTCTACGGCTCCGACGCGATCGGCGGCGTCATCCATTACATCACCGCCACGGGCCGCGAGGCGCCGGGCATCTCGATCCGGGCGGAGGGGGGATCGTTCGGGACCGCAGCGGGCAATGCACGCATCGCAGGGGCCGGCGAGACGGTCGACTATGCGGTCACCGGCACGCTTTATCGCACCGATGGTCAGCCGACCGCGCGGGGCGGCGTCCGCGATGTCGGCGTCACCAGCGCCGCGGGCAGCGCCAAGCTGAGCTGGACGCCGTCCGACAATCTGCGCCTGACGGCGGTCGGCCGCTACAGCTTCACCGATGCGCTGACCAACAACAGCGATGGCGATTTCACCAGCCCCACCTTCGGCTACACCGTCGACAGCCCCGGCGTCCGCACGCGGATCGACGGCGCCTATGGCCTCGTCCGCGGCGATCTCTCGCTGCTCGACGGCCGCTGGACCCATGCGCTGACCGGCCAGGTCGCCGATACCGTCCGCCAGGGCCTGTCGCCCGCCGGCGTCGATTACGGGAACAAGGGACGCCGCTGGAAGGGCAGCTACGAAACCGGCCTGCGGCTCGGCGACGACAATGTCGGCCACCGGCTGACCGGCGCGGTCGATTACGAGCATGAGGCGTATCGGACGACCACCCCCTCCCCCTTCGCGTTCCAGGGGCGTCGCACGACCGAGAATTGGGGCTTTGTCGGCCAGTATGAGCTGACCGTCGGCGACGCGCTGTCGGCCGGCGCCAGCGTCCGCCACGATGCCAATGACCGCTTCGCCGACACGACGACTTGGCGCGCGCAGGCCGGCTATCGCCTGCCCTTCGGCCTGCGTGTTCGCGGCGCCTATGGCGCCGGCGTCAAGAACCCCGGCTATTTCGAGCTCTTCGGCTATTCGGACGGGCGCTATATCGGCAATCCGAACCTCAGGCCCGAGCGGTCGGAGGGCTGGGAAGCCGGCGTCGATCAGGAGGTCGGCACGCGCGCGACGATCGGCGCGACCTACTTCGACAACCGGCTGAAGGACGAGATCTTCACGACCTTTCCCGCGCCCGATTTCGTCGCGACGCCGGCGAACCGGACGACCCGGTCGAAGCAGCACGGCGTCGAGGCGTTCGTGTCCGCGCGGCCCGTCGATCAGCTCAAGATCGATCTCGCCTACACCTATCTCGATGCCGAGGAGAATGGCGTCGAGGAGATCCGCCGGCCGCGCCACATCGGCAGCGTCAACGTCACCGCGTTCAGCGCCGACAAGCGGCTGTCGGGCACGTTCACCGCGCGCTATAACGGTCGCCAGCTCGACAGCGCCTTCATCGACCCCAGCTTCGTGCCCGTCACCGTCGAGCTTGAGGAATTCGTGATGGTCAATCTCGCGCTCGACTACCGCCTGACCGATGCGGTGTCGCTGTTTGGGCGCGTCGAGAACCTCGTCGGCGAGCGGAACGAGGAAGTGTTCAGCTTCGTCGGCACCGGCCGCGGCGCTTACGGCGGCGTTCGGGCGCGCTTCTGATGCGAGCGGCGGCGGCATCGCTGATGCTGCTGCTGTTGGTGGGCGGGTGCAGCCAGCATCCGCCCGCCGTCCCGTCCGCGGTCGCCCGGCCGCTGCGGGTGATGAGCGTCAACCAGTGCACCGACCAGATCGTGCTCGCGCTGCTTCCGCCCGAGCGGATCGCGTCGGTCAGCTGGTTGTCGCACGATCCGGCGGGGTCGCTGATGGCGCCCGCGGCCGCTCGCGTCGCCGTCAATCATGGCCAGGCCGAGGAAGTGCTGCGACAGGCCCCCGACCTCGTGGTCGCCGGATCGTTCACGACGCCGGCACTGCGCGGCATGCTGCGCCGGATCGGCTGGCCGATGATCGAGGTCGACCATGCCCAGACCTTCGACGATATCCGCCGCACCGTCCGCCAGGTCGCCGCGGCGGTCGGCGAGCCGGCGCGCGGTGAGGCGCTGATCGCCGATATGGACGCGCGCCTGGCACAGGCCGCTCGCGGAACGACGCGCCATCCCCGCGTCGCCGCCTGGGACGGCAGCGGCTTCGGCGCGGCCGCCGGCACGCTCTACGACGAAGTGCTGACAGCCGCCGGCGCGCGCAACGTCGTGCGGGAGATGGGCGGCTACAGCTATGGTCGCCCGGACATCGAGACGCTGCTCAAGCTGGACCCCGACCTAATCGTTCAGGGCGCCGCGGTGCGTTCGGGCGGCAGCCTGGGCGACGACGTCACCCGCCACCGCGTCGTGCGCGAGCACTGGCGCGGGCGGACGCTGCGCATCTCGCAGGCTTATTATGTCTGCGGCACGCCGATGATCGGCGAGGCGGTCCTGAAGTTGCAGGGTGAAATGGCGAGATGAGGCGCGCGGCGCTCGGCCTGATCGCGCTGGCGATGGTGGCGCTGGCGGCGGCGTCGCTGCTCGCCGGGCCGGTGTGGCTGTCACCCGCGACGGTGCTGGCGGCGCTCGCCGATCCACAACCGAGCCTCGCGCGATTGCTGATCGTCGAGGTGCGACTGCCCAGGCTCGTGCTGTCGTTGATGGTCGGCGGCATCCTCGGACTCGCGGGTGCCGTGCTCCAGGGATTGCTGCGCAATCCGCTGGCCGAACCGGGGCTGCTCGGCGCGTCGTCGGGTGCGTCGCTCGGCGCGGTGATCGCGATCTACTACGGATTTGCCGCAAGTGCCGGGCTCGCCACGCCCGCCTTCGCGCTGATCGGCGCGCTGGCCGCGGTGGGGATCGCGTTTGCGCTGTCCCGGACGGGCGGCACCCTGTCGCTGATCCTGGCGGGCGTTGCGGTATCGACGCTGGCGTCGGCGGGGGTCAGCCTCGCGCTCAACCTCGCGCCCAATCCGTTCGCGGCCTACGAGATCGTCACGTGGCTGATGGGCTCGCTCGCCGACCGGAGCTGGGACCATGTCACGCTCGCCGCGCCGTTCATCGTCATCGGCGCTGTCCTCCTGTCGCTGACCGCACGCGGACTCGATGCGCTGACGCTCGGCGAGCGGCAGGCCGAAAGCCTCGGCGTCGATGTCGGGCGGCTGCGACTGCTCGCGTTGATCGGCACCGCCGCTGGGGTGGGCGCGGCGACGGCGGTGACGGGAGCGGTCGGCTTCGTCGGGCTGATCGCCCCGCACCTTGCGCGCCCGCTCGTCGGCCATCGGCCCGGCGCGGCGCTCGCGCCTGCAGCGCTGATCGGTGCGGCGCTGGTGCTCGCCGCCGATGTCGCGACCAAGATCGCCGGACCGGCGCTCGACCTCAAGCTCGGCGTCCTGATCGCGGTCGTCGGCGCGCCCTTCTTCCTGTGGCTGGTTCTTCGCGTGCGGAGTACGGCTCCGTGACGTCGCTCGCCCTGGAAGGCGTCGGCCATCTCCGCTCGGGCCGCAAGGTGCTGGAGGCGATCGACCTGCGGTTCGCGCCGGGCCGGCTGACTGCGGTGATCGGACCGAATGGGGCGGGCAAATCGACCCTGCTGGAGGTCGCTGCCGGCCTGCTGCGGCCGACGACCGGCGTCGTGATACTCGATGGTGATCCGCTGGCGACGCTCCGCTCGCGCGATCTTGCAGCGATCCGCGCCTATCTGCCGCAATCGCCGCGTGCGGAATGGCCGGTCAGTGTGGAGCGGCTCGTCGCGCTGGGGCTCAGCCAGCATCTGCCCGCGTTCGGCCGCCTCCCTGCCACATGGCAGCCGGCGATCGACGCCGCGCTCGCCCGGTTCGACCTCACCACGCTTCGCGATCGTCAGGCGACGCGGCTGTCGGGCGGCGAGTTGGCGCGTGCGATGCTGGCGCGCGCGGTCGTGGCCGAGCCCAAGCTGCTGATCGTCGATGAGCCGAGCGCCGGGCTAGATCCGCGCCACGCGCATGAGGCGGGGCGCCAGCTTCGCGCTCTGGCTGACGAGGGGTGCACGGTGATCGTCGCGCTCCACGACCTCGATCTCGCCGCGCGCATCGCGGACGATGTGGTGGCGCTAAAGGAAGGTCGCCTGCTCGCCGCCAGTGCGGCACACGACGTGCTGACCGGGCCGCTGCTCGGCGCGCTCTACGACATGCGGGTGTCGGTCGAGCGCGGCGAGCGTGGCGCCACCATCCGCTTCGGCAACTGACCGCACCCTGACCCATCGCCGTGCTTCCCATCTGCACGGGCGAACGGTAACAGCGGTATCCATATGCGAAGCGACGACCCCATCAGCGAGGCCGATCCGGCGACCGGACGCGGGATCGTCACGTCGTTCGACGTCGCGGCGGCAGCGGGCGTGTCGCAGTCGACGGTGTCGCGCGCGCTCCGCAATCTCGACAGCGTCAGCGCCGAAACGCGCGAGCGTGTGCTTGGGGCGGCGCAGCAGCTCGGCTATCTTCCCGACCTGCGCGCCGCGCGGCTGCGACAGGCGACGACGGGCTGCATCGCGCTGGTCCTGATCGTGCCGCCGGGGACCGGCCGCGCGGCGCTCAATCCCTTCTATTACGACCTTGTCGCCGCGATCGAGGCGGCGGCGGCGGCCGAGGGGCGGCGGATCCTGCTCTCTTTCCAGGCCGAGGATGCCGGATTCGATGCCGAGTTCGAGCAGCGGCGCGAGGCCGACGGGATGATCGTCGTCGGCAGCGCGACCAATGGCGCGGGCTGGACGCACTTTACTCGCGCTGCGCAGCAGGGTCGCCGCGTGGTCGGCTGGGGCTCGCCGCACGACCGCCTTCCCACCGTTCGTGCCGATAATCGCGACGGCGCGCGCCAGGCGGTCGAGCACCTTTATGCGCAGGGTCGCCGCCGCATTGCCTTCGCCGGTCCGGGCTGGGAACGGCATGCCGCCTATGCCGAGCGGCGCGAGGGCTATCTGGCGGCGCTTGCCGAGCGCGGGCTCGAGCCGATCGACGTGTCGGGCGCGACGGTCGGCGAGCGCGAGGAACAGGGTGCCGCCGCAATCGCCGGTCTGACCGACGTGACGCCGCAGCCCGATGCGCTGTTCGCCGCGAGCGACCTGGTGGCGCTCGGCGCGCTGCGCGCGCTGCGGGCGCGCGGCCTTCGCGTGCCCGACGATGTCGCGGTGGTCGGCTTCGACGGCATCCAGGGCGTACGGCATTGCGATCCCGCACTGACCACCGTCGCGCAGGACGTCGGGGCGGCTGGCCGAGCGCTCGTGGATGCGCTCCTGCGCAACATTGCGGGCGCGCCCGCGCATGGCGGCCGCGTCCCCGTCCGGCTTATCGTACGCGGCAGTACCTGAGCGCGGCTTGCCCTTGCGGACCGCGCACCGCATCAATGTGGATCAAGCGCGTAGGAGGAGAGCCCGATGGCGACGGCGATAGACGATCGGTTGGTCCGCTATAACGGCGTGTCGCGCACGCTGCACTGGATCATCGCGGTGCTCGTCATCCTCAACCTTGCCGGCGGACTGCTGCACGACGCGCTAGAGGGTGTGGTCGCGGTGATGCCGTTCCACAAGGCGACCGGCATCCTGATCCTGGCGCTGACGCTGGCGCGGATCGGCTGGCGGTTGACGCACCGCCCGCCGGCCTATCCCACGCATGTTCGCGGGCTGGAGCTTGCCGGCGCCTGGACCGTGCATATCGGCCTCTATGCGCTGATGCTGCTGATGCCGCTCACCGGCTGGATCATGAGCTCGGCCGGTCGCTATCCGCTCACTTTCTACGGCCTGTTCGACATTCCCAAGTTCGCGGTCACGCGCGAAGACCCGATCACCGGCATCGCCGCCAACGGGCACGGTCTGCTCGGCTGGCTCATGCTGGCGATGGTCGTGCTGCATGTCGCGGCGGCGATGCGCCACCACTTCATCCTCAAGGACAATGTACTCCGCCGGATGGCGTGACCGGGCGCCGAAGTTCAGCGCCCGCCCCGCCCCTCACTTCAAGGTCGCGGTATCGAGGTTGAGCGCGCTCGCCGGCACGACTTCCAGGTTCGGATACGCCTTACGCAGCGGCTCGACGAAGCTCTTGGCGTCGCCGACGACGACGATGCTCGCGCCCTTGGTGTCGAACAGCCGCGCCGCCGCGGCCTGCACCGCCGCCGGATCGACCCCCTCGATTGAGGGAATGAAGCGATTGAGCTCATCGATCCCGACCTGCTCGACGACATAATCGCCCACCAGATCGGCGATCCCGGCGTTGGTCTCGATCGTCCGCCCGAAGCTGCCGACCAGCACCGCCTTGCGCGTGCCGAGCTCGGCCACCGGCGCGGGCTGGCTGCCCAGGCGCTGCATCTCGGCGGTGATGATCGACACCACCTCCGGCGCGGAGGGGTTCTTGGTCTGGGTGGCCGCACTGAACGGCCCAACGCCGCGGCGGGCATCCAGGCTCGACCGCGCGCCGTAGGCGAGGCCGCGCTTGATGCGGATCTCCTGATTGAGGCGTGAGGTGAAGCCGACGCCCAGCGTCGCATTGGCGACCTGGCCGGCATAGAATTGCGGGTCGGCGCGCGCGATGCCCGGCCGCGCGACGACGACGCCCGCCTGACCCGCATCGGGCAGATCGACGACCACCACCCGCGGCGCCGGTACCGCGCCATCGACCTTGGCGGCGGGGGCCGCCGCACCCTGCCCGCGCCAATCGCCGAACAGCTTCTGCGCCAGCACCTGTCCGGCCGCCGCCCGTACGTCGCCGACGAGGATCAGCGCGCTGCGCTCCGGCCGCCAGCTTGCGCGATAGGCCGCCGTCAGGTCAGCCGGCGTTATCGTCTTGAGGCTGGCCGGCGTGCCGCTCTCCGGATTGCCATAGGGTTGCGCGCCGAAGACTGCGCGCGCCGCGACGAACTGCGACAGCGCGCCGGGGTCCTTCAGCTGGACGGTCAGTCCGTCGATCGACTGCGCGCGGGCGCGGTCGAGTTCCTCGATCGCAAAGGCAGGGTTGCGGGCGACGTCCGCCAGGATCGCCATCGCCGGTGCAAGCTGGTCCGACTTGACCGACAGCGATACCGCGGCGCCGTCCCACTCGGCATCGCTGCCGATCGAGCCGCCGAGCGACTCGACCGCCTGCGCGATCTCGGTCGCGCTGCGCGTCCTGGTGCCCTTGGTCAGCAGCCCCGCGGTCATGCCGGCGAGCCCCGCCTTGCCTGCGGGATCGAGCGCCGCACCGCCCTCCGCGACCATTTGTGCGGACACGAGCGGCAGGCCGGGCCGGTCGACGACGATGACGCGCATCCCGTTGGCGAGCTTGGTTTCGACCGGCCGCGGCAGCGTCGGGACGATCGCCGCGCCGGGCGCGGGCGGCGCGATGCGCTCGGCAGCGCTCGCCTGCTGGTGGATGACGATACCCGGCGGAACGGTCAGCGGCGTGGCGCGCACGGTGGAGGCGATGGCGATCGTGTCGCCCTTCTGCCCGTTCGCCGCGTCAGTTCCGTTATAGAGGATCGTCGAGGCGCGCTGCGGCGTCAGGTATCGGCGCGCGACGCGCTGGACGTCGGCAGCGGTGACCGCGGCGACCGCGGCCAGCCGCTTGTCGGCGGCGGCTGGATCGCGTTCGACGATCACCCCTTGGGCGAGCTGGAACGCCTTCCCCTCCGCCGTTTCGCGGCTTTGCAGCGCTTCGGTCAGCAGCTCGTTCTTGGCCTCGGCGAGTTCGGCGGCGGTGACCGGCGCGTCGCGAAGCCGCGCGATCTCGCCCGTCAGGCCCGCCTCGCCCTGCGCGGCGGTCTTGCCGCCGGCCAGGATCGCGTAGACGCTGAACAGCCCGGTGCCCTGCTTGGCCTCATAGAAGCTCGACGCCTGCGCCGCGGTCTGATCGCGATAGACGAGGCTCTGGTACAGGCGCGAATTCTCGCCGCCCGCCAGCACGGTGTTCAGCACCGACAGCGCGGCGGCATCCGGGCTGTTCGCCGGCGGGATCGGCCAGCTCACCAGCACCGCCGGCAGCGGCGTGTTGGGCTCATAGACGGTGTAGCGCTTGGCCGCAGTCGGCTCCGGCTCGGCCACCGTCACGCGCGGGATCGGCCGATCGGGGCGCTTGATCCCGGCGAAATACTTGTCGACCCAGGCGTCCAACTGGCGCGGATCGAAATTGCCTGCGACCACCAGCACCGCATTATCGGGCCGGTAATAGGTCGCGTGAAAGGCGCGGATGTCCTCGACCGTGGCGGCGTCCAGATCCTCGATGCTGCCGATCCCCGGCCGGGCGTAGGGATGGACGCGGTACGCCGACATCGGGCGATAGAGGTAGAACAGCTTGCCATAGGGCTGCGCGAGCACGCGGCTGCGCAGTTCCTCCTTCACGACGTCGCGCTCGGAGGCGAACACCTTCGGATCGACGACGAGCGAGGCCATCCGGTCCGCCTCGGCGAACAGCAGCCGCTGGAGGTGGTTGGCCGGCACCACCTCGTAATAGTTGGTGTAATCGTCGTCGGTGGACGCGTTGTTGTAGCCGCCGACATCCTCGGTCAGCCGGTCGAGCTGCTCGTCGACCAGGTTGCGCGTGCCCTTGAACATCAGATGCTCGAACATGTGCGCGAAGCCCGATCGGCCGGCGGGATCGTCCTTCGACCCCACATCGTACCACACCTGCACCGACACGTTCGCCGTCTTGGTGTCGCGGATGGCATACACGCGCAGGCCGTTGGGGAGCGTACGCTGGGTGAAGGCGATCGGCTCGACACGGGTCGTGGCGGCGGCGGGCGCACGCTGCGCGAGCGCGGGGACGGGCGAGAGCAAGGTGGCGGCGAGCAGGACGGCGGCGAGACGGGGCATCGGTGACTCCGGAAACGATCGGGCGAGTTGTGGCGCCGCGGCGGCGGCTGTCAATCTTGCGCCGCCGTCGGTTAGCAGCGGCGCCGATCGTCCCGCGATCGGACAGCTGCGAATCGCCCCCTCAATTCTTTACGTCCCGTGCGTTATGGGCGGCGCGATGAAGGTGCGGCGGATCAGCGGACGAGCGGCGGCGGGCGCAATTGCGCTCGCCTGCGTCGCCGCGTTCGGCGCACACGCCACCATCGCCAGTCGCGATCAGGACGAGACGCCGGCGCCCGCCCTGTCGGACGGGTACGATGCCGGCGATCACTTCCCGGGCGCGGCGCTGGAGACGGCGATCGCCGACAACGCAGCGCCCGCGCCCGGCACGACGGGGACGATGCCGCTGCCCGACCTGCCGGTGCCGAGCGACGCCGTGCTGACCGCGGCGGCAGGGATCGTCGCCGCCCAGCCGTTTCGCCTGCGCGGGTCGGCGATCGACCAGTCGCGCGCGCTGCAATGCCTGACCACCGCCATCTATTACGAGGCGGCGAGCGAGCCCGATGCGGGGCAGCAGGCGGTGGCGCAGGTGATCCTCAACCGCGTCCGCCACCCGGCGTTTCCGGCGACGGTGTGCGGCGTGGTCTACCAGGGCTCCGACAAGCGCGGTTGCCAGTTCAGCTTTGCCTGCGACGGGTCGATGGCACGCGTGCCGGCGCGCCGCTGGTGGGACCGCGCGCAACGGGTCGCCGCCGCAGCGCTGAACGGTCAGGTGTTCGCGCCGGTGGGGCTGGCGACGCATTATCACACCTATGCGGTGACCCCGTCGTGGAACCGCGGCCTCGTCATGACCGATGTCGAGGGCGCGCACTTCTTCCATCGCTGGAAGGGCTATTGGGGCACCGCCTCCGCCTTCCGAGATCGATATTTCGGCGGCGAGCCGGCGCCCGCGCCGCTCCGGCCGGCGATCACCCTGGCTGCCGCGAGTCCGGCGATGCCGGTGGAAGTCGCGGCGCCCGCGCTGGTCGTGCCCGGCATTCCGGCCCCGCCCACCGCAGCGCTCGTCACCCCGCCGCAGCAGGTACAGGCGCCCTATGTCGACAGCGGCACCGCCGTCGCCGACCGATCGGGCGACTCGCAGATCCTCGACAAGTGGAAGGATGCGGGCAAGCCGATCCGGTGAGCGCATGTCCCACGAACACGACGTCACCCCGGACTTGATCCGGGGTCCCGCTTCTTCTGCGTTGACCAAACAGCGGGACCCCGGATCAAGTCCGGGGTGACGAAGGAAGGGCGGCCCCGCTTGGAGCCGCCCGCGCCCTGGTTACCAGCGGCGCCCCTGGCGATCGTTCTTCTGGACCTTGATCCGGGCCGACAGCGCATCGAAACGGCGGTCGAGGTCGCGGCGCTCGCCGACCGACAATCCGCCGCCCGAGCGGCGATACTGGCGCTCCAGCACCTGAAGGTCACGGAACTGGGTGCGCAGGCGCACCGCCTCGCGCCGGTTGAGCGAGCCCGAGCGGACACCCTGGTCGATCCGCTGCTCCAGCCGCGCCTGACGCGCATTGATAGACTGCCATGCCTGAGCACTGGCGGCGACGGGCAGCGAGGTCGCGGCGACGGCAAGGCCCGCGATCATCAGCGAAAACTTCTTCATGGTTTCTCTCCTCCGAACACGGCCGGGGCGGCCGATGGATGGAGATATGGAACGCACCTGTCGCACCGATATCGCGGGGATCGTGCGAAATTGTCGCAAGCCATCCCCGCTCCGCCGCGTTCGTTCAGGTCAGTCCATGCCGGGATAGGTGTTGAACTTGGGCAGGTCGGGGACGGTGTCGAGCCATGCCAGTCGGTCACGAACCATGATCTCGGCGCCCGGCGGCGCGGCCTCGGGCGTGTCGAGCGTCGCCGACTGGACGTCGACCAGCCCCGGCAGCACCGCGGGATTGCGATAGAAGAGCCCGGTGCCACAAGTGCCGCAGAACTCCCGCGTGACGCCCGGCGAGGATTCATGCCGCACCGGCGTTCCCTCGACCGAAACGGCCTCCTCCTTGAACGCGATCCAGCCGACCATCGGCGCACCCGATGCGCGGCGGCAATCGGCGCAATGACAGATCGCGTGATGCTCGGCGCTCCCCTCCGCCGAATAGCGGACCGCGCCGCACTGGCATCCACCCGTCATCGTCATGGCTTCCTCCCGACTCGTGTTCGATGTATGTTCCCACGGCGATGCCGCTGTGGCAAGCACCGCGCTTGCCGCTCCACCCCCCTCTCCCTACGTGCGAAACGATGACCGATCCGCGACAAGAACTGGCCGACCCACCGTACCTGAAGGGCCTCAACCCGCCGCAGCGCGAGGCGGTGCTGACCACCGATGGGCCGGTGCTGGTGCTGGCGGGCGCGGGTACGGGCAAGACCGCGGCGCTGACCGCCCGGCTCGCGCACCTCATCTACACGCGCAAGGCTTGGCCGTCGGAGATCCTGGCCGTCACCTTCACCAACCGCGCCGCGCGCGAGATGCGCGAACGCGTCGGCCGGCTGGTCGGCGACGCGGTCGAGGGGATGCCGTGGCTCGGCACCTTCCACTCGATCGGTGCCAAGATGCTGCGCCGCCATGCCGAACTGGTCGGGCTCCAGTCGAACTTCACCATCCTCGACACCGACGATCAACTTCGCCTGCTCAAGCAGCTCATCACCGCCGCCGACCTTGACGAGAAGCGCTGGCCCGCGCGCTCGCTCGCCGGACTGATCGACGAGTGGAAGAACAAGGGCTGGACGCCCGAGGACGTCGATGCGGGCGAAAGCGAGCGCTACGCCAATGGTCGCGGCCAGGATCTGTACCGCCAGTATCAGGCGCGCCTGCTCGCGGTGAACGCTTGCGATTTCGGCGACCTGCTGCTCCACGCGCTGACGCTGCTCAGGGGCAATCGCGAAGTGCTGGAGCAGTATCAGCAGCGCTTCCGCTATATCATGGTCGACGAGTATCAGGACACCAACAGCGTCCAGTATCTCTGGCTGCGCCTGCTCGCGCAGCAGCGCCGCAACCTGTGCTGCGTCGGCGACGACGACCAGTCGATCTATTCCTGGCGCGGCGCGCAGGTCGAGAACATCCTGCGGTTCGAGCGCGACTTTCCCGGCGCGACGGTGATCCGGCTGGAGCAGAATTATCGCTCGACGCCGCACATCCTGGGCGCGGCGGGCGGCGTGATCGCGCACAATGGCGGCCGGCTGGGCAAGACGCTCTGGACCGAGCTCGACGCGGGCGAGAAGGTGCGCGTTCTCGGCGTCTGGGATGGGCCGGAGGAAGCGCGCCGCGTCGGCGAGGAGATCGAAAGCCAGCAGCGCCGCGGCCTCAGCCTGGACGACGTCGCCATCCTGGTGCGCGCGCAGCATCAGACGCGCGAGTTCGAGGATCGCTTCATCGCGATCGGCATGCCGTATCGCATCGTCGGCGGCTTCCGCTTCTACGAGCGGGCCGAGATCCGCGATGCGCTGGCATATCTGCGCGTCGTGTCACAGCCGGCCGACGACCTCGCCTTCGAACGGATCGTCAACGTGCCCAAGCGCGGTCTGGGCGACAAGGCAGTTCAGAAGGTGCACCAGCTCGCCCGTGCCGAGGGCCTGCCGCTGACCAGCGCCGCCGCGCGCATCCTCGACACCGACGAGCTGACGCCGCAGGCGCGCCGGTCGCTCGGCAATCTGGTCGGCGACATCGCGCGCTGGCGGCAGATGGGCCAGGAGCTGCCCCACCCCGAACTCGCCCGGCAGCTGCTGGACGAGAGCGGCTACACCGCGATGCTCCAGAACGAGAAGTCGGCGGAGGCGGCCGGGCGGCTGGAGAACCTGTCCGAACTGATCCGCGCGATGGAGGAATATGAGAGCCTGGGCGCGTTCCTCGAGCATGTCAGCCTGGTGATGGAGCGCGAAGGCGGCGTTCGTCAGCCAGAGGTGACGATCATGACGATCCATGCCGCCAAGGGGCTCGAGTTCGACACCGTCTTCCTCGCCGGCTGGGAAGAGGGCCTCTTCCCCTCGCAGCGCGCACTCGACGAGGGCGGGACGGCGAGCCTGGAGGAGGAACGTCGCCTCGCCTATGTCGCGATCACGCGGGCGCGGCGGCGGGCGACGATCCTCCACGCCGCCAATCGTCGCATCTATGGTCAGTGGACGAGCTCGCTCCCCAGCCGCTTCGTCGGCGAGCTCCCGCCCGAGCATATCGAGGCGGAGACGACCATGTCGGGCGGGGAGAGCCTGTGGCGCGCCAACTGGTCCGAGCGCGCCGATCCGTTTGCCGACGTGGGCCGCGGCACCGGGCGGGGCCCCGGTTGGCAGCGGGCGGCTGCGGGCGGCTTCACCCGCGACCCGCCGCGCGTGGTCGAGGCGCGCGCATCGGCGATCAGCTTCGGCAACAAGGGGCGAGACGACCTGTCCAAGGGGATGCGCGTCTTCCACCAGAAGTTCGGCTACGGCACGATCGACGCGATCGAGGGTAACAAGCTTGAGGTCGAGTTCGAGCAGGCCGGGCGCAAGCGGGTGATGGACAGCTTCGTGTCGATCGGGTGAGCGACTGCGTCGACGTCACCCCGGACTTGATCCGGGGTCTCGCTTCTTCTGCTAGGTTGGAAAGGAGCGGGACCCCGGATCAAGTCCGGGGTGACGAGGGGTGGAAGCAACAACAGGTAAAGAATTGCCGTTTATGGCGGGCCGGTGACGCCGCCATCCCCCGCTCGTGACGCTACCGTGCCCGCCGGTGCCGCCCGCTGGATGGATGCGCTGCGCGGCGTGCTTGCGCTGGTTGTCGCCTTCTCGCACGGCTGGGGGCTGATCGTCGCCGATCACCGGCCGGGTGATGCGCTGGTCGGTCGCCCGTTCTTCTTTCTCGCCGGGTTTGCGCATCCGGCGGTCATGCTGTTTTTCGTGCTCAGCGGCTTCTGGATCGCCAAGAGCGTCGCCTCGCTCGACGCGCGGGGCTGGTCGTGGCGGAGCTACCTGACCGATCGCTGGAGCCGGCTCGCGATCGTCATCTATCCTGCGCTGGTGATCGGCGGGCTCCTCGATGCGGCGGGGCTGTGGTGGCTGCGCACGCCGACGCATCTGGGCCAGACCGATGTCTGGTTCCTGCCGACGGATCTCACCCCGACCCTCTCGCCGATCGCAGTGATCGGCAATTTTGCCTTCGTGCAGCACATCCTCGTCCACCCGCTCGGCAGCAATGGGCCGCTCTGGAGCGTGGCGTACGAGTTCTGGTTCTATCTCTGGTTCGCCGCGCTCTGGCTCGCGTTCCGGCATCGGCGGCCCGAGCCGCTGCTGCTGACGCTGGCGCTCGGCCTCGCCTTCCCCGCGATCCTCTACGGCTTCTCGGCCTGGCTGACCGGTGCCCTGGCCTATCATGCGCGCGGGCGCCTCGGTGCGCGGGCGCTGGTCCCGCTTGGGGTACTCCTGGGCGTCACGCTGCTCTGGGCGCGAATGGGCGATTGGTTCGCGGAGGACCTGATCCTTGCCGCTGCCGCCGCCTTGTTCGTGGCCGCGATGGTCACGCGTGACCCCAGATTTCCCCGTGCGCTGGAGCCGCTCGCTCGCTTCGGCGCGAGCGGCAGCTTCTCGCTCTACGCGATCCACTTTCCGATCATGACGATGGCGGCGGGGCTGATCGTCGGCTCGCAGCGGTTGACGCCCGGCGTGCCGGCGATCGCCGTGGTGCTTGGCGTGCTGGCGGCGGTGCTGCTGATTGCGATCCTGTACGCCCGGATGACCGAGGCACGCACGCCGCGGCTTCGCGCCTGGCTCCAGCGCTCACGGCGACCGGCGCAGCCCGCCGAGTAGAACTCAGCGTTCGACCGCGAACACGACCTCGCCGCCATATTTGTCGTCAAGCGGGTTGAAGAGCTCGCTGACCTCGAACGGCTCTTCGGTGCGGGCGATATCGTTGAGCCCGATCAGCTTGAACGTGCCGAGCTTGACCTCACGCGGCGGCTGGCCGTTGAGACGGACCGTAACCGCATCGACGAACATGTCCCCATGCCGCGTCCAGATCGCATGCGGGGCGAGCAGCACCTCGGTACGGTTATAGGTCGCCGTCACGCACGCCTTACGTACGATTGCCTCGAAGATGGTGGGCGCGGGGCCGGCGGGCGCAGCGGGTTCGGTCACGTTGGTCTTTCCTGAGGCTTCAAAAGCGACGTCCGCCTAGCGCCTTCGCCGCGATGCAGCAACGATTGTAACCATCGATCTTGTTCCCTTTTCGGCAAGAGCCGACCCTCGGTTAAGCGGAACGTGCACGCGGCGCGCTCGTTCGAGCGGCTCCATCTGAAGGAGCCTTTTCCAATGCCCTATGTGAAGACGCAGGACGGAACCGACCTCTACGTCAAGGACTGGGGCAGCGGCCGGCCGGTCGTGCTGCTGCACGGCTGGCCGCTCAACGCCGACAGCTGGGAGCCGCAGGCGATCGCGCTGGCAGAAGCGGGGCACCGCGTCATCGCCTATGACCGGCGCGGGTTCGGTCGGTCGGGCCAGCCCTGGAGCGGCCACGACTATGACACCTATGCCGACGATCTGAAGACGGTGCTGGAGGCGGCGGGCGCCACCGAAAACGTCGCGCTGGTCGGCTTCTCGATGGGCGGCGGCGAGGTCGTCCGCTACATGAGCCGTCATGGCGGCGCGGGCGTCACGCATGCCGCGCTGATCGGGTCAGTCGCGCCCGGCATCCTCAAGTCCGATGCCAACCCCGACGGCGTGCCGGAAGCACAGCTTCAGGAGATCGCCGGCCAGATCGCTGCCGACCGCGCCAAGTTCTTCCAGAGCTTCCTGCGCGATTTCTACGGCGTCGGCGTCATCTCGCACCCGGTCAGCGACCCGCTGGTCGAGCAGTCGTGGAACGTCGCGATGCAGGCGAGCCTCCATGCGACGCTCGAGGCGGCGAAGGCGTGGGGGTTCACCGACTTCACCCCCGACCTCGCGGCGGTGAACGTGCCGACGCTCATCATCCATGGGACCAGTGACGCGACGGTGCCGATCGGCGCGACCGCGCATCGGGCGGCGCAGGGGATCGCGCGCAATCAGCTCGTCGAATATTCGGGCGCGCCGCATGGCCTGTTCGCGACCGAGAGCGACCGCCTGACGCGCGACCTGCTCACCTTTCTGGGTGGCTGATCCTCAATCGTGATGGCGATGGTGCCGCCGCCGCCACTTGGCGGCGGTGCGCACCCGCCAGAACCAGTCGGCGGCGAAATAGCCGACCACCGCGCTGACCGCCGAAATGACGAACAGCCCGAACAGCATCGCCGGCGCGGCCTCCGATAGCAGCCAGCCGATCCACTGCGACACGCTGGCGTGCGAATCGATCAGCGCCATGAAGCCCGATACGTCGGCGCTGCGCCCCAGCAGGAAATTGCCGAGCCATGCCGACGCCAGCAGGATGAAGGGCGTCGTCAGCGGATTGCTGAGGAAGGTCATCCCCGCCGCGATCGGGATGTTCGCGCGGAACGGCAGCGCCAGCATGGCGGCGCCCGCGATCTGAAGGCCGGGGATCATCAGGAAGATTCCGACGAACAGCCCCAGCGCCGTGCCACGCGGGACGGACCGGCGAGTGAACCGCCACAGCGCCGGCGCAAGCACCCGGTGCGCGACGGGTCGAAGGATGCGGACCTGCTCGAGCTGTTCGCGCGTCGGCACGTTCGCCGCGATCTGGCGCGCCAGCCAGTCCTTGCGCTTGGGTTCACGCATGTCAGCCGCGGTCGCGCAGCAGGCGCTGCTGCTCACGCTTCCAGTCTCGCTCCTTGATCGTCTCGCGCTTGTCATGCGCCTTCTTGCCCTTGGCCAGCGCCAGCTCGACCTTCGCCCGCCCGCGTCCGTTGAAATAGATGCTGAGCGGCACGAGGGTCATGCCCTCACGCGCGACCGCGCCGTGGAGCTTGCCTATCTCGCGGGCATGAAGGAGCAGTTTACGCGGACGCTTGGGCACGTGATTGTGCCGGTTGCCGTGGCTGAATTCGGGAATGTTGGCGTTGACCAGCCACACCTGCTCGTCGCGCACCTCGGCGTAGCTCTCGGCGATCGATCCCTCGCCAAAGCGCAGCGACTTCACCTCGGTACCGGTGAGCGCCAGCCCCGCCTCGTACACGTCCTCGATGAAATATTCGAAGCGCGCGCGCCGGTTCTCGGCGACGACCTTCTTCTTGTCGAACAATGTGGGGCGGGGTCGCGACATGGGATCGCGGGAGATAGGCGCGCGTTGCAGGAAAGGGAAGCCGGGTTGCGCCGTTCGCGCGGTCGCGGCATCCTGAGCGTCACTAGGATGGAGGACGAGATGGTTCGACCGTTGATCTTCACCGCCCTGCTGGCGTCATTGTCGATCCCGGCAGCGGCGCAGACAGCGCCGCGGGCCGATGGTGGCTCGCTGAGCACAATCGGGTCGCCGACGAACACCTTCGGCCATGCGCGGCCCAGCGAAGGCGTCGTGTGCCTCTACAATCGGGGGCGGAAAGCGAACGAGTGCCACAGCCGCGCCGAATGGCAGCGGATCGCCGACCGGATGGAGCCGGCCCGGCGCTGACCGTCAGCCGATGCCCGCGTGGGCGAGCGCGGCATCGACCGCGCGCTTCGATGCATCGGACGGCTCGGTCATCGGCAGGCGCAGCTCCGGCGAGAAGCCCGGACGGACCTTCGACAGCGCATTTTTGACCGGGCCGGGCGAGGCGTCACTAAACAGCGCCAGGTGAAGCGGGAACAGCTTGTCCTGAAGCTCCAGCGCTGCGGTGTAATCGCCGCGCGCGCAGGCGGCCTGGAAATCGGCACAGAGCCGCGGCGCGACGTTGGCGGTCACCGACACGCAGCCGCTTCCCCCCATCGCCAGGAAGCCGAGCGCGGTGTCGTCGTTGCCCGACAGCTGGCAGAAATCCTCGCCGCACGCTGCGCGTTGCATCGACACGCGCGCCAGCACGCCCGTCGCATCCTTGACGCCGACGAACACGCCCGGGAAGTCGGCGACCAGCTGCCCCATCGTCTCGACCGCGATGTCGGTCACGGTGCGCGCGGGAACGTTATAAAGGACGATCGGCAAGCCGCCCTCGGCCGCCAGTTTGGCGAAATGGGCATAGACGCCCGCCTGATTGGGGCGGTTGTAATAGGGCGGCACCAGCAGCGCCGCGGCCGCGCCGGCCGCCTTTGCCGCGACCATGTGCTCCAGCGCGACCGACGTGTCGTTCGACCCGCAGCCGGCGATCACCGGCACCCGCCCGTTCGCCTGATCGATGCAGACGCCCAGAACGTGGTTGTGCTCGGCGATCGACATCGTCGCCGCCTCGCCGGTCGTGCCGCAGGGGACGAGCGCGCTCGATCCCTCCTCGATCTGCCAGTCGATCAGGGCGCGAAACGTCGGTTCGTCGAAGCGGCCATCGCGGAACGGCGTGGCGAGCGCCGGAATCGAACCCGAGAACATGCTGAGAAAACTGCCCGTCAAGAGGATTTTCGGGGGCGACAGATAGGGCCGGGGTGCATATCCTGTCCAGCATGACGGGACTGTTTTCCAAAGTCATCCTGATCGGCGCCGGCGTTTCGGGTGCCGCCCTTACCGCGCAGACGATGGTGCAGCCCCTGCCCTCGTCGGTGCCGCAGGCGCGCCAGACCTGGCCGCCACGCGGCCTCGACCAGGTGCAGCCGACGCAGCCATCGTCGCAGACGGTCCAGCCGCTGCCGCAGCAGGTAAGCGATCCGCTCGTCACGACGATCGACGAATGGAAGCGGCTACAGCAATCCGATCGCTGGCCGTTCTTCGACTATGCCAACTTCCTCCTCGCGCATCCGGGCTGGCCGGGCGAGGCGGGACGGCGCCAGGCGGCGGAGGCGGTGCTCGACAGCGGCGCCAGCGCGCCGGCGCTCGTCATCCGCTTCTTCCAGCGGTTTCCGCCCGTGTCCGGCGCAGGCCGCACGCGCTTTGCCGAGGCGCTGGAGGTCAGCGGTCGGCGTGGCGAGGCGCAGGAGCAGGCGCGGCTCGCGTGGCGCGGCGGCGTGCTGCGCACCACCGATGAGGCCAAGCTCATCACCGGCTTCCCTGGCGCGATCGGCCCGGCCGATCACGACGCGCGGATGGACGCGCTGCTCTGGGCCGGCTCGACGAGCTCGGCGCAGCGCCAGCTGGCGCTCGTCTCACCCGGCCGGCGCGCGTTGTTCGCCGCCCGTCTGGCGTTCCGCACCGGCGCTGCCGATGCTGGGAGCCTAGACGCCGCGGTGTCCCCCGCTGATCGCGACGATGCCGGCTACATCGCCGACCGGGCGCAATGGCTGCGGAGTGGCGGGTCGAGCCCGGCCGCGCGCGCCTATCTCGCGCAATCCCGTCGCACGCTGACCGCACCGAGCGATGTCGAGGCGTGGTACGAAGTGCTGCTGACCAACGCGCGCGCCGCCGCGGCGGATCGGCAATATCAGCTCGCCTATGACATCGCGCGCCAGATCGACGATGCCTATCCGCCTGGCACGGACGTCTCGACGCGGCCCTATGGCGAGCGCGACGACTATACCTCGCTCGCCTGGCTCGCGGGCCAGACCGCGCGCCGCAGCCTGGGCCGGGCGCGCGATGCGGCGAGCCTGTATGCCCGCTACGCCGGCGGCTCGCGCACGCCGCAGACGCAATCAAAGGGCTATTACTGGGCGGGCCGCGCGGCCGAGTCGGCGGGCGATTCCACGGCGGCGCAGGGCTATTACGCTCAGGCCGCACAGTGGCCCGATCTCTATTACGGCCAGCTCGCGGCCGAGCGGATGGGCCGCCCGATCCCCCGCGTGGCGCAGACGGCGCCGGCAGCGATCGATCCCGCGATCCGCGACGCGTTCTTCCGGCGCGAGGTGGTGCGGGCGGTGCGGCTGCTCGGCCAGCTTGGCCGCACCGCCGACCAGACGCTGTTCGTGCGTCAGATCGCCAACGACGCCAAGTCGGCCCCCGATCACGCGCTCGCCGCCGAGCTCGCCAGCCAGGTCAACCGACCCGATCTTCGCGTCATGGTCGGGCGCAGCGCCTCGCTCAACGGTCATGCCGCGCTGGTGAGCACGGGCTATCCCGTGCTGCCGACAACCGGCGCCGCGTCGGCCAACTTCACGATGGTCCATGCGATTACGCGGCAGGAAAGCCAGTTCGACCGCAACGCCGTCAGCCGCGCGGGCGCGCGCGGGCTGATGCAGCTCATGCCAGGCACCGCGCGGGAACAGTCGGGCAAGCTCGGGCTCGGCTACAATCTGGCCGGGCTGACCGGCGATCCCGGCTACAACGTGCAGCTCGGCTCCGCCTATATCCAGCGGATGCTCGATTATTATGGCGGCAGCTATCCGCTCGCCGTCGCCGCCTACAATGCCGGGCCGGGCAACGTGAACAAGTGGCTGGCGGCGAACGGCGACCCGCGGCGCGGCGTCGACATCGTCGAGTGGGTCGAGGACATTCCGATCAGCGAGACGCGCAACTATGTCCAGCGCGTGCTCGAGAACGCGGTCGTTTATGACCTGCTCTATCCCGATCGCGCGCGATCGCGGGGGCCGGCGAACCTGTCCTTCTATCTCGGCAAGTCGCGTCCCGGCTGAGCCCATGGCCGATCGCCCGAACTACATCACGCCGGCCGGCTATGCCGCGCTCAAGGCCGAGTACGACCAGTTGCTCGGCACCGAGCGGCCGGCGATCGTCGAGGTCGTCTCCTGGGCGGCGGGCAATGGCGACCGGTCGGAGAATGGCGACTATCTCTATGGCCGCAAGCGGATGCGGGAGATCGACCGGCGATTGGGCTTCCTCGCCCGCCGGATGAAGGCGGCGCGCGTCGTCGACCCGGCACAAGCCGAGGATCGCGGGCGCATCTTCTTCGGCGCGACGGTCACGATCGCCGACGAGGACGACAACCAGCGCACCGTGACGATCGTCGGCGACGACGAGGCGGATGCGAGCGCGGGCAAGATCGGCTGGAACGCCCCCCTCGCCCGCGCGCTCAAGGGCGCCGCATTGGGCGACCTGCGCACCGTCGAGCTGCCCGCGGGGCCGCGCGAATATGAGGTGCTCGCCGTCAGCTATCCGGCGAGCTGAAGGAACGGCCAAGCCGTCCAAGCGCTTGATTCCTCTACACGAAGGAGAATGAGCGATGGAACATCCCCGCACCGCCAGCGCCCGCGACCATGACGACAGCGCGATCATCGATGCTGCCGAGGATGCACCCGGCACGGTCGGCCGCGCGGGCGGCAACCTGGCCCGCGACGTCGGCACCCGCGACGAGCTTGCCAATATCGGCGATCCCGAGGGGCGCGAGGGCGTGGAAAAGCGCGATTCGATCGACCACGATCAAAGCGACGGCAACCGCTAGTCATCTTCTCATCTGCGCAGGCGCACGGCTTCACTGCGACCAACTTCGCTAAGGCTGCGACCAGCCGCGGTCGCACCCCGCTACGCTGCGCCGCCGCAATGCTAGGCTTGGGCAGCCGTCATGACGGCAGGTTCAGGCGTAGGAAGAAGAATGACGGTAATGGCAACGCAGCGATTGATCGTGTCGGGACGCGTGCAAGGGGTCGGTTATCGCGATTATGCGGTGCGACAGGCCAAGGCGCTGGGCGTGACCGGGTGGGTACGCAACACGCGCGACGGCCGGGTCGAAATGCTGGCCTCGGGCGAGGACGATGCACTGGGCCGGTTCGTCGACGCCTGCCGCTCCGGCCCCACCCTCGCGCGCGTCGATGCGATCGACGCACACCCGGGCGAGGAGGAACGCAGCGCCAAGGGCTTCACGAAGCGGTTCACGGCGTAACGACCGAATTGGGTCGCCAAGCCCAACCCGTTCGTGCTGAGCCTGTCGAAGCATGTGTGCCCGGGCACGCCCTTCGACAAGCTCAGGGCAAACGGCGGCGTGGCGAGGTCTAAAGCTTGTTCTTCGATCGTCATCCCGGACTTGGTCCGGGATCCCGCTTTCTTCTGAGACGAGAAGAAGCGGGACCCCGGCTCAAGGCCGGGGTGACGCAATTCTTAATCAGGCGGCCATGAACAGTTCGGGGTCGAGCGCCATGATGCTCTCCGCCCCGCCCTCGATCTTGCGGCGGAGTGCGCCGGCATCGGGGAGGATCCGCTCGGCATAGAAGCGCGCGGTCACCAGCTTGGCGTTCAGGAACTTGGCGTCGCCCTCGCCCGCAGCGAGCAGGCCGGACGCGGCGCGCGCCATGCGCAGCCACATCAGCCCGGTCGCGACGATCCCCATCAGATGCATGTAGCTGTGTGCGCCCGCGCCGACATGCTCGGGGTTCTTCATGCCGTTCTGGAGGAACCACATCGTCGCCGCCTGTAGCTCGTTCAGCGCGCGCTCCAGACGTCCGACGAAGTCCGCAACCGCTTCCTCACCCTTTGCCGCCGCGATCTCGTCACCGACCAGCTTGAAGAAGGCCTGCACCGCGCGCCCGCCATTCTGGGCAAGCTTGCGGCCGACCAGGTCCATCGCCTGAACGCCGTTGGTGCCCTCATAGATTTGGGCAATGCGCGCATCGCGGACATATTGCTCCATCCCCCATTCGGCGATGTAGCCGTGGCCGCCATAGACCTGCTGCGCGGCGGTCGCGATGTCGTAGCCCTTGTCGGTGCCGTATCCCTTGATGACCGGGGTCAACAGGCCGATCAGGTCGTCGGCAAGCTGCCGCTCCGCTTCGTCCTGTGCCTTGTGCGATAGGTCGACCTGCATTGCGCCCCACAGGCACAGCGCGCGCAGGCCCTCTGTCAGCGCCTTGGCCTCCATCAGCATCCGACGCACGTCGGGATGAACGAACAGCGTGTCGGCCTTCTCGCCCGGCTCCTTGGCGCCGGTCAGCGCGCGGCCCTGGCGGCGATCGTGCGCGTACTGGACGGCGTTCTGGTACGCGACCTCGGCGACGCCCAGGCCCTGGAGCCCGACACCCAGCCGCGCCGCGTTCATCATGATGAACATCGCGGCGAGGCCCTTCATCTCCTCGCCGACCAGCCAGCCGGTCGCGCCGTCATAGTTCATGACGCAGGTCGAATTGCCGTGAATGCCCATCTTGTGCTCGATCGACCCGCAGGACAGCGCGTTGCGCTCCCCCAGCGATCCGTCCTCGTTCACCAGGAACTTGGGCACGACGAACAGGCTGATCCCCTTTGAGCTGTCGGGCGCGCCCGGCGTCTTGGCGAGGACCAGGTGGATGATGTTGTCGGTCAGGTCGTGCTCGCCCGATGAGATGAAGATCTTGGTGCCGGTGATCGCATAGCTGCCGTCGCCTTGCGGCTCGGCCTTCGTCTTGATGAGGCCGAGGTCGGTGCCGCAATGCGGCTCGGTCAGGTTCATCGTGCCGCCCCACTCGCCCGACACCATGCGCGGGACATAGAGCGCCTTCTGCTCGTCCGAGCCCTTGGCCAGCAGTGCCGCGATCGCGCCATGCGTCAGGCCCGGATACATCGCGAACGCCATGTTGGCGGAGATCATATACTCCTCGAACGCGGTCGAGACGGTGTGCGGCATCCCCTGCCCGCCGAACTGCTCGGGCGCGCCCAGCGTCATCCAGCCCGCCTCGCGCAGCTGGTCATAGGCGGCCTTGAACCCCTCCGGCGTGGTCACGCTGCCGTCGGGATGGCGGGTGCAACCCTGCTGGTCGCCGACCTGGTTGAGCGGGAACAAGACTTCCGCGACGAAGCGGCCGCCCTCCTCGAGCACGGCATCGACCATGTCCGCCGTCGCGTTCTCGAAGCCGGGCAGGTTGGCGCGCGATTGCAGCCCGACGACATGGTCGAGCACGAAGCGGGTGTCGCGGATGGGCGGGTTGTATTGCGGCATGGGGATCCTCTCAGGCGTTCTTATGGTCGCTCGCCGCCTCGACGATGGCGAGAAAGTCGTTGAGCTCGGCGATCGCGGCGTCGATGTCCTGCTTCTGCGCCTCCAGAAGCGCCACACGCGCACGGCACTTTTCGATCGTCACCTGCCGCTGGATGCGGCGGTCGTCGCCGATGTCGTACAGGTCGATCATCTCGCGAATGTCGGCCAGGCTGAAGCCGACGCGCTTGCCACGCAGGATCCAGGCGAGCCGCGCGCGGTCGCGCTGCGAATAGATGCGCTGAAGCCCGCGCCGCTCGGGCGCGATCAGCCCCTCATCCTCGTAGAAGCGGAGCGCGCGCGGCGTGACGGAGAATTCGGCGCACAGATCGGAGATCGAGAAGGCGTCGCGGTCCTCCCGCGGGTCGATCGGCGCAAGCGCCTCATGCGTGGCGGCGGTGCTGAGCATGGCACCGGTCTAGCTGACCTTGACGTAAACGTCAACTCGCGCAGACCGCCCGATCCCGGTGGTCGCGCAAGGCCGACGCTTCCGACGCACTCGCCGAAAGCCGCTCGACCGACACGGCCGACATCGAAGCGCGTGGCGAACAGAAGCGGGCGCAGCCGTCCGGTAGCCGCGCGGGAAACACGATCCGTTCGCCGTCGAACGCAGCATCGAAACGGCAGTCCCCCGTTGTGCCAAGCTCCACGGCGATCGCCTCGCTACGCCGTGTCGCCGTGCCCGCGGCGGCACAGGCGAGGCCGTCGCCATAGTCGCTGACGATGCCGATCCGCGCGCCGCCGCCGCGCTCTACGATACAGATACGATCGGTCGCGCGCGCATAGAGGCCGGTGAGCGGCGCCTGTCCCGGATCGCCGACCAGCCCGCGTTCTCGCGCCGCCTCCTCAAGGCCCGCGTCGGTCGCCCCGCCCTCGCCCGCCGGCGTCCCGCCGCCGCACGCGCCGAGCAGCAGCGCCAGGCTAATCCAGCGCTTCGAGGCCATGCTCGGTCACGCGGCGATAGAAGCAGCTTCGCGCGCCGGTGTGACAGGCAGGGCCGGCAGGCTCGCACAACAGCCAGATCGCGTCCTGGTCGCAGTCGATGCGGATGTCCCTGACGGCAAGCAGGTGCCCCGACGTCTCGCCCTTTTTCCACAGCCGCCCCCGACTGCGCGACCAGAAGGTCGCCTCTCGCGTCGCGATCGTCGCGGCGAGCGCATCGGCGTTCATATGCGCGAGCATCAGCACCTCGCCGGTCGAGACATCGGTGGCCACCGCGGTCACGAGGCCGGCGGCGTCGTATCTGGGCTGGAGCGTCAGGCCGGTTTCACGGGGATCGGGCATGGACCTGCGATAGCGGGCCGCACCCGCCGCCTCAATGCCCGCGGATCGCCTTCACCAGCTCGGCCTTGGACATCTTCGACCGGCCCTCGATGCCGATCTTCTTGGCCTCGGCATATAGGTCGGCCTTGCTGCGATCCTCCAGCTCGGTCGACTTGTGCTTAAGCGTGCCCGCCGCCTTGGCGTTGGCGATCCGTGCCGCCTTCTCCTTCGACGCGCCGTCGCGGCGCAGGTCCTCATAGAGCTTGTCGTCCTTCACCGAGCTGCCGTGATCCGCCGCCTTCTTTGCCGCCATCGCGCGTCTCCTCTCGGATCAGCAACGCAGCGTTTCCCCGCAGGCTCCCGTATCCAATGTGACAATGGGGCGACAAACGCGAACCGCGTGCCTATATGCCCGCCAACGAGTCCCCATAGGGAAAGCACCGGGCGCATGCTGACCACCCATCCTTTCGACGATGACCATCTGCGCGAGGAGTGCGGCATTTTCGGCGTCTCCGGCGGCGAAGGCGCTGCCGCGCTGGTGGCGCTGGGGTTGCACGCGCTCCAGCATCGCGGACAGGAAGCCGCGGGCATCTCGACCTTCGACGGCGTCCAGTTCCATACGCACCGTGCGATGGGCCACGTCGCGGGCAATTTCGACCGCGACGAGGTGATCCGGTCGCTGCCGGGCGACGTCGCCGC
Organism: Sphingomonas sp. Y38-1Y; assembly: GCF_032391395.1. Lineage (NCBI taxonomy): Bacteria > Pseudomonadati > Pseudomonadota > Alphaproteobacteria > Sphingomonadales > Sphingomonadaceae > Sphingomonas > Sphingomonas sp. Y38-1Y. The sequence goes on from NZ_CP135916.1 coordinate 2,240,381, forward strand.
GGGCCATGTCCGCTATTCGACGACGGGCGAGACGGCGCTTCGCAACGTCCAGCCGCTATATGCCGACCTCGCGAGCGGCGGCTTCGCGATCGCGCACAACGGCAACATCTCGAACGCGCAGCGGCTGAAGCGCGACCTCGTTCGCTCGGGCTCGATCTTCCAGTCGACCAGCGATACCGAAGTCATCATCCACCTCGTCGCGACGTCGAGCTATCGTTCGCTGCTCGACAAGTTCATCGATGCGCTGAAGCGGGTCGAGGGCGCCTATTCGCTGATCTGCATGACGCCGGAGGGCATGATCGCCTGCCGCGATCCGCTCGGCATCCGGCCGCTGGTGATGGGTCGCCTGGGCGAGACGATCATCTTCGCCTCGGAAACGGTGGCGCTCGACGTCGTCGGTGCCGAGTTCGAGCGGGCCGTCGATCCGGGCGAGCTCGTCATCGTCCAGGACGGCAAGATGCGCTCGATCCGCCCTTTCAAGCCGGTCGCGCCGCGGCCGTGCATCTTCGAACACGTCTATTTCAGCCGCCCCGATTCGATCGTTGAGGATCGCTCGATCTATTCGGTACGCAAGAATATCGGCGCCCAGCTTGCGATCGAGGCACCGGTCGAGGCCGATCTCGTCATCCCCGTCCCCGATTCGGGCGTGCCCGCGGCGATCGGCTACGCGCAGCAGTCGGGCATCCCGTTCGAGCTCGGCATCATCCGCTCGCATTATGTCGGGCGAACCTTCATCCAGCCGGGCGACAAGGTCCGGCATCTGGGCGTCAAGCTCAAGCACAACGCCAACCGCGCGCTGATCCAGGGCAAGCGCATCGTATTGATCGACGATTCGATCGTCCGCGGCACCACCAGCCTCAAGATCGTGCAGATGATGCGAGAAGCGGGTGCGGCCGAGGTGCATATGCGCATCGCCAGCCCCCCGACGCGGCACAGCTGCTTCTACGGCGTCGACACGCCGGAGCGCGCCAAGCTGCTCGCCGCCAAGATGGACGTGGGCGGGATGACCGATTTCATCCACGCCGACAGCCTGGCGTTCGTATCGATCGACGGCCTCTACAAGGCGCTGGGCGAGGCCAAGCGCGCCGACATCCGGCCGAGCCATTGCGACGCGTGCTTCACCGGCGACTATCCGACCAGCCTGACCGATCAGGACGAGTTGGGGACGGTCGAGCAGTTCTCGATGCTCGAAGAGCGCGTCGGCTAAACAACCGAGGGGATTTGAGATGACGGACGGCCCGCTTGCCGGACGGCTGGCGCTTGTCACCGGCGCATCGCGCGGAATCGGCGCGGCGACCGCAATTGCATTGGGTCGTGCCGGCGCGCATGTCGTGCTGACCGCGCGCACCGCCGGCGGGCTCGAAGAAGTCGAGGACGCGATCTACGACGCGGGCGGATCGGCCACGATCGCGCCGCTCGACCTCACCGAAACCGATGGCGTGGCGCGGCTGGCGACGGCGATTTCGGAGCGGTGGCAGGCGCTCGACATGCTCGTCCTCAACGCCGGCATGTTGGGGTCGCTGTCGGCGGTTCCGGCGATCGACATGAAGGAATTGGCCCAGGTGCTGACGCTCAACGTCAGCGCGCAGGCAGCGCTTATCGCCTCGTTCGACCCCATGCTTCGCCGCAGCGAAGGCGCGCGCGTGATCGGCGTGACGTCCAGCGTCGGGCGCACTCCGCGCGCCTATTGGGGCGGCTATGGTGCCTCGAAGGCCGCGTTCGAGACGCTGCTCGCCGCCTATGGCGAGGAAATGAAGAACATCAGCAAGGTGCGCACCGCGATCGTCGATCCCGGCGCCACCCGCACCAAGATGCGCGCGCGCGCCTATCCGGGCGAGGATCCGGCGAGCGTGAAGGCCCCCGATGTCGTGGCTGAGCGCATTGCCGCGCTGTGCATCGACGGCTTCGAGGCAGGCCACTTCGAACGCGTGGGCTGACTGGCTCAGCTAGCCTAGAGTAGAAGAGGGCCCCCGCGTAGGCGGGAGCCCAGAGCCAAGCAGGTCAGCGCCCGCGTCCCTGGCTCCCGCGTCCGCGGGAGCACGGTGCCTTACGCCACCAGCGCGCCGTGGCAGTGCTTGTACTTGCGCCCCGACCCGCACGGGCACGGCGCGTTGCGGCTGACGCGGCCTTCCCAGTTCGCCGGATCGTCGCCCAGATCCTCGAGCTCCGCCTGCGGGATCTGGAACGGCGGCATCACGCCGGCCGAACCGTCCTGGTCATAGGTGTCGTCCTCGCCCGTCAGCGGGTCGAAATGATGGGTCAGGAAGTCGGGCAGTTCGGGGAGCGGCGGTGCCGCCTGGAACTGGAACTGGGCATAGGCAAAGGTGCGCGTCACGTCCTCGCGGATGCTGCCCAGCATCTTCTCGAACAGGCCGAACGCCTCCTGCTTGTACTCGTTGATCGGCGTTTTCTGCGCATAGGCGCGCAGGTGGATGATCTGGCGAAGCGCGTCGAGCATCGCCAGATGCTCCTTCCAGTGATGGTCGAGATTCTGGAGCAGGATCGACTTCTCGATCCCCGCCCAGTCCGACGAATCGAGCTCCTTCGACTTCTCTGCGATCAGCGTATCGGCAGACTCGCGAATGCGCGTCTCGATATCCTCCGGCTCCAGCCCGTCCTGCTCGGCGATCCACTGATCGACGGGCGCCTCGACGTTCAGGATCTCTGCCGCGCGCGCCTTCAGGCCCTCGACGTCCCACTGCTCGGGATAGGTGCCCGGCGGGATCGCCTCGCCGACCAGCGCATTGACCGTCTCGGCGCGCATGTCGGCGACGACGTCGCCCACCGTCTCGGCGTCCATGATGTCGGCGCGCTGCTCATAGATGACCTTTCGCTGGTCGTTCATGACGTTGTCGTATTCGACGACCTGCTTGCGAATGTCGTAGTTGCGCGCCTCGACCTTCTTCTGAGCGGTCTCGATCGCCTTGGTCAGCCACTTCGATCCGATCGCCTCACCATCGGCGATGTTCGAGCGCATCATCTTGGCAAACATCGTGTCAGGCCCGAAGATGCGCAGCAGATCGTCGTCGAGGCTGAGATAGAAGCGGCTGAGGCCCGGGTCGCCCTGACGTCCCGACCGACCGCGAAGCTGATTGTCGATGCGACGCGATTCGTGGCGCTCCGTGCCGAGCACGAACAGGCCGCCGGCGGCGAGCACCTGCTGCTTCTCCGCCTCGATCTCGGCCTTGATGCGCTCGATCGCGGCATCGCGTTCCGGCCCTTCCGCCACCTCGGCGAGCTCGTCGGCCATGCGGAAGTCTAGGTTGCCGCCCAGTTTGATGTCGGTGCCGCGGCCCGCCATGTTGGTCGCGATCGTGACGGCACCCAGCCGCCCCGCCTGTGCGACGATGTGCGCCTCCATCTCGTGATAGCGCGCGTTCAGCACCTTGTGCGGCACGTTCTCCTTCTGGAGATACTCGCTCAGCATCTCGGACTTCTCGATCGAGACGGTGCCGACGAGCACGGGCTGGCCTTTTTCGGCATGCTCCTTGATCGATCGCGCGATCGCGATGAACTTGTCCTGGATCGTCTTGTAGAACTGGTCTTCCTCGTCGATCCGCCGAACCGGTACGTTAGTCGGGATCGAAACGACGTTCATCTTGTAGATGTCGAAGAACTCGGCCGCTTCGGTCGCCGCGGTACCGGTCATGCCCGACAGCTTCGGGTACATGCGGAAATAATTCTGGAAGGTGATCGAAGCGAGCGTCTGGTTCTCGGGCTCAATCTGGACCGCTTCCTTGGCCTCGACCGCCTGGTGCAGGCCGTCGGACCAGCGGCGGCCGTCCATCATGCGGCCGGTGAACTCGTCGATGATGACGACCTTGCCGTCCTTGACGATGTAATCGATGTCGCGCTTGAACATCATCACCGCGCGCAGCGCCTGGTTGAGATGGTGCACGACCTGCGTGTTCTCGAAGTCGTAGAGGTTGGCGCCCTGGAGCAGGCCGGCTTCCTCCAGCAGGCGCTCGGCCCGCTCGGTACCGTCCTCGGTCAGGACGACCGACTTCTGCTTCTCGTCCTTCTCGTAATCGTCGGCAGTGAGCTGCTTCACGATCGCGTCCACGCCCATGTAGAGCTCGGACTTGTCGTCGGTCGGGCCGGAAATGATGAGCGGCGTCCGCGCCTCGTCGATCAGGATCGAGTCTACCTCGTCGACGATCGCGAAGCTGAAGGGCCGCTGCACCATCGAGGCGCGGTCGTACTTCATGTTGTCGCGCAGGTAATCGAAGCCGAACTCGTTGTTGGTGCCATAGGTGATGTCGGCGCCGTAGGCGGCGCGGCGCTCGTGGTCCGGCAGGTTGGGAACGATCACGCCGGTGGTCAGGCCCAGGAAGCCATAGAGTCGACCCATCTCCTCGGCATCGCGGCGCGCAAGATAGTCGTTGACGGTGATGACGTGGACGCCCTCGCCCGCCAGCGCATTGAGATAGGTGGCGAGCGTCGCGACCAGCGTCTTGCCCTCGCCAGTCTTCATCTCGGCGATCTCACCGCGGTGAAGAACGATGCCGCCGACGAGTTGGACGTCGAAGTGGCGGAGGCCGAGCACGCGGATCGACGCCTCTCGCACGGTCGCGAACGCTTCAGGCAGGATCGCGTCCAGCGTCTCGCCATTGGCGAGGCGGTCGCGGAACGCCTGGGTCTGCGCCGTCAGCTCCTCGTCCGACTTGGCCTGCATCGCGGGCTCGAAGCCGTTGATCTTGCTGACGATGCCGCCGAGCGACTTGACGTAACGATCGTTGGAGGAGCCGAAAAAGGTCTTGGCAAGGCCGCCGAGCATGGATGTGTCCTGTCTAAGATACGCGCCGCCGCCGCGCGTCGCGCTGGCCGGAGGCGTAACGAAATGGGGAATGCGAAGCGCGCGGGAGGGTTCCCGCTAGCGCAAGGCTATTCGCGGCGGCGAGCCGGAATGCGGTCGATCGGCAGCGCGACGAGCGCCAGCATCGCGCCGGGCGCGTCGAGCGCTAGGCTCGGGGCCTGGCGGATACCCGCGACCGGATCGACCCGCCGGACGATGCGCGTCGCCACGACCTGCGCGACCGAGACGCTGGCGGCGACCGCCGGGCGTGCCGCCCGCAGCTCAACCCCGCCGCCGAGCGACAGCCCGGTCAGCGCAGCCAACAGCGCATAGAGAGCAGCGATCACATTCACGCGCCCCATCTATGCGGCGAAAGCCTGAACGTCCACCAAATAGGGGATGTGAATGCGATCAGCGAAAACCGAACGGCGTCAGTTCAGCGGAACGATAATCTCGTCCGGGTGCGCGACGTTCAGTTCCTTGCGGACCAGTTCGTCAACCATGTCCGGGTTCGCCCCGCGCTTGGGGTCGAGCAGCGCCACCTGGTTGCGAAGCGCGGCCCGGCGCTTCTCGAGGATCGTGAACTCCGCCTCGCGCTTGGCATAGGCGCGGCTGTATTCGCGATAGCGCAGGAGGCCGTTGGGCCCCATCACCGCGTAAAAACCGAAGAAGCCCATGAAGATGATGGCGAGTGCAGGAATCCCTGCACTTTGCAGCATCGGCGTCAGACGGTTCTTGGGCGCGCTCGGCATGATCGCTTTATCGTGCCGAACGCGCCGGTAATCAAGCGCGGCGAAGCACGTCGCGGCCGGCATAGCGGCCGACGTCGCCGAGTTCTTCCTCGATCCGGATGAGCTGATTGTACTTGGCGAGCCGATCCGAGCGCGCGAGGCTGCCCGTCTTGATCTGACCGCAGTTGGTGGCGACCGCGAGATCGGCGATTGTCGCATCCTCGGTCTCGCCCGAACGGTGCGACATGACCGCGGTGTAGCGCGAGCGATGCGCCAGGTTCACCGCCTCCAGCGTCTCGGTCAGCGTGCCGATCTGGTTGACCTTGACGAGAAGGGAGTTGGCAAGGCCGCGCTTGATGCCGTCGGCCAGCCGCTCGGGGTTGGTCACGAACAGGTCGTCGCCGACGAGCTGGACCTTGTCGCCGATCAGGTCGGTCAGCGCCTTCCAGCCCTCGAAATCGTCCTCGCCCATGCCGTCCTCGATCGACAGGATCGGATAGCGGGCCGCCAGTTCGGCGAGGTACGCGGCCATTTCCTGCGGCGACAGCGTGCGGCCCTCACCCTCCAGGTGATAGGCGCCGTCCTTGAAGAACTCGGTCGCGGCGCAGTCGAGCGCGAGCATGACGTCCTCGCCGGGCTTGTACCCCGCCTTCTCGATGCTCGCCATGATGAAGTCGAGCGCGTCGGGCGCGCTGGCAAGGTTCGGCGCGAAGCCGCCCTCGTCGCCGACCGCGGTGTTCAGGCCCTTGTCCGACAGGCCCTTTTTCAGCGTGTGAAAGATCTCCGCCCCGCAGCGCACCGCCTCCGACAGGCTGTCGGCGCCGACCGGCATGATCATGAATTCCTGGAAGTCGATCGGGTTGTCGGCATGCGCGCCGCCGTTGATGATATTCATCATCGGCACCGGCAGCGTCAGCGCGCCGACCCCGCCGACATAGCGATAGAGCGGCAGACCGCGCGCATCCGCCGCCGCCTTGGCGACCGCCAGGCTGACACCCAGGATCGCATTGGCGCCCAGCCGGCCCTTGTTGGCGGTGCCGTCCAGCTCGATCATCGCCTGGTCGACATCGGCCTGATCCTCGGCATCGAGGCCCAGGACGACTTCGGCGATGTCGGTGTTCACCGCCTCGACGGCTTCCGTCACGCCCTTGCCCATCCAGCGGCTCTTGTCGCCGTCGCGCCGCTCGACCGCCTCATGCGCACCCGTCGACGCGCCCGAGGGCACGGCGGCACGACCGAAGCTGCCATCGTCGAGCAGCACATCGACCTCGACCGTCGGGTTGCCGCGGCTGTCGAGAATCTGGCGGGCGTGCAGGTCGATGATTGCGGTCACGTAACGGTCTCCCTAAGCTTGGCCGCGCGGCCTCGGCGCCGCCCTCTAACCGCCATCGGTCCGGGGCGCAAACGGGCATGGCGACGCATTCGCGATGGAACCCGCCGGGGGCGATACGGTTGTTCGGCAAACGACGGAGGGAATTCAAATGGCTGACCAGAACAACCCTGCAAACACGGGCGCCGACGCCACGTTCGAGCCCGCCGTGCCGCTGAAGGCGGAAGCTGGCGACGTGTCGTTCGAACCCGCGGACACGATCACCGACGCCGCGACGGACACGCCGCGTACGACCAAGGAAACGATCAAGAACGAGGCCGGCAAGCTCGGCGCCCAGGCCGCCGACAAGGCGCGTTCGTTCGCCGGCGACGGCAAGACGAAGGCGAGCGGCGCGATCAACGAGTTTGCGCGGATGATGGAAGACGCCGCCGGCCAGGTCGACGAGAAGCTGGGCGAGCAATACGGCCAATACGCTCGTTCGGCCGCGCAGTCGCTCGGTGGCTTCGCCAACCAGCTCGACGCCAAGGATATCGACGAGCTGGTCGAGGACGTCCGCGGCTTCGTGCGCAAGAGCCCCGCGATTGCGATCGGCACCGCGGCGGCGCTCGGCTTCGTGCTGGCGCGCGTCGTCAAGGCGGGTGTCGAGCCGGTCGACACCGCGACGACGACGCCCGCGGCCTGATCGCGTGCGTTTGAACGAGCCCGAGGAGCCCGGCATCGCCACGTTGGCGATGCAGGCCGTCGACGACGCCAAGCGATGGGCGCGTGCCGAGATCGCCTATGGCAAGGCGGTTGCCGGTGAGCGCGGTGTCGATGCCGGTGTCGGCGTCGGGCTCGGCCTGGCCGCGCTGGCGCTGGCACAGGCGGTCGTCGTCGCGCTGCTCGTCGGCATCGTGCTGACGTTGGCGCCGCATGTCGGCCCTGGCGTGGCGACGCTGATCGTCGTCGTCGCCGCGCTGATCGTGACCGCGCTGCTCGGCTGGCTCGCGCTCAACCGCGTACGGCGTGCGTTTCGCGCGCCTGGAAAGGGCGCCGCATGACTGCCGCTCAGGCCCGGGCCGAAGCCGATGCCGCACGCCAGGCGCTGACCGCGCGGCTCGACCGGCTCAAGACGCGGCTGTCGCCCGCGACGCTCGTCAACGACGCGGTCGAGACGGCACGCGAAAAGGCGATCGACGTCGCCGAACAGACGGTCGAGACGGCGCGTGCCCGCCCAGTCCTCGCCGGATCGGTCGCGGGCGGCGCGCTGCTGCTCCTCGCCCGCAAGCCGCTGTTCGGGCTCTTTCGTCGGATCGCGCCCGCCTCGCCGCCCTCGCCGCAACCCGACCCCATCGACCTTGCCGAAGGACATCCGTCATGACCGAAGCTCAGACTGACACGACCACCAAGCCCTCGATCACCGCGCGTGCGCAGGACGCCGCGACCCACGCGGTAGAGGCGACGCGTGAGACGGCCAGCCACGCCGTCGAGGTAACCCGCGACACCGCCACCAAGGCGGCAACCCGCGCCGTCGACGGGATCGAGGCGAGCCCGCTCGCCGCACTCATCGGCGGGATCGCGCTTGGCGTCGCGATCGGCGCGCTGCTGCCCCGAACGGAGCGGGAGCGCGAGGCGCTGGGCCCGCTCGGCAAGCGCCTGACCGACGGCGCCGCCGCCGCCGCGCGCGCCGCTCGCGAGGCGGGCAAGCAGGAGATCGAGGCGCTGATCCCCGACAAGGCCGGCGCCAAGGATCGCGCCGCCTCGCTCCTCAGCAGCGTCGCCCAGGCGGCGCGCGACGGCGCCAAGTCGGCGGCGTAAGCCTCAAGCCGGAATGGCTGCATCTGATTGGCCGGCGCGCTCAACGCTTGAGCCGCCGGCCAATTTCGTTATGCGGTGCAGCGAAGCCCGTCGTCAGCGCGGGCGCACCCTTTAGCACCGGGACCCTGGCGAATGAGCAAGCTCCACCTCGTCTTCGGCGGCCGCGTGAGCGACCCGCAGACCCTCGACTTCACCGATCTCAAGGCGCTCGACATCGTCGGGCTGTTCCCCGACTATGCCAGCGCCGAAAAGGCGTGGCGCGCCGCCGCCCAGCGCACCGTCGACGATGCCGAGATGAAGTACGTCGTCGTCCATCTCCATCGCCTGCTCGAGCCGGACCCTGCGCTCAACCGCGGCGAATAAGCGCGTACAAGAAATTGGGGGTGGCTGGCCGCCGCCCCCGTCGCCTAATCGAAGGCGATGCAGATGCCCGTCGCGAGCGGCCTTGAGGCGCTGACCGAAAAGGAAAAGCAGACGCTACGGCTGATCGTGCGCGGTCACGACGCCAAGTCGTCCGCACGCGCGCTCGACCTGTCTGTCCACACCATCAACGAGCGGCTGCGAGAGGCGCGGCGCAAGCTGTCGGTCTCGAGCAGCCGCGAGGCCGCGCGGCTGTTGTTCGAGGCCGAAGGCAGCGAGGCGGGCCCCGAAAATGTCGGGGACACGCAAATCGGGGAAGCCGCTCACCCTCGATCGACCGATGAGAGCGACGCGCCGGTCGTCGGCGCCCCGCGGTCGCGGGTCCTTATCGGAGTTCTGCTCATGACCCTGACACTCGGCCTGCTCGCCCTGATCGGCTTCACCCAGCCCGTGTCCCCGCCGTCGCCGATGACCCAGCAGTCGGCTGCCAATGCCGAAGTGGTCGAGGCGGCGCAGCGCTTCTTCGCGCTGATCGACCGGAATGATTGGCGCGGAAGCTATCGCAGCTTCGGCAGCGGTTTCCACAAGACCAACAGCGAGCAGGCCTGGGCCGACGCGTCCGAAAAGATGCGCGAGCGCTTCGGCGTCGCGAAATCGCGCAAGTTCGAATCCTGGGAAGAAGTCCCTGCGCCGCCCGAGGGCTATGAAGTCGTACGCTTCCGTACGACCTACGAGAAGAAGCCCGACGCGATCGAACGCGTGGCGTTCGCCCGCGAAGGCGGCGCGTGGAAGGTGGTTGGGGTGACGGTGGAGTAGGCGCGCACCGTTCGTGCCCAGTAGGGGAGAGCATGTCGAAGCACCTGTGGCGCCCTTCGATACGCCGCTTCGACAGGCTCAGCGGCTACTCAGGACGAACGGATATGGCTTGCCCCGCAGCATCGGCCCAAGCGTCGCCGCCGCTGCAACCACCTGACCCACCTTTGCCTTCATCCCCAATCCGTTCGTGCTGAGTAGGGGCTGAGCTTGTCGAAGACCCGTATCGAAGCACCTGAAACGGTCCTTCGATACGCCGCTTCGACAAGCTCAGCGGCTACTCAGGACGAACGGGGTGGGCTTTTAGGGTTAACCCCGCAACACCGCCCCCAGCTTCGCCGCCGCCGCAACCACTCGGTCGGCGATCGCCTTCAGCTCCGCGTCCGTAAAGCTCTTCTCGCCCGGCTGCAGCACGATCTCGACCGCCAGGCTCTTCATCCCCTCGCCGACGCCAGCACCCTCGAACACGTCGAACAGCCGGGCCTCGACGATTGCGGCCTTGTCGGCCCCCTTGACCGCGCGCACCAGCGCGTCGGCAGCCAACGTTTGCGGCACGAGGAACGCGAAGTCGCGGCGGACCGCCTGGAGCGCGGGCGGCGCATAGGCCGCGCGCATGAAGCCCGAAGACCGCTTGCCCGGGATCGCATCGACATAGAGCTCGACCGCGGCGACCGGTCCCGACAGGTCGAACGCCTGCGCGACCGAGGGATGGACGATGCCGAACGCCGCCAGCACCGTCTTCGGCCCGAGCCGCAGCGTCGCCGACTGGCCGGGATGCCAGGCCCCGACCGCCTCACCCATCACCTGAAGATTGGCGACCGGAGCACCCGCCGCCTCAAGGAGCGCCAGCGCCTCCGCCTTGGCGTCGAAAGCATCGAAACCCTGCGCCTTGCCCGACTGCCAGCCGCGCGCACGCCGCTCGCCTGCCAGCACTGCGGCCAGCGTCGGCCGCTCCGCATCGGCGAGATAGCGGCGGCCGAACTCGAACAGCCGGACGCTGGTGGCGCCGCGCGCGAGATTGCGCTGGGCCGCGGCGAGCAGGCCGGGCAGCAGCGACGGGCGCATGACCTTCAGGTCCTCGCTGATCGGATTGGCGAGCGTCCAGGCGCCGCCGTCGAACACTGCCGCCTGTGCCTCCGGGATGAAGCTCCACGTCACCGCTTCGCTCAGGCCCCGCGCCGCGGCGGCGCGGCGCAGGCGACGCTCGGTGCGCTGCTCGGGCGTCGCGGTTGGGCGCGCCACGCCCTCTGCACGCGGCAGCGGCGTCGACGGCACGTTGTCGAGCCCCTCGATGCGGATCACCTCCTCGACGATGTCGGCAGGGCCGTCCACGTCGCGGCGCCACGTCGGCGGCGTCACCTGCCAGTCGTGGCCGACGTCGAACCCGAGCGAGGTCAGGATCGCGCGCTGGCGGTCGGATGCGATGGCGAGGCCGCCGAGCGTCTCGGCCAGCGCGGGGTCATAGGCGAAGCTGGACCGCTCGACCGGCGGCTGGCCCGCCCGCGTGACGCCGCTCGCCCGCCCGCCGCAAAGCTCCAGCACCAGCCGCGTCGCGATCGCCAGCCCGTCCTCCAGAAAGGCCGGATCAACGCCGCGCTCGAACCGCGCGCGCGCGTCGCTGGTCAGCGACAGCGCCTGCCCCGTCCGCGCGATCCGCTCCTGCGTGAAATAGGCGCATTCGATCAGCACGTCGGTCGTCGCGTCGGTGACGCCCGACTCCTCGCCGCCCATCACGCCGCCGATGTCGTGGACGTGCGCATCGTCGGCAATCACCGTCATGCCCTCGGCCAGCGTATAGGTCTTGCCGTTGAGCGCCAGCACCTGCTCGCCGCCACGCGCCGGACGCGCGACGAGCGCGCCCGAGAGCTTGGCCCGGTCATAAACGTGAAGCGGGCGGCCCAGATCGAACATGACATAGTTGGTGATGTCGACCAGCGCCGAGATCGGCTTCTGCCCGATCGCCTTCAGCCGGCGCTGCATCCATTCGGGCGCCGCGCCATTGATCACACCGCTCACATTTTGTGCGAAGAACGCCGGGCAACCCGCGGGATCGTCGGTACGAACGACCGGCCCCTCACCTTCGCCCTCGACCGGCGTGACCGTCATCGGCTTGAGCGTACCGATGCCCGCCGCGGCCAGATCGCGGGCGATGCCGCGCACGCCCATGCAGTCCTGGCGGTTGGGCGTCACCGACACTTCGATCACCGGATCGCCGAGGCCGGCATAGTCGGCGAAGGCGGTGCCGATCGCCGTATCCTCGGGCAGCTCGATGATCCCGTCGTGATCGTCGCCGAGCTCAAGCTCGCGGCTGGAGCACATCATGCCGTTCGATTCGACGCCGCGGATCGCGGAGACGCGAAGCTGCATCCCGTTCGCGGGCACCACCGCGCCGGGCGTGCCGAGCACGCCGACCAGCCCCGCGCGCGCGTTGGGCGCGCCGCAGACGACCTGAAGCGGCGCGCCGGCGCCGGTGTCGACGGACAGCACCTGAAGCTTGTCGGCCTGCGGATGCCGCTCGGCGGTCAGCACGCGCGCAACATGGAAGCCGGCGAACCGCGCCGCCGGGTCCTCGACGCCCTCGACCTCCAACCCGATGCGGGTCAAGGTGGTCAGGATGGTGTCGAGATCGGCCTCGGTCTCGAGGTGATCCTTGAGCCAGCTCAGCGTGAACTTCATCGTTTCAGCCCGTCATCCCAGCGAAGGCTGGGATCTTTCCAAGATAGAGCGTTGCGCTTCGCAACGAGGAGACCCCAGCCTCCGCTGGGGTGACGTGTGTGGGTCAGGCGGCGACGCCGACACCGCCCGACAACGTCGGTACGTCCAGCGCCCCAAAGCCGTAATGGCGCAGCCAGCGCAGGTCGCCGTCAAAGAACGCGCGCAGGTCGTCCATGCCGTATTTGAGCATCGCCAACCGATCGACGCCGGTCCCGAACGCGAAACCCTGCCACTCGCTGGGATCGAGGCCGCACGCCTCGATCACCTTGCGGTGGACCATGCCGCTGCCCAGCACTTCCATCCAGCCCTCGGATCCGCCGATCACGCGCTTGCCGTTCACGATCGAGTAGCCGACATCGACCTCCACCGACGGTTCGGTAAAGGGGAAGTAGCTGGAGCGCAGGCGCAGGACGATGTCGTCGCGCTCGAAGAACGCCTTGAGGAACGTCTCCAGCGTCCATTTGAGATGGCCGAGCGTGATGCCGCGATCGATCACCAGCCCCTCGATCTGATGAAACATCGGCGTGTGCGTCGCATCGCTGTCGCTGCGATAGACGCGGCCCGGCGCGATGATGCGGATCGGCGGCTTGTCCTTCAGCATCGTGCGGATCTGCACGGGGCTGGTATGCGTACGAAGCAGCATCCGCGCAGCGCGGCCCGCGGCGCTGGCGGAGCCAGCGCCGTCGGACGGCGGGCTTTGCCCGCCGCCGGCCGTGCTCGGTTCCTCGCAATAGAAGGTATCGTGCATCGCCCGCGCCGGGTGGGTCTCCGGAATGTTGAGCGCGGTGAAATTGTGCCAGTCGTCCTCGATCTCCGGCCCGCTCGCCACTGCGAATCCCAGGTCGGCGAAAATCTCGGCAAGCTCGTCCATGACCTGGCTGACCGGATGCACGCTGCCCGCGGGCACACGATCGGCGGGAAGCGTCATGTCGAGCGTCTCGGCCGCGAGCTTCGCATCGAGCGCAGCACGCTCCAGCGCCGCCTTGCGCTCGCCGATCGCGGCGGTCACCGCTTCGCGCAGGCCGTGGATCGCCGGGCCCTCGACCAGCCGCTGCTCGGGGGTCATCCCGCCCAGCGACTTGAGGAGAGAGGTGATGCGCCCCTGCTTGCCCAGTGCCTCGACACGGATCGACTCGACCGCATCGGCGCTGTCGGCGGCGGCGACGCGCGCGATCAGGTCAGTTTGGAGGGTCTCAAGCTCGCTCATCATCATCCTTTGCGGTCCGACACGACCATTGCCGCCTCGAAACGCCATGCCGCGCGACAAATCAACCCTAGCGTGAGTCCGGAGCGGCTGGCAGGAGCGCCGACATGCCCGCGCCCTTCTATCGCCCTGCCCTGTTCGCGCTCGATCCGGAAGCGGCGCACCGCCTGACGATCCGGATGCTGTCGGCCTGGGGCAAGGCGGGGACGCCGTTCGCGCCGAGCGTGACCGCGGCGCCGGTGCGGATCGCCGGGCTCGACTTTCCCAATCCGGTGGGGCTCGCAGCGGGCGTCGACAAGGATGCCGAGGCGATCGCCGGCTTCCTCGCGCTCGGCTTCGGCTTCGTCGAGGTCGGCACGCTGACGCCGCGGCCGCAATCGGGCAATCCGAAGCCACGGCTGTTCCGGCTGGTCGAGGACGAGGGCGTCGTCAACCGGATGGGCTTCAACAATGGCGGCATCGACGCCGCACTGCCCCGGATCGCAGCGGCGCGGCGCCGGCATGGCCTGCTCGGCATCAATGTCGGCGCCAACAAGGATTCGGAGAACCGCATCGCCGACTATGCGGCGGCAGTGGCAAAGGCGGCGCCGCTCGGCGACTATGTGACGATCAACATCAGCTCGCCCAACACGCCGGGCCTCCGCGACCTCCAGTCGCAGCCGGCGCTCAGCGAGCTGATCGCGGCGAGCAGCGAGGCGCGTTTGGTCGGGGGCAAGCGAGTGCCGTTGTTCCTCAAGATTGCGCCGGACCTCGACCGCGGCGGACTGGACATCGTCGCGCGCGCGGCGATCGACGGCGGCATCGACGCGCTGATCGTGTCGAACACGACGATCTCGCGGCCCGATACGCTGCGGTCCGCCAATGCACGTGAGGCGGGCGGGCTGTCGGGCCAGCCGCTCGCGCCGCTCGCCCGCCAGATGCTCGTCGCGGCGCGGGCGGCGACGGGCGGGTCGCTGCCGCTCATCTCGGCCGGCGGGATCGGCTCGGCCGAGGAAGCGCAGGCGCGGCTGGATGCGGGCGCGTCGCTGGTGCAGATCTATTCGGCATTGGTCTTTCAGGGGCCGGGGCTTGCGGCCCGGATCGTCCGCGGGCTCAGGCGGTAACGATCTTTCCGTCCTGAACTGTAACCGGCCACGACGTCAGCCGCGTGCCGGGGCACGGGCCGCCCAGACACTCGCCATCCTCGATCCGGAACACCGCGCCGTGCCAGGCGCAGACGATGCGCGATCCGTCGGGGCTGAGGTAATCGTCGAGCGACTGGGCGAGCGGCACGCCCATGTGCGGACAGCGATCGACATAGCCGATGACGTCATGGCCCCGCCGCACGACAAAGCCGTGGAAGCGCCCGGCCCGAAGCTGGAGCACGAAGTTGCGCGCCGCGCCATCGGCGATCAGGTCGATCGACCCCAGCGTGACACCCGCCGGCGTCTCGAACACGCGCGCGCCGGCCGGCGGTTCGCTCATCCGGGCAGCTTCGCCTTGGGAAAGTCGGCCCAGGCCGCGTCATAGTCGGGCTGCGAAGTCTCGCTGGCGTGCCGCGTTGGGCGATAGGGCCAGCAGCTTTCGACCATGAACGCCATCGTGCCGTCGATCCGGTGCGGCTGGAGGTCGGCGGCGCTCGCCTTCTCCCAGGTCGCGAGATCGGGGCCGTGCCCCGCCATCAGATTGTGGAGGCTGAGGCCACCGGGCTGGAACCCCTCCGCCTTGGCATCATAGGCGCCGTGGATCAGCCCCATCGCCTCAGACATCACGTTGCGGTGGAACCAGGGCGGGCGGAACGTGTCATCCGCTACCATCCAGCGCGGTGGGAAGATGACGAAATCGGCATTGGCGCGGCCGGGCACGTCGCTGGGGCTGGTCAGCACCGTGAAGATCGACGGATCGGGATGGTCGAAGCTGACCGTATTGATCGTGTTGAATCGCGTCAGATCGTAGCGATAGGGCGCCAGGTTCCCATGCCATGCGACCACGTCGAGCGGGCTGTGGTCGAGCGTCGTCGTCCAGAGTGAACCCATGAACTTCTGCACGACCTCGACCGGTTCGTCGCGATCCTCGAACCAGGCGCCTGGCGTCTCGAAGTCGCGGGGATTGGCGAGCCCGTTGGCCCCGATCGGGCCGAGATCGGGTAAGCGGAACAACGCGCCGTGGTTCTCCGCGACATAGCCGCGCGCCGCGCCATCCGGCAGCAGCGCGCGAAAGCGGACGCCGCGCGGGATGACCGCCACCTGCCCGGGCGAAAGGTCGATGCGGCCCATCTCGGTTAGGAGCGTCAGCCGGCCATGCTCCGGGATGAAGAGGAGCTCGCCGTCCGCATCCTGAAAAACGCGCGCGTCCATGTCGCGATCGGCGGCGTAGATGTGGAGCGCCACGCCCTCCAGATCGGCGGGATCGCGACTGGCGAGCATCGTCGTCATGCCGTCGATCAGGTCGACGCCGGTTGCCATCGGCTGAGGATCCCAGCGCAGGCGATTGGGCGCGAGCGGCGCGTCGTCGGTGCCGGGCGCGAACCTGGTGGCGCCTTCGTAGCGGACGAACGGCGGATGCTCGGCGGTGGGGCGAAGCCGATAGAGCCACGAGCGCCGATTCTCATGCCGCGGCGCGGTGAAGGCGGTGCCGGAGATCTGCTCGGCATAGAGGCCGAAGGCCGGCCGCTGGGGCGAGTTGCGCCCGACCGGCAGCGCACCGGGCACCGCCTCGGTCGAGACATGGTTGCCGAAGCCGGGGATGTATTCGGTCATCGCTACCTCTCCTCCCTCTCCCCTTGAGGGAGAGGGTTGCGCAGACTTAGGCCCATAGGCCTTAGTCGAAGCTGGGTGAGGGGTAAGTGGTCGCATCCGCGACCACGCGAGCCAGCGGCTCGCTTACCCCTCATCCAACCTCCGCTAGGCCGCTTCGCAGCCAAGCTTCGGTATCCTTCTCCCGCAAGGAGAGAAGGTTTGGCGTTACGCGTCGACCGTAATCACCCCGCGCCGAATCTGATCCAACTCGATCGACTCGTACAGCGCCTGGAAGTTACCGTTGCCGAACCCTTCATTGCCCTTGCGCTGGATGATCTCGAAGAAGATTGGGCCGAATTGGTTCTCGGTAAAGATCTGGAGAAGGATGCCCTCCTCACCGACATTGCCGTCAATGAGGATGCGGTTCTTGCGAAGCCGCTCCAGGTCCTCGCCATGCCCGGGCACGCGCTTGTCGACGAGTTCGTAATAGGTCTCGATCGTATCCTGAAGCTTCACGCCGCGCTCGCGCAGCTTCTCGACGGTCGAGAAGATGTCGTCGGTGGTGAAGGCGAGATGCTGGATTCCCTCGCCATTATAATCGCGGATGAACTCCTCGATCTGGCTCTTGTCGTCCTGGCTCTCGTTGAGCGGGATGCGGATCGCCTTGTCGGGGGCGATCATCGCCTGGCTGAACAGGCCGGTCGCCTTGCCCTTAATGTCGAAATATTTCTGCTCTTCGAAGTTGAAGATGCGATTGTAGAACTCCGACCAGACGCGCATCTGCCCGCGCTTCACATTGTGCGTCAGGTGGTCGAGCAGATCGAGGCCGACCGAGTTGCGCGCCTCCGCTTCCTCGGCGCCGTCGACCATCGTCCAGTCGTCATAGAGGCTGCCCGCATCGCCGTGGCGGTCGACGAGGTACAGCATCGATCCGCCGATCCCCTCGACCGCATAGCCTTCGCCCAGCGAGCCGCGGCTCGCATCCGCCGGCTTGGCGCCGCGCGCGACGGCGTTGTCGAACGCCGCCTTCGCATCGGCGACGCGGAACGCCATGCCCGCGGCCGACGGCCCGTGCGCCTCGCGGAACTCGGCGGCGTGGCCTTCTGCCATGCGGTTCAGCAACAGGTTGATACGGCCCTGCTTGTAGCGGACGACGTCGCGGGTCGGGTGCTTGGAAAAGGCGGTGAAGCCCATCTGCTCCAGCTGCGCGGCCATGCGATCGGGGTCGGGCGAGGTGAACTCGCAGAACTCGAACCCGTCGAGCCCCAGCGGGTTGACGTCCATATGGTCCATGGCGGCACTCTCCAGATGGTATCAGTTGATACCACTATCGTACGCGCGACGCGACGGGTCAAGTCGTGAGCGGAACGACTCGCGGCGCGGCGCATTCGGCTGAAACAAAAGGCAGGAGGAAAAGATGCGGATCGACAAGGCGATGCTGGTCGGGGCGGCGCTCGGCGCGGCGATGCTCGGCGGATGCACCATGAACAACGGTTCGGGCGGCGGCAGCGAGCCGAGCGCGGTTGCGGATCTCGTCACGGCAAATGGCCAGTCGGTCGGCCGTGCGACCGCCACCGCGACGTCGGGCGGTATCCAGATCATGGTCGATGGGCGCAACATGCCTCCCGGCCCGCACGGCGCGCACGTCCATACCGTCGGCCGCTGCGACGCGCCGACGTTCGAGTCGGCCGGCGGCCATTGGAACCCGGACACGAAGAAGCATGGCATGCAGAACCCGGCGGGCCCGCACGCCGGCGACATGCCCAACCTGGACGTGGCGAGCGACGGCACCGGTACGCTGACCTTCACACTGCCCGGCGGCACCTTCGACGGGCTGTTAGACGCAGACGGATCGGCGATGATGATCCATGCCGGCCCCGACGACATGCGGACCGACCCATCGGGGAACAGCGGCGGCCGAATCGCCTGCGGCGTCTTTCGCCGCGCCTGATCCGACCGCATAACGATCATGTTGCCGAAACGCCTCGCCAAGCGGTGTCGGATTGGCAGAGCCCGTATCTTTGTCATTTCCGTACAAGACCGACTCGGCGAACCGGGCCTAGAGCAACCCCGCGACCCAAGAGGTTCCTAACAGGGGCCTTTTTCTCAGGGCGGTCTCCTCGTGAGGGGAGACCGCTCTTTTTTTGTGTCGTGGCGAGGCGTTGCCGCGCAACGATGCGTAAACGGCACTTTCCCGTCGCATCAAAGTAAACCAAAGCTTACCGGGCGGCAGCGATCCGGTGGGGGCACTCGGACGTCTGTCGCCAAATGGGGCGCACGGATGCAGCTTGAGTTCCTGCAGCCATCGCCGGCGATCGCGTCGCTGGTGACGGTCTTCTATTGGTATCGGTCGGACGACCGAGTGGTCGAGGGGGTCGAGCGCGCCGATGTCGGCCAGGTCCGCTTCATGCTGAAGGGGACGGGCGAACTCCACTTTGCCGACGGCTATGCCGAGGCGTCCACCCCGATCATGATCAACGGCCCCGGCACCGGCGCCGCACGATATCGCGTCGACGGGCCGTTCCACTGCTTCGGCATGGCGCTGCGCCCGGTCGGCTGGTTCTCACTGATCGGCGTGCCCGCGCATGAGCGCGCCGACCACGTCACCGATGGCGAGGCGATCTTCGGTCCCGATGGCACCGCGCTGCTCGAAACGCTGCGGACGCTCGACACGATCGAGGCGATGGCGGCCGAGGTCGAGCCGTTCCTGCTGGCCCGCGCCCGCCCGATCCCGGCTGAGCATCAGCGCCTGTGTGAATCGGTCCGCGCCTGGCTCGCCAGCAGCGACGCGCCGCGAATCCAGGCATTGTTCGACGCGATCCCCCTCTCCTCTCGTCAGGTCGTTCGGCTGGTGAACCAGTATTTTGGCGCACCGCCCAAGCTCCTCGAACGCAAGTTCCGCGCACTGCGCGCCGCCGCCGCGCTGGCGGACGGTGCCGAACCGCGGATGGTGGCAGAGGTTTTCTACGACCAGCCGCACATGATCCGGGAGATCCGCCACTTCACCGGCCACACCCCCGGCACGCTCGCCGCGAAGATGGATCCGGTGCTGGCGATGACGCTGGCGCCCACCGCCTTCAACGAACTGGCGCCGCCGGACCGGGGTTGACCCCGCGTGCTCGCGGTCCCATTTGGCAATCGGAACGAAAACGTCCGATTGGAACCATGCGCCTTTCCGCCCAGGCCGACTATGCCGTCGTGATGATGCGCGCCGCCGCCCGCCAGTGCGGGTCGGTGCGCCTCAATGCGACGCTTCTCGCGGCGGAAACGGGCCTGCCGCTGCCGACGGTGCAGAAGCTCGTCAGCCGGTTGTCGGCAGCGGGTCTGATCGAGAGTTCGCGCGGCACCGGCGGCGGCTTTCGCCTCGCCCGGCCGCCGGCGGCGATCACGCTTGCCGACATCGTCGAGGCGATCGAGGGGCCGATCGCGATGACGCCCTGTGTCGAGCATGGTCGGCACGACTGCGCGATCGAGGGCGCGTGCGAGGTCCGCCCGCATTGGGATGCGGTGAACGGCGCCGTCCGCGGCGCGCTCGCCGGCGTCACCTTGAGCCATCTGATCGGCGCGCATGAGCCTGCGCGCCTTGGAGTTGAAGCATGACCGAGACTGCCGTGGCGGTGAAGAACGCCGAGGCGCTGGCCGCCGCCAACAAGAAGTATGAGTGGGGCTTCGCGACCGAGGTCGAGCAGGAATTCGCGCCCAAGGGGCTGAGCGAGGACACGGTTCGCTATATCAGTGCCAAGAAGAACGAGCCCGAGTGGATGCTCGAATGGCGGCTGAAGGCGTTTCGCCTGTGGCAGACGCTGGAGGCGCCGGACTGGGCCAAGCTGAACATCCCGCCGATCGACTATCAGGACGCGTACTATTACGCGGAGCCCAAGCAAAAGAAGACGATCCAGTCGCTGGACGAGCTCGATCCGGAGATCCGCCGCACGTACGAGAAGCTGGGCATCCCCATCGCCGAGCAGGAAGTGCTGGCGGGGGTCGAGGGCGCACGCAAGGTCGCGGTCGACGCGGTGTTCGACAGCGTCAGCGTCGCGACCACGTTCCGCGAGGAGCTGAAGCGCGCGGGCGTGATCTTCCTGTCGATCAGCGAGGCGATCCGTGAGTACCCCGATCTCGTCCGCCAGTGGCTGGGCAAGGTGGTCCCTCAGCGTGACAACTACTTTGCGACGCTCAATTGCGCGGTCTTCTCCGACGGCACCTTCGTCTACATTCCGGAGGGTGTTCGCTGCCCGATGGAGCTGTCGACCTATTTCCGCATCAATGCCGAGAATACCGGCCAGTTCGAGCGAACGCTGATCGTCGCCGATAAGGGCGCGTACGTCAGCTATCTCGAGGGCTGCACCGCTCCGATGCGCGACGAGAACCAGCTCCACGCTGCGGTGGTCGAGCTGGTCGCGCTCGACGATGCCGAGATCAAATACTCGACCGTCCAGAACTGGTATCCGGGCGACGAGAACGGCGTCGGCGGCATCTATAACTTCGTTACCAAACGCGCGCTGTGCCAGGGCAAGAACAGCAAGGTGTCCTGGACCCAGGTCGAGACCGGCAGCGCGGTGACGTGGAAGTATCCGAGCTGCGTGCTGAACGGCGAGAACAGCGTCGGCGAATTCTACTCGGTAGCCGTCACCAACGGCCGCCAGCAGGCCGACACCGGCACGAAGATGATCCACAACGGCAAGGGATCGCGTTCGACGATCGTGTCGAAGGGGATCAGCGCCGGCCGGTCGGACAACACCTATCGCGGTCTCGTCCGCGTGGCTCCGGGTGCGGAGGGGGTGCGCAACTTCACCCAGTGCGACAGCCTGTTGCTGGGCGACCAGTGCGGCGCGCATACGGTGCCGTATATCGAGGTCCGCAATCCCTCCGCGCAGATCGAGCATGAGGCGACGACCTCGAAGATCAGCGAAGACCAGATGTTCTACGCTCAGCAGCGCGGCCTCGACAGCGAGGCGGCGGTGGCGCTGATCGTCAACGGCTTCGCGCGAGAGGTGCTTCAGCAGCTCCCCATGGAGTTCGCGGTCGAGGCGCAGAAGCTGCTCGGCATCTCGCTCGAGGGGAGCGTCGGGTGATCCTGGCGCTTGCCCTCGAAATGCAGGCGGTGCCGAGCGGGTCGGTCGCGGCCTATGCCGATTGCCTGTCGTCGCGGATCAATGCCGATCCGGCGATGATCGACCCACCCACCGAACTCGCCGCCCGCCTCGCCATCCACGACGCGGCGCTCAAGGCGTGCGCCGACCGCCGCCGCGCCGCCCGGCCGGAGGATGCCGCGATGCTCGATCGTGTCGACGCCTCCACGCGCAAGGTGCTCGAGGACCCGGCCTCCGCCGAGCAGGTCGACGGCGACCTGGCCGACGAACCACAGCCCTGACGTCCAATCGGAAGAAGAACAGCCAAGTCCATGCTTCAGATCGATAATCTCCACGCCGAAATCGACGGCAAGCCCATTCTCAAGGGCCTTTCGCTCACCGTGAATGCGGGCGAGGTGCACGCGATCATGGGGCCGAACGGCGCGGGCAAGTCGACCCTCGGCTATGTCCTGGGCGGCCGCGATGCGTATGAGGTGACGGACGGGTCGGTCAGCTTCGACGGCGAGGACCTGCTGGAGATGGACGCGCATGAGCGCGCCGCCGCCGGCCTGTTCCTCGGCTTCCAATATCCGGTCGAGATTCCCGGCGTCTCCAACCTTCAGTTCCTGCGCGAGGCGCTGAACAGTCAGCGGCGCGCGCGGGGGCAGGAGCCGCTGTCGGGCGGCGACTTTCTCAAGCTCGCGCGGGCGCAGGCCTCCGCGCTCGGCATGGACGCCGAGATGCTGAAGCGCCCGGTCAATGTCGGTTTTTCGGGCGGTGAGAAGAAGCGGAACGAGATGGTGCAGATGGGCATCCTCGACCCGCGCCTGGCCGTTCTCGACGAGACCGACAGCGGACTCGACATCGATGCGCTGCGCATCGTCGGCGACGGCATCAACCGCATCATGCGCGCGCCCGACAAGGCGGTGGTGCTCATCACCCACTATCAGCGCCTGCTCGATTATGTGCGGCCCGACTTCGTCCATGTCCTTGCCGACGGGCGGATCGTCCGCTCGGGTGGCGCGGAGCTTGCCGCCGATCTCGAGCGTGAGGGTTACGGAGCGATCGCGGCGTGACGCAGCTTCCCACCAACCGGATGGAGGCGTGGCGCTGGGCCGACCTCGCCGCGCTCGAAGCCGGCCGCGCAACGCCACGCGGCGAGGCGGCAGCGATCGACGGCCTGTGGATCGAGGGTGATGGCCCACGGCTCGTCTTTGAAGACGGCGTGTTCCGCCCCGGTCTTAGCAATCCGTGCGAAGTCGTGGTCGAGGCGATCACGCCAGAAACCGCGCATCCGCTTGGCGCCGCCACCGCGGGCACCGGCTGGCGACTGAGCCTCGAGGCCGAGCGCGCCGTCACCGGCGTGCAGATCGTGCACGTTGCGACCGGCGGCGAGAACCATGTGCCGGGTCTCATCGAACTTGGTCGTGACGCCGTCGCTTCGGTCGTCGAGACGTTCGTCGGCACCGGCTGGACCAACCGGCTGACGACAATCCGGCTGGCCGAGGGCGCGCGCCTGATGCGCTCGGTCCGGCTGCTTCAGTCGAGCGGTTTCGTCAGCATCCGCGAGGAGGCCGAGATCGGTCAGGCGGCGAGCCTCGCCAGCCTGTTCCTGGGCGCGGGCGGCGCGTCGAGCCGGATCGACGGCGAACTCATCGTCACCGGCGATGGCGGTTTTGCCGAAATGGGCGGCGCCCTTCTCACCCGCGGCGAGCAGCGGCATGAATGTGCGGTAACGGTCCGCCACGCCGCGCTCGACGGATCGAGCCGCCAGATCTGGCGCGCGGTCGCGGCCGATCGGTCGGTCGCGAGCCTCGCCGCGCGGGTTGATGTGGTGCGCGGCGCGCAGAAAACCGATGGCGAACAGTCACTTCGCGGACTTCTTTTGCAGCGCACGGCAACCGTGAACCTAAAGCCCGAGCTGGAGATCTTTGCCGACGACGTGAAATGCGCGCACGGCGCGACGGTCGGCGAACTCGACGCTCGCGCGCTGTTCTACCTGCAATCGCGCGGCATTCCCGAGGGGTCGGCCAAGGCGATCCTGACACGCGCCTTCGTCGCCGACGCGATCGACCGCATCGGCGAGGACGCCGTGCGCGAAGCATTCGCGGCGGATGCCGAGGCATGGCTGGCGGCGGCGCTATGAGCATTGTCACAGAGGCCCGGCCGCTCGATCGCCTCGCCGACTTCCCGGCGATCCCCGACGGTTGGGCATATCTCGACACCGCCGCGACGGCGCAGAAGCCGAAGCCGGTGATCGACGCGATCACCCGCGCCTACGACACGACCTATGCCACCGTGCATCGCGGCGTGTACCAGCGTTCGGCCGACATGACGCTCGCCTATGAGGCGGCGCGGCGGCGGGTGGCGGACTTCATCGGTGCCGCAGCGCCGGAGGAGTGCGTGTTCGTGCGCGGTGCGACCGAGGGGATCAATCTCGTCGCGCAATGCTGGGCGGCGACGCAGCTCAAGCCCGGCGACCGCATCCTCCTGTCGCAGCTTGAGCATCATTCCAACATCGTGCCGTGGCAGCTCGTCGCGTCGCGGATCGGCGTCGAGATCGACGTGGTGCCGCTGACCGCCGATCACGCGATCGATCTGGACGCGATGGCGGCGATGCTGACGCCCGCGCACAAGCTGGTCGCGCTGGCGCATGTCTCGAATGTCACCGGCGCGATCCTGGATGCCGGGCGTGCGGCGGCGCTGGCGCACGGCGTCGGGGCCAAGCTGCTGCTCGATGGATGCCAGGCGGTGCCCCGCATGCCTGTCGACGTCGCCGCGCTCGGCTGCGACTTCTACGTCTTTTCGGCGCACAAGCTGTATGGACCAACCGGGATCGGCGTGCTGTGGGGCCGCGGTGAGCTGCTGGAGGCGATGCCGCCCTATCAGGGGGGCGGCGCGATGATCGACAAGGTGTCGTTCGCCGGCACCAGCTTCGCCCCGCCGCCCGCACGGTTCGAGGCGGGGACGCCGCACATCGTCGGCGTGCTCGGGCTTCATGCCGCGATCGACTATGTAGAGGGCATTGGGCTGGACGCGATCCACGCGCATGAGAGCGCGCTGGTGGCCGAGACACGCGCGGCGCTCGCCTCGCTCAACTCGGTGCGGCTGTTCGGGCCGGAGACTTCGGCGGGCATCGTCAGCTTCGAGGTCGAGGGGGTGCATCCGCACGACGTCGGCACCATCTTGGACGAGGGACGCGTGGCGATCCGCGCGGGCCACCATTGCGCTCAGCCGCTGATGGAAGTGCTCGGCGTCTCGGCCACCGCGCGCGCCAGCTTCGGCGTCTATAACGGCCCGCGCGATGTCGCCGCTCTCGTCGAGGGAATACAACGCGTTACACGGATTTTCGGATGATGGATGAGAACATCAAGATCGAGGAAGTTGACGCGGTCAGCGCCCCGCCCCGCGCGCGCGTGAGCGACGTCGAGGAAGCACCGGCTCGCGCCGAGCGCACGCGCGACTATCTCGACGGCTTCCTGGCCGAAAAGCCGCAGGGCGTCGCCGCCGGCCAGCCCGGCGGCGCGGTCTATGACGGCATCATTGAGGCGCTCAAGGACATTTTCGACCCCGAGATCCCGGTCAACATCTATGACCTGGGCCTGATCTATGGCGTCGAAGTGTCGGAGGAGGGCCATGCCGCGGTCACGATGACGCTGACGACGCCGCACTGCCCCGTCGCCGAATCGATGCCGACCGAGGTCGAGCTTCGCGTCGGCAGCGTACCGGGCGTCGGCACCGTCGACGTCAACCTCGTCTGGGATCCGCCCTGGGACCCGATGAAGATGTCCGACGAGGCGCGCCTCGAACTCGGGATGCTTTGAGATGACGACCACCACCCGCGCCCGCCCCCAGGCGATCCATCTGACCCCGACGGCCGAGGCGCGTGTCGCCGACCTCATGTCGCGCGCGCCCGATGGCGCGATCGGCGTCAAGCTGTCGACGCCGCGGCGCGGGTGCTCGGGCCTCGCCTATTCGGTCGATTACGTGACCACCGCCAACCCGATGGACGAGCGGATCGAGACGCCCGGCGGCACCTTTTTCGTCGATGGCGGGTCGGTGCTGTACCTGATCGGATCGACGATGGACTGGGTCGAGGACGACTTCACCGCCGGCTTCGTCTTCAACAACCCCAACGCCAAGGGCGCGTGCGGTTGCGGCGAAAGCTTTACGGTCTGAAGCTTACTTGACCCGCGTCCAGGTCTGAGAGCGGCAGAACACCGCGACGCAGCCCTTGACCTCGAGATTGTTGCCCGCGGCCTTGAGCATCGAGCGATAGGTCTTGCCTGACTTCGGGTCGTAGATCTGGCCGCGCCAGTCGCTTCCCGCGTCCTTGAAGTTCGAAAGGATCGTCAGCCCCACATAAGGGCGACTGCGCAGCGCCGGGTTGGGGTTCTTGGCATCGGTCGTCGGCGCGCCCGGCGTCGGCTTCACCACCCGCTCGATCGCGCCGCACAGGTTCGCCCCGCACGGACGGATGGCGACGATCGCCTGCCCACCCTCAGTCAGCCAGCGTCCGGCGACCGGATCGGCGGCATGCGCCGGCGCGGCAATGGAGAGTGCCGAAAAGGCGGCGGCGATCAGGGCGTTGCGCTTCATGGCGATCTGACTAGGGCCTGGAAGCTGTCGCGGCAATGACTGGCGGAGGACGGACATGGGCGGATGGACGATCGGGATCATCGGCGGGTCCGGCCTCTATGACGTCGAGGGGATCGAGGACGGTCGCTGGGTCGAGGTCGAGACGCCGTGGGGGGCGCCGTCGGACGCGATCTTCACCGGGCGGATCGGCCATGTCGGCGTCGCGTTCCTGCCGCGCCACGGCCGCGGCCATCGCCTCTCGCCGGGCGAGCTCAACGCGCGCGCCAATATCGATGCGCTGAAGCGGCTGGGTGTCACCGACGTGCTTGCGGTCTCGTCGGTCGGTAGCCTGGCGGAAACGCGGGCGCCCGGCACGTTCACGATCGTCGACCAGTTCATCGATCGGACCCAGGGCCGCGTGTCGAGCTTCTTCGGCAGCGGCATGGTCGCGCATGTGTCGATGGCCGACCCGGTCTGCTCGCGCCTGTCGAGCATCGCCGCCGATGCGGCGGAAGCGGCGGGCGCGGCGGTGCATCGCGGCGGCACCTATCTGGCGATGGAAGGGCCGCAATTCTCGACCCGGGCGGAGAGCAACCTCTATCGCCAGTGGGGCTGCGACGTCATCGGCATGACCGCGATTCCCGAAGCCAAGCTCGCGCGGGAGGCTGAGCTCCCCTATGCGCTGGTCGGGATGGTCACCGACTATGATTGTTGGCGCGAGGACGAGGCGGCGGTGGACGTCGCTGCGGTGATCCGCCAGCTTTCGGCCAATGCGGCAAAGGCTCGGGCAATGGTCGTCCACCTGCTCCGCTCGCTGCCGGCCGAGCGCCCGCCCTCGCCGATCGACACCTGCCTGGACGCAGCGCTCATCACCGCGCCGAGTGCGCGGGATCCGGCCGTGATCGCGAAACTGGATGCCGTTGCCGGGCGGGTGCTCAAACCTGCTTCGTCACCCCGGACTTGATCCGGGGTCCCGCTTTTGAAGGTCGGGACAGAAGAAGAAGCGGGACCCCGGATCAAGTCCGGGGTGACGGGGTTCAGGGCAGGATCGCCGCCCACTCCGCTTCGTGGCTCCCCTCGTGGTTCGCCATGCCGGGCTTGGTCAGATAGCCGCGCTCGTCGGGGACGTGGCTGTAGATCATCCGCGACGGCGTCTCATGCCAGCCCAAGTTGAACGCCCAGCGGACGGGGAAGAACTCCATCGTGGCATAGGGCAGATGGTCGTGGACCCACCAGGCGATCCGCTTCCAGTCGCCGGGCTGGTCGAAGCGGTTGGCGAAGCTGGGCACGACGATACACGCGGTCGCGCCCATCTGCCCCTTGGCATCGCGCACGTCCCAGATGTGCGCGGCGTAGTTGCGCTCGTTCGGCGCGCAATTATGCCCCTTGGCGTTGCCGAGCTTGTTGACCTCTGCCGAGCGATAGGCCGAGCGGATGGTGATCCGCCCGAACGCGTCCTGAAGCGGTTCGAGCAGTTCGGTGCACAGCCGCTTACCCGCTTCAATCGCGAGATCGGGATTGTCGGGGATGTTCGACAGGCCGTGGATCGCCGCAACCTCCGAATAGAGGAAGTCGCGCATGAAGAAATTGGGCGACAGCTGCACGCGGCCCAATTCGGTCAGCGCGGCAACGGTCATCGGCTTGCGCACGGCTCTTATCCTTCCGCCCGCCGGCGTGTGGCGGACGGCCGGTTTAGCGGCGGCGTGGGCGACGTGGCAACCGCTCGGCGGGCGCTTCGTCCCGCCGCGGTACGCAGTTCAACAGCCGCCCAGGCGCCGGGCCTCGATCTTGCTCTCGAACGGAAGGCCGTTTGCGAGCCCCTGCGTCTCGATCTGCAACAGCCGCGGCGTCTCCACCGACAGGGTCGTGCGGCCATGACCGGCACCCGAGCAGGTATAATGTACGGTCCCGGCATCCGCCTGATTGTCGATGACGAAGCGCGAGCATTGCGCGCTGCCATGATGAAGCTGGATCAGGATGCGCGGATCGCTGATGCAGACGGTCCGCTCGGTCTTGCTGTCGACTTCGCGCAGCTGCCAGCGACCCGGCTCGATCTGGCTCAGCACCTTGAGCACCGGCGCCTGTGCCGGGGCGGCTGTCGCCACACTCGCGCCCAAAGCCAGCACGCCGCCCAGCACGGCGCGCAAGCGACGATCGAAACCCATGACTCTACTCCCCGAGATCATCGGCTGCGTCGGCGACCCCCAATTGGCCGACGCAACCGTTCAATAATCATCTGGGGAGCCGGCTGCCGAGTTGCAAGCGCTCGTTCAGCCTGCGCTCACTTCGGCAAGCGTGACCGGGAACTTCGTGGCGCAAAAGGCGCAGTCCACGGAGATGATCCCCGCCTCGTCCGCCATCTCCGCCCGCTCCGCTTCCGGGAACTTGGCGATCACCGAGCGGATGTACTCGGGGTCGCAGCGGCACCCGCGGCTGAGCTCGACACCAACCAGCGTGCGCACCTCCCGCTCTTCGTTGAACAGGCGCCAGACGAGGTTCTCGAGCGAGATCGCCGGATCGGCGAGCTCGTCCTGACCCATCGTCGCCGCCAGCGCCTCGACATGCTTCCATTCGGGCACGTCGTCGCGGACGTGCAGCCGCTCGCGGCCCTCCTCGCCCTCCGGCAGATACTGGAGGAACAGGCCGCCCGCGACCAGCTTGCCGTCCTCGTCCCGCCGGCTGCCCAGCGTGACCAGGCTCGGGATCTGCTCCGACTGCATGAAGTAGGTCTGCGCCGCCTGCGCCAGCGTGTCGCCGTCCAGCGGCACGATGCCCTGATAACGCTCGCCCGACGACGCCTGGTCGAAGGTCACCGCCAGATGCCCCTTGTTGAAGAGCGCATGAATCGACGGGTTCTTACCGAGCTGCGACAGGCGATGCGCGTCGAACTGGACATAGCCGCGGAGTCGCCCGCCCTGATAGTCGCAGACCATCAGGCTGACGATGCCGCGCTGCGTCTGCGCCTGAAGCGTGAGCTGTCCGCCGGCATCCTTGAGCGTCGATCCCAGGAGCGCGGTCAGCGTCAGCGCCTCCGCCAGCAACCGCTCGATCACCGGGGGATAGGCGTGCGCCGACAGGATCTCGTCCAGCACCGGCCCCAGCCGCGCGACGCGCCCACGCGCATGCTGGTCGGGCAGCGTGAAGCCGATCGCACGATCGATGTCGGTGGGGGGAAGCGGCAGATGGGACATGTCGATTACCGTTCGGGCTGAGCGTGTCGAAGCCCCGTCCTGCCTTCTTCCCAGCCCGAGAAGAAAGGACAGCGCTTCGACAAGCTCAGCGCGAACGGGTTGTGATGGCGAGTACCGTAGATAGGCGCGCGGCGCGGCTTCGCAACGGTCGACCGCGTAAGGAGAATAAGCGGGACCCCGGGTCGAGCCCGGGGTGACGGGAGTTGGGAGAGCTACCCTCCCCAATCTCGTCACCCCGGACCCGATCCGGGGTCCCGCTTCGTTCTCTACTACGGCAACCTCAGCCGATCTGGCCGAAGCACCAGCGCAGGATCGACTTCTGGGCGTGCAGCCGGTTCTCGGCCTCGTCCCAGATCAGCGACTGCGGGCCGTCGATGACGTCCGCCGTCACTTCCTCGCCGCGGTGTGCGGGCAGGCAGTGGAGGAAGGCGGCGCCGGACTTGGCCCTGGCCATCAGCGCGGCGTCGACCTGGTACGGCATCATCGCGGCGAGCTTGGCGTCGGCATGGGCCTGACCCATCGAGATCCAGGTGTCGGTGACGACGATGTCGGCCCCTTCGACCGCTTCCGCCGGCGTCGCGACACAGGTCGCGCGCCCTTGCCCCAGCGCGAGCACCGCCTCGTCGGGCTGAAACCCCTGCGGACAGGCGGAAACGACGTCGAAGCCGAAGAGTCCGGCCGCCTCGACGATCGAGGCGAGCACGTTGTTGCCGTCCCCCAGCCACGCGACCTTGAGCCCCGGCAGCGAGCGGCCGGTGTCGAGAATCGTCAGCAGGTCCGCCATGATCTGGCACGGGTGCGATGCGTCGGTCAGGCCGTTGATGACGGGCACGGTCGCATGGGCTGCCATCTCCTCGACCTTGGCATGGTCGTCGGTGCGGATCATGATCCCGTCGACATAGCGCGACAGGACGCGCGCGGTGTCGGCGACCGTCTCGCCGCGGCCGAGCTGCATCGTCCCGGCATCCATGACCATCGCCTGCCCGCCGAGCTGGCGCATCGCCATGTCAAAGCTGACGCGGGTGCGGGTCGAGTTCTTCTCGAAGATCATCGCCAGCACGTGTCCGGCGAGCGGCGCATCGGCATCGACGCGGCCTTTGGTCCAGCCGGTACGGGCGCGCTTGCGGTCGAGCGCGTCGGCCAGGATCGCGGCACATCCGTCGGCACCGGCATCGGACAGGTTCAGGAAATGGCGCATTTTAAATCCTCCCCGCTCGCGGGGAGGGGGACCGCCGGAGGCGGTGGAGGGGGTCTGGCCCCGCACGCACCGCTTGCCGCTCTCCCCCTCCACCAGCCTACGGCTGGTCCCCCTCCCCGCGAGCGGGGAGGATCAGGTTATTCCTCGCTGACCGGCACGTAGCTGCGTGCGGCCTCGGACAGCTTCTCGATTGCCTCGGCAATGTGCGCTTCCTCGATCACCAGCGGCGGGAGGATGCGGACGACGTTCTCGCCCGCCGCCACCGTCAATAGGCCGTGATGGTCGCGACAATGCGCGACGAAATCGCGGCTGACCGCCGGGTCCTTGAGCTTGAGCCCCAGCATCAGGCCGATCCCGCGAACGCCGTCGAACAGGTCGTCATGGTTGGGGATCATCTGTTCGAGCCCCTGGCGCAGGCGGTCGCCCTTGGCCTTCACCTCGTCGAGGAAACCGGGCTCGAGCATCACGTCGAGGATCGCCTGCCCCGCCGCCATCGCCAGCGGATTGCCGCCATAGGTGGAGCCGTGGGTGCCGAACACCATGCCCTTGGCCGCTTCCTCGGTCGCCAGGCACGCGCCGAGCGGGAAGCCGCCACCGATGCCCTTGGCGACCGCGGCAATATCGGGCGTGATGCCGTAATTCTCGTGCGCCAGGAACTTGCCCGTGCGGCCATAGCCGGCCTGAACCTCGTCGAGGACGAGCAGCAAGCCATGCTCGTCACAAGCCTTGCGCAGCCCCTGCATGAAGTCCTGGCTGGCGGGACGAATGCCGCCCTCGCCCTGGATCGGCTCGACCAGGAAGCCGGCGGTGTTGCCGTCGATCAGCGCCAGCGCGCCTTCGAGATCGTTGAACGTCGCATAGGCGAAGCCCGGCAGCAGCGGCTCGAACCCGTCGCGCATCTTGGCCTGGTTGGTGGCCGAGATTGCGCCGAGCGTCCGCCCGTGGAACGCGGTGTCGAAGGTGATGAGCGTATGCCGCTCCGGATTGCCGCTCACATGGTGATAGCGGCGCGCGGTCTTGATCGCGCACTCGACAGCCTCGGCGCCCGAATTGGTGAAGAAAACCGTGTCGGCAAAGCTGTTGTCGACGATGCGCTGCGCCAGCGCCTCGCCCTGCGGGCTGCCATAGAGGTTGCTGACGTGCATCAGCGTCGCCGTCTGCTCCTGGATCGCCTTGGTCAGGTGCGGGTGGCCGTGGCCGAGTGCGTTGACGGCGATGCCGCTCGCGAAATCGAGATAGCGCTCGCCGCGCTCGCCAATCAGGTAGCAACCCTCGCCTCGCACCGGACGCACATCGCACCGCGGGTAGACGGGCATGAGCGCTGGGATCGACATGGGATCACTCCTGACGTGAGAAAGACCGGAACGCGAAAGGGCGACCGTTCGGCCGCCCTGCCGCTCGCTCTACGACCGGGGGTGGCCGGGGGTCAAGGCGGCGAAAGAAGAACTAGGGGGTTCACGCAAAGGCGCGAAGGCGCGAAGCGATTTTGGATCACACCGCGAAGCGGCTCGAACCCACCTGCATCAGAGAGCCGCTTCGCGGCAATTAGAAGCCTCTTCGAGCCTTTGCGCCTTTGCGTGAACCAGCCTTCTTCCTAGCTCTTGATCCGCCAACCACGCCTCAGCAGCGTGTAGCAGAGCACCGCCAGCGCCACGTCGACCGCCAGCAGCACCGCCCCGCCCACCAGCACGTTCGAATCCGCCCGCTCCAGGAACCCGAAGCGGAAGCCGGAGATGATGTAGAAGAACGGGTTGGCGTGACTGATCGCGCGGAAGGTGGGGCTAAGCGCGTCAACCGAGTAGAAGGTGCCCGACAGCAGCGACAGGGGCGCGATGACGAAGTTGGTCACCGCCGCGGCATGGTCGAACTTTTCCGCCCACATCGAGGTGACGACGCCGAACAGCGCCAGCATCGCCGATCCGAACAGCCCGAACCACAGGATCGCGAGCGGATGCCGCGGCCACACGTCGACGCCCCACAACGCCATCGCCAGCCACACCGCCGCGCCCACGAACACCGCGCGCGTCACCGACGCGCCGACCAGCGCCGCGAGCAGTTCTCCGGTGGACAACGGTGGCATCAGGTAATCGACGATCGTGCCCTGGATCTTGCCGACGAGCAGCGAGAAGCTGGCGTTCGCGAACGCGTTCTGGAGCATGCCCATCACGATCAGCCCCGGCGCGATGAAGGTGGCGAAGGGCGTGCCCATCACCGTCCGCCCCGATCCGCCCAGCGCGACCGTAAAGATCACCAGGTAGAGGAGCGTCGTCACCGCCGGCGCCCAGATCGTCTGGAGCTGCACCTTGAAGAACCGGCGCACCTCCTTCACATAGAGCGCCTTCAAGCCCCCCCAATTGACGCTCCGAATCACCGGCGCGCCGGGCGGGGGCAACATGTCGTCGGTGGGCAGGGGTTCGCTGGCCATGGCCATGCGACTAGTCGGTGCGACCGGCGGTCGCAAGGCGACATGCACCGATCTGGATTTGGGAACGACATAGAGATGAGCTGGACCGAGGAACGCATCGACACGCTGACCCGGATGTGGGAATCGGGCAGCACCGCCAGCCAGATCGCCGAGGAGTTGGGCGGGATTAGCCGCAACGCGGTGATCGGCAAGGCACACCGCCTGGGCCTCAAGCCGCGCCCCTCGCCCGTCAAGTCGAACGCCGATGTCGAGGCGGCGCCCGCCCCGGTCGCCGAGGCGCCGAAGCCCGAACCCGTCGCCGCGCCCAAGCCGCAGCCCGCGCCGCCGCCGCCCGCCCCCGCGCCTCAGGCCGAAGCGGACGAGGATGACGACATGTTCGACGATGAGCCCGCCGCCGCCACGCCGGCACCGCGGCCGCAGACGGAGCTCCGCTCGGTCGGGCCGGGCGGCTTCGTCCGCCAGAACCCCGGCGAACAGGCGCCGCCGAGCACGCCCGCCCCGCCCCGCCGCCTGGTGCCCGCGCGTCCGTCCGACGCGATCGCGGGCAAGACCAGCCTGCTGGAGCTGAGCGACAAGGTGTGCAAGTGGCCGATCGGCCATCCGGGCGAGCCCGACTTCCACTTCTGCGGCGATAAGGTGAACCCCGGGTTCCCCTATTGCGTCGACCATTGCGGCCACGCCTATCAGGCACAGCTTCCGCGCCGCGATCGCCGTCCCCCGCCGCCGCTCCCTTATGGCGGTCCGCGCGTTCGCTAACGGTCCGCTTGCGGCACGTGCTTCGACAAGCTCAGCACGAACGGTGGGGTGACGAAACGCCTCCAGACCGTTCGTCCTGAGCCTGTCGAAGGCGTGTTCCAAGCGCTACGTCCGACGCACGTCCTTCGACAGGCTCAGGACGAACGGCTGTTTTGCGGTAAGCCCTTGCGTCCCGCGCTGCCCGGCCCGATGATGACCGCATCATGACGCAGTTCGCGCGTAGCCCGGTCACCGCCGTCCTGGGGCCGACCAACACGGGCAAGACCCACCTCGCCGTCGAGCGGATGATGGGTCACGCGAGCGGCATCATGGGATTTCCGCTCCGCCTGCTCGCACGCGAGGTCTATGACCGCGTCGTCAAGGTGAAGGGCGAGCATCAGGTCGCGCTCGTCACCGGTGAGGAGCGGATCGTCCCGCCCCAGGCGCGCTGGTTCCTCTGCACCGTCGAGTCGATGCCTTTGCTCACCGACGCCAGGGCCAAGGCACCCGGCGCGCTGGAGCGCGAGGCGGCGTTCGTCGGGATCGACGAGGCGCAGCTCGGCGCCGATCCCGAACGCGGGCACGTCTTCACCGACCGGCTGCTCCACGCACGCGGATACGCCGAGACGATGATCCTCGGCTCCAACTCGCTGCGGCCGATGCTGGCGGGGCTGGTGCCTGATGCCGAGGTTATCGGGCGGCCGCGCTTCTCGACGCTCAGCTATGCCGGCGCGCGCAAGCTTTCGCGGCTGCCCAAGCGGTCGGCGATCGTCGCCTTCTCGGCGGAGGAGGTCTATGCCGTGGCCGAGGCGATCCGACGGATGCGCGGCGGCGCGGCGGTCGTCATGGGCGCGCTCAGCCCACGCACCCGCAACGCTCAGGTCGCGATGTTCCAGGCGGGCGAGGTCGACTATCTCGTCGCCACCGACGCGATCGGCATGGGCCTCAACATGGACGTGGCGCATGTCGCGTTCGCCGGCCTTCACAAGTTCGACGGCCATCGCCGCCGGCGGCTGACCGTCGCCGAGATGGCGCAGATCGCGGGCCGCGCCGGCCGGCATCAGCGCGACGGCACGTTCGGTGCGCTGGTCGACGAGGGCCCCGGCGCCTTCACGCCGGAGGAAGTGCTGGCGATCGAGGGGCACAAGGTCCCGCCACTCAGCCATCTTTACTGGCGCGAGGGCACGCCCGATTTCGCCTCGATCGAGGCGCTGGTGGCCAGCCTCGAGCGGCGGCCCAGCCACGAGCTGCTGCGCGCCGCGCCCGAAGCGGTTGATTTGGCCGTGCTGAAGAAACTGGTCGAGGAGGATTGGGTGCGCCAGCGCGCGCGCCATCCGATGATCGTCCGGCGGCTGTGGGCGGCATGCGGCCTGCCCGATTTCCGCAAGCTCGGCGTCGATCCGCATGCGCGGTTCGTCGGGCGCGTGTTCAAGCATCTGTCGGAGGGGCGCGGGCACCTTCCGCACCAATGGTTCGCCGACGAGATCGCGCGGCTCGATCGGCTGGACGGCGATGTCGAGACGCTGGCGGGCCGGATCGCCGCCGCGCGAAGCTGGGCGTACATCGCGCATCGCAGCGACTGGCTGGAAGATCCGGCGCATTGGGCGGGCCGCACGCGCGAGCTGGAGGAGCGCCTGTCCGACGCGCTCCACGCCAGCCTGACGCAGCGCTTCGTCGACAAGCGCACGACCGTGCTCCTTCGCCAGATCGGCGCCGGCGCGGGGCATCTCCCCGTCGTCATCGGCGATCAGGGCGAGGTGATGGTCGAGGAGCATGAGCTCGGCCGAATCGACGGCTTCCGCTTCCGCGTCGCGCCCGAAGCGCGGGCGGCGGACAAGCGCCTGCTCCTGTCCGCGGCCGAGAAGCGGCTGGCCGGCGAGTTCGCGCGGCGCGGTACCGCGCTGGTCGATGCGGAGGATGCGGCGCTGTCGCTGGGCGAAGGCGCCACCATACGCTGGGGCGACCATGTCGTCGCGCGGCTGGTACCGGGGCCGGTGCTGACGCGGCCGCAAGTGGTGCTCGACCGCGCGCTCGACTGCCTGGATCTTGCCCTCCGCGACAAGGTGCGGGCGCGGGTGGAACGCTGGATCGAGGGGCAGGTCGCGCGGCACGTGCCCGCGCTCGTCGCGCTCGACCGCGCGTCGCGCGATCCGGCGGCGCCGGGGCCGCTGCGCGCGTTCGTCGCCGCGCTTTCCGATGCGGGCGGGCTTGCGCCGCGGGAGGCGCTCGCCGCCTCGATCGACCTGCTCGATCCGGGGCTGCGGCGCTGGTTGCGGCGTGCCGGGATCGTGCTCGGCACCCTCGACGTCTTCGATCCGCGACTGCTCAAGCCCGAGCCGACGCGCTGGCGCGATGCGCTCGCCGCCGCGCGGGGCAGGAATCCGGCCGAGCCTGCGCCGCCGGGCGCGACGGTGCTCCCCCGCCCCGCGCCCGGCTTTCGCCGCGTCGGCGGGCAGTTCGTTCGCGTCGACCTGGTCGAGCGGATCGCCCGCGCGGCGCACGACGCGCGGGAGGGGCGCAAGCCCTTCGTCCCCGACCCTGCGCTGGCGACCTCGATCGGGCTGTCGCCGGAAACCTTTGCGCGCTTGATGGCGATGCTGGGCTTTCGCCACGGCACGCGCGGCGACGAGCCGCCCGCCTGGACCTGGCGCGGCCGGCCGCGACGGCGGGAGGCGGCGCCCGTGGCTGCGCCGCGCCCGGGCAACGCGTTCGGCGCACTGGCCGAGCTGGACTTCGGCCGTGGCTGACGGCCAGCGCCTCGACCTGTTCCTGTGGTACACGCGTTTTGCCAAGACACGGAGCGCCGCACAGGCGATCGCGGAGGCAGGCACGCTGCGGCTCGACGGGCGGCGGATCGATCGTGCGCATGCGTGCGTGCGGGTGGGGTCGATCCTCGCCTTTCCGTGCCACGGCCGCGTGCGCGTGATCCGCGTCGAAGCGCTGCCGAACCGCCGCGGACCCGCGCCCGAAGCACAGGCCTGTTACGCGGACCTGGACCCGGGCGCCGCCAAGGGCGTTGACGCACCAAGCGCCGCCGCATAGGCGGGGCCCGCGATTTCCGACTGGAGCTGACCCGACAATGACCTACGTCGTCACCGACGCCTGCATCCGCTGCAAGTACATGGATTGCGTCGAGGTCTGTCCGGTCGACTGCTTCTATGAGGGCGAGAACATGCTCGTCATCAACCCCAGCGAGTGCATCGACTGCGGCGTGTGCGAGCCCGAATGCCCGGCCGAGGCGATCCTGCCTGATACCGAGAGCGGGCTGGAGAAGTGGCTGGAGCTCAACAACACCTTCTCCGCCCAATGGCCCAACGTCACGCGCAACGCGCAGCAGACGCCGCCCGACGCCGACGAGTTCAAGGGCGTCGAGGGCAAGTACGACAAGTATTTCTCGCCGGAGCCCGGCGCGGGGGATTGAGGTTTTCCCGCAATTGAACTGAAAAGGGCGCAGCGATCGGTCGCAGCGCCCCTTTTCAGTTTAGAGGAGAGAGAAGCGGGACCCCGGATCAGGTCCGGGGTGACGATAGTGGGTTGGATGCACCCACTCCCCAAACGTCATCCCGGACCTGATCCGGGATCCCGCTTCTTCTGGTAATCGACGCCGCCGCCCGTTCGTCCTGAGCTTGTCGAAGGACGTGTCGCAAACGCCAGCGCTCGTTACACGTGCTTCGACAAGCTCAGCACGAACGGGT
This sequence comes from Sphingomonas sp. Y38-1Y, assembly GCF_032391395.1. Classification (NCBI taxonomy): domain Bacteria; kingdom Pseudomonadati; phylum Pseudomonadota; class Alphaproteobacteria; order Sphingomonadales; family Sphingomonadaceae; genus Sphingomonas; species Sphingomonas sp. Y38-1Y. Next base: position 2,277,737 of record NZ_CP135916.1, read on the forward strand.
TGGGGGCGCTCGCGTTACCCCGCCAGCGCCGCCTTCACCGCTTCGATCGCCGCCGCGCCCGCCGACCCGTCCGGCCCGCCGCCCTGCGCCATGTCGGGCCGCCCGCCGCCGCCCTGGCCGCCGAGTGCCGTGACCGCGACCTTGACCAGGTCGACCGCACTCCGGGCGTCCTTGAGGTCGTCGGTCACGCCCACCGCCACCGATGCGCGCCCGTCGTTGACCGCGACCAGCGCGACCACGCCCGAGCCGATCCGCGCCTTTTCCTCGTCGACCGCGCCGCGCAGCGCCTTGGCCTCCAGCCCGTCGAGCACACGGCCGACGAACGCGACGCCGCCGACCTGCTCCGGTCCCGCCGCAGGCGCACCGCCGCCGCCGCCGAGCGCCAGCGCCTTCTTCGCCTCGGCGAGCTCGCGCTCCAGCCGGCGGCGATCCTCGACCAGCGCCGCGACGCGCGCGGGCACCTCGTCCGGCGTCGCCTTCAGCACCGCCGCGGCCTCTCGCAGCTTTTCGTCGCGCGCCGCCAGATAGGCACGCGCCGCCTCGCCGGTCAGCGCCTCGACGCGGCGCACGCCCGAGCTGACCGCGCTTTCGCCGACCACCTTGAACAGGCCGATATCGCCCAGCGCACGAACATGCGTGCCGCCGCACAGCTCGAGCGAATAGGTCGAGCCGTCGCCGTTGGTGCCCATCGACACGACGCGGACCTCGTCGCCATATTTCTCGCCGAACAGCGCCATCGCGCCCTCGGCGATCGCGTCCTCGGGCGTCATCACCCGCGTCGCGACCGCGCCGTTGCCGCGGATCTGCGCGTTCACATCGGCCTCGACCGAGGCCATCTGCTCGGCCGTGACCGCGGTCGGCTGCGAGAAGTCGAACCGCAGGCGCTCGGGCGCAACCAGGCTGCCCTTCTGCGCGACGTGGGTGCCCAGCCGCTCCCGCAGCGCCTCGTGCAACAGGTGCGTCGCCGAGTGGTTGGCGCGGATCGCCCCGCGGCGGGCATGATCGACGGTCAGGTGGACGGCGTCGCCGACCTTGAGCTCGCCCGCCTCGATCACCGCCTGATGCGCGAAGATACGGCCGAGATGCTTGTGAACGTCGGTCACGGCCGCGCGCACGCCGCCCTCGGTCGTCAGGCTGCCGGCATCGCCGACCTGGCCGCCGCTCTCGCCATAGAAGGGGGTCTGGTTGACGACGATTTCCACCGCCTCGCCGGCGCCGGCGCGATCGACGCGCGCGCCGTCCTTGACGATCGCGACGACCTGGCCCTCGCCCTCCTCGGCCGAGTAGCCGATGAACTCGGTCGCGCCCGCCGCTTCGGCAAGGTCGTACCAGAGCTCGTCCGACGCCTTCTCGCCCGATCCCTTCCACGCCGCCCGCGCCGCGCGCTTCTGCTCGGCCATCGCCGCGTCGAAGCCGCTGCGGTCGACCGACAGCCCCTGCGTGCGCAGCGCGTCCTCGGTCAGGTCATAGGGAAAGCCGTAGGTGTCGTAGAGCTTGAACGCGGTCTCGCCGGGCAGCGTCGCCCCCTCGCCCATCCCCGCGGTCGCCTCGTCCAGCAGGCGCAGGCCGTTGGCGAGCGTGCGGCGGAACCGCGTCTCCTCCTGTTCCAGCGTCGTCTCGATCAGCGACTGCGCGCGCGACAGCTCGGGGAAGGCGGCGCCCATCTGCGCGACCAGCCCGCCGACCAGGCGATGCATCAGCGGGTCCTTGGCGCCCAAGAGGTGCGCATGCCGCATCGCGCGGCGCATGATGCGGCGGAGAACATAGCCGCGCCCTTCATTGGCCGGCAGCACGCCGTCGGCGACGAGGAAGCCCGACGCGCGCAGGTGATCGGCGATCACCCGGTGGCTGGCGCGCGCATCGCCCTCGGCCGGGGTGCCGGTCAGCGCGACGCTCTCGGCGATCAGCGCCTTGAAGGTGTCGGTGTCGTAATTGTCGTGGACGCCCTGCATGACCGCCGCGACGCGCTCCAGCCCCATGCCGGTGTCGATCGACGGGCGCGGCAGGTCGCCGACGATCTGGTCCGCCTCCTGCAGGTGTTGCATGAAGACGAGGTTCCAGATCTCGACGAAGCGGTCGCCATCTTCCTCGGGCGATCCCGGCGGCCCGCCCCAGATATGGTCGCCATGATCGTAGAAGATCTCCGAGCAAGGCCCGCACGGCCCGTCCGCGCCCATCGCCCAGAAATTGTCCTTGGTGGCGATGCGGATGATGCGCTCGTCGGGCAGCCCGGCGATCTTCTTCCACAGGTCGAACGCCTGGTCGTCGGTGTGATAGACGGTGACGGTCAGGCGATCCTTGGCCAGCCCCCATTCGCGCGTAACGAGGTTCCAGGCGAGTTCGATCGCGCGATCCTTGAAGTAATCGCCGAACGAGAAGTTGCCGAGCATCTCGAAGAAGGTGTGATGCCGCGCGGTATAGCCGACATTGTCGAGGTCGTTGTGCTTGCCGCCCGCGCGCACGCACTTCTGGCTGGACGTCGCGGTCGAATAGGGGCGGCTTTCCAGGCCGGTGAACACGTTCTTGAACGGCACCATGCCCGCGTTGACGAACATCAGCGTCGGGTCGTTCTGCGGGATCAGCGGCGCCGAGGGCACCTTCGCGTGCCCCTCCCCCGCGAAATAGTCGAGGAACGAGCGGCGAATGTCGTTGGTCGAGGTCATGTTCGCCGCTTATGCGACGCCGCGTCCGGGCTCAAGCATCGCGTTGATGGCCCCTACTTCAAAGCAAGCGCACGTTCGATCAGCGCCTCCGTCTCGGTCCATTGCGGGCGGCCCGGCGCGATGATGTTGAAATGGTCGCCGCCCTTGGGCTCGATCACCGTGACGCGATCGCCCTTTGCCTCGGCTTGGGCACGCCACTTGGCGACGATGTCGGGTGCGAGCACCGGCGATGCACTGACCAGATAGGTGGGCACGCCGAGCGGCAGGTGCGCCGCCGGCGACACCGACCGATAGCGCGCGGGCTGCTCCGCCTGAGTGCCGCCCATGAGGGCCTTGAGCACGGGCTGACCACAGATCGCCTCGTCCCGCCCTTCCAGCCCCGACAGGTCGGGTGGTCCGTCGACGATCACCGCCGCGCGCACCCTGATCGGGTCGCGCCCGCGAGCATCGCCCGACAGCTTCGGTCGTGCCGCCACGAACGCCGCGGCCGGCGCGCCCGCCGAGTGGCCGACGACGATCACCCGGCTGAGGTCGAGCGGATAGCGCCTGGCCACCGCACGCAGCGCGTCGGCCCCCGCTGCCCAATCCTGATAGCTTCCCGGCCAGCCACCGCCCGCATCGCCGATCGCGCGGTACTCGACATTCCAGGTCGCGATGCCCTTGGCCGCCAGCGCCGTGGCGATCGGTGCGGTCCCATCGAGCCCCTCATAGGCACGAAGGAAACAGCCGCCGTGAAAGAGGATCGCGACCGGGAACGGTCCCTTGCCCTTGGGCACGCGAAGCTCACCGAACTGCATCGGCGCCGGGCCGTATCGGTGGACAAAATCGGCCTTGGACCGCGGCAGCTTGTCAATATCTTGCGGCGACATCTCCTGCGGCGCCGCCGCCATCAGCAACAGCCCCGCCAGCCCCAGACTCATCCCCCGCATCGCCGCCCCCGTCGATCGTTTCGGCGATGCTCTCACGCGCCGCAGCGATGCGCAACCGACTCACCCGGTCCATTCCAGACCGGCGGGCAGTGAGCGACATCAGGTCGGATGGCGGCATCTGACATCGGTCGGCGGAGAGCGGCCCCAACCTCCCCGACTTGACCCGGCCCGCGCAATCCCCTTGGTTGCGGGCGGAACCAATCGGAGTGACTGCGTGGCCAAGCGGCTGACCCTCTATATCCTCATCGGCCTGGTGCTCGGCATCGTCGTGGGGCTTGCGCTAAATCTGTCTTTCACCGGGACGGAGGCGGGGGATGCGCGGCTGAAGGAGCTTGCCGGCTATTTCTCGATCGTCACGACGCTGTTCCTGCGGCTCATCAAGATGATCATCGCGCCTTTGGTGTTCGCGACGCTCGTGTCCGGCATCGCGCACATGGGCGATACCGCGGCGCTGGGGCGCGTCGGCGGGCGGGCGATCGGCTGGTTCCTGTGCGCCAGCCTGGTGTCGCTGACCCTTGGCCTGATCCTGGTCAATCTGTTCCAGCCGGGCGCGAGCCTAGGCATCCCAATTCCCGACGCAGCGGCGGCCTCTGGCGTCGACAAGGCGGCCTTCAACCTCAAGGATTTCGTCACCCACATCGTCCCCGCCTCGATCGTCGAGGCGATGGCGACCAACGAGATTCTCCAGATCGTCGTCGCCAGCCTGTTCATCGGCGTGGCGATGACCGCCGTCGGCGAAAAGGCCGCGCCGCTGCTGCGCGGGGTCGAGGCGCTGGCGCAGGTGATCCTTCAGGTCACCAACTATGTCATGCGGTTCGCGCCCTTCGCCGTCTTCGCGGCCGTGGCGGGGACGCTGGCCGAGCGGGGGCCGAGCATCATCGGCGCCCTCGCCTACTTCATGGGCACCTTCTACATCGGCATGGCGTCACTGTGGGCGCTGCTGATCGGCGTCGGCTTCCTGATCGTCGGGCCGCGCATGGCGGAGCTCGTCCGCTACATCCGCGATCCGCTACTCCTCGCCTTCTCGACGGCGTCGTCGGAGGCCGCCTATCCGCGCACGCTGGAGGCGCTCGACCGCTTCGGCGTGCCACCGCGGATCGCCAGCTTCGTGCTGCCGCTCGGCTATTCGTTCAACCTCGACGGGTCGATGATCTACATGACCTTTGCGACGATGTTCATCGCGCAGGCCTATGGCATCGACCTGAGCCTGGGGCAGCAGATCACGATGCTGCTGGTGCTGATGGTCACGTCGAAGGGCGTCGCCGGCGTGCCGCGCGCGTCGCTGGTGGTGATCGCGGCGACGCTGGCGTTCTTCGACATTCCCGAGGCGGGGCTGCTGCTGATCCTGGCGGTCGACCACTTCCTCGACATGGGCCGGTCGGCGACCAACGTGGTCGGCAACGCGGTCGCGAGCGCGGTGATCGCCAAGTGGGAAGCGGGACGACTGGATCGGCCGGAGCCCGCCGAGATCGAACCGCTGCCCTCGCCAAAGGGCGGGCCGCCAGCGACGGGGCCGGACAGCTTTTCCAAGCTGGGGGAGTAACTAGTACCCCGGCGAAGGCCTTCGCCGGGGTACAAAGTCTCAGAAGTTGAGCTTCACCGTTCCGCCGAACGTCTGCGGATCGCCCACCTGCGCCGCGATCAGGCCGGTGTTGCCGCCGGTGCCCGCGAGCAGCAGGTCGATATAATCCTGGTCGAACGCGTTCCGGACCCAGGCGAACAGGTCGAACTTGTCCGTCCGGAAGCCGGCACGGAAGTTGTGCAGCGAATAACCGTCGACATTGGTGTAGATCGACGGTGTCGGGTTCGACGACCAGTCGGAGCGGTAGCTGCCGTCATAGCCGAGGTAGAACTGCCCCGCCTCGCCGAACACATTGCCTTCGGTATTGGCCTCCGCACCCCAGGAGAACGCCCATTTGGACACGCCGGGCAGGTCCTGGCCCGAGGCGTCGACGAAGGGCGGGCTGTTGCCGCCCGGCTGACCCGGCGCGCCGACCACGCCCGAATAGCTGCACGGCCCCGTCGCGGGCAACGTCGTGCCGCCCGACAGCTCCGGCGGCGGCGGTGCGTCGCAGAACTTGACGTATTCGGCATCGGTGAACGCGCCCGTCGCGTATGCGTTGAAGCGCGCGCTCGGCCGGACTGAAAAATCGGCCTCGAGCCCGCGGCTGCGAACCTTCTCGGCATTGGCGAGATAGCCGCGAACGGTGCCGAACTGGCCGTTGCTGACGTTGGCCTGGAAATCCTTGATGTCGGTCCAGAAGCCGGTGAGGTTGAAGGTGATGCGGCGGTCCCAGAACTGCGTCTTGATGCCGCCTTCGAAGTGATCGACCTTTTCAGGCTTGATCGTCGCCGCCGCCAGGATCGGCGCGCCGTTTGCGTCGGCGGGCACGCCGTTCAGGTTGATCCCGCCCGTCTTGAACGCCCGCGAATAGGTCGCATAGAGGTTGATGTCGTCGGCCAGCTCGTACCGCAGATTGAGGTCGTAGCTGAGGTTCCAGGCGCTGAATTCCGGCTCGAAGAACTGCGACGCCTGGATGCCGCGCTGCGCCGCGGTCCACGGATCGTTGTAAGAGGGCGAACCGGGGACCGGCGAGACGACCTGACGCGTGCCGTTCGACGCGGTGCCGGTCACGACCGAGTTATAGAGCCCGTCCTTCTTGTCGTAATTGATGCGGACGCCCGGGGACACGACGAAGCGGTCGGTCACTTCCCAGTTGAGCTTTCCGAACGCCGCGATGCTGGTGTTGTCGAGGCGAATGTCGTTGACCGCCACGACGTTGTTGAGCACCGCCGGATTGGTCGACAGCGCGCTGGTCGGGGCGAGCAGCCACCGGCTCGCCGCGGGCCCGGTTTCCTGAATGCCGCTCGTCCGGATCTTCTGGTGGAAGCCGAACAGGCCGAACGTGACGTCGAACCCCGAGCCCTGGTGGTTGAAGCGGAACTCCTGCGTGTACTGGTTCTGCTTCGTCGGGTTGTTGACCTTCGTATAGATCGGCAGGCCGGTGTAATCGCGGTCGTTGGCGGGGGTCCAATCCCAGTACCGCCAGGCCGAGATCGACGTCAGCGTGTTGGCATCGTCGATGTCCCACACCAGCCGCGCCGACAGCCCGCCATGCTCGTTGCGCGCGCGAAGCTCGGCATCGACGTCGGTCACGCGATCATAGGGGTTGGTGCTCGGCACCGCATAGCCGGGAAAGTAGGAGACGAGCCCCGGATACTGGCGGTTCGCGGGTCGCTGCGTCGGACCATAGCTGCCATAGGTAAAGGCGCAGCAGATCGGGTCCTGAAGGTTCCAGTCGCCCGACAGCGTGATGTCGAGATCGGGCTTCACCTTCCAGAGCAGCGACCCGCGCACGCCGACGCTGTCCTGCGACTGGATGAACCGGCGCTGCGTGGTGTTGTAGAGCGTACCGCGCCGATCGGTGGCGGTGGCGCTCAGGCGGACCGCCAGATTCTCGGCCAACGGACCGGTGACCGAGACCTTGCCCTGCTTGAAGTCGAGATTGCCGAGCGACACCTCGGCCTTGCCGCCGAACTCGAACGACGGCGCCTGGGTCGTGATGTTGATCGCGCCGGCGGTGGTGTTCTTGCCGTAGAGCGTGCCCTGCGGTCCGCGCAAAGTCTCGATCCGCTCGACGTCGACGAAGTCCAGCGTCGCCGAGGCGATGCGGTTATAATAGACGTCGTCGATATAGATTCCGACGCCCTGCTCGAACCCGTCATTGGTCAGCCCGAACGGCGCGCCGATGCCGCGGATGTTGATGAAGGTGTTGCGCGGGTTCTGCGAATAGAATTGCAGCGTGGGCGTCAGCTGCGTCAGCCGCGAGAGATTGTAGGTGCCCTGTGCGTCTAGTGTCGCGCCGCTGACGACCGAGACGGCGATCGGCACCTGCTGGACATTTTCCTGACGTCGCCGCGCGGTGACGGTGATGTCGCCCTGCCCCGGCGCCTCGTCCTCTGCGGCCGGAACCGGATCGTCCTCGGCCGGCGCGGCGGCGACCGGCGCCGGCACGCGCGGCGGCTCTGCGGCGGCATAGACCTGGGGACTGGCGGCAAGCAGCAATAACCCTTTGACGGCGACGAGGCTCATGATGTCTTCTCCCTAGACCATCATACCTCCCATATTCCTATCGGCTTAGTCGATAAAGAACCGCTTTGCTGGTGCGAAGTCGCCATGCGGGTGGTCGTAACGCTTGAAATCAGCCCGATCCGGCCCATCTTCTTCGTGTCGTCGATGCCGAAGACCGGGTCGCCGACCACGCCGCGCCAGATGGGCGGCGCGCTTCGTCAACATTGCTTCCTTGGAGGATTTGACATGCGTCAGTTCGACTTCACCCCCTATCGCCGTTCGGCCATCGGTTTCGATCGCCTGTTCGACATGCTCGAGACGAGCACGCGCCAGCAGCAGGGGGACAATTACCCGCCCTTCAACCTCGAGAAGACGAGCGACGATCATTACCGGATCACGCTCGCGGTCGCCGGCTTCAAGGCCGACGAGATCGACATCACCGCGCAGCAGAACCTGCTGGTGGTCTCGGGCCGCAAGGGCGAGGACAATGACAACCAGCGTGGCAGCTTCCTGCACCTGGGCATCGCCAATCGCAGCTTCGAGCGGCGGTTCGAGCTTGCCGACTTCGTGCGGGTGGAGGCGGCCAACCTTGCCGACGGCCTGCTGACGATCGAACTCGTCCGCGAAGTGCCCGAGGCGATGAAGCCCAAGAAGGTCGCCATCGCGACCGGCACTCCCGCCGGCGCCGCGATCGAGCATCAGGCGGCGGCGTAACGCCCCCGCCCGCTCGGGCGATGCACCGTTCCGCTAAGGCGCCTTGCTCCCTTGGGCGTCGCGGCGAAAGGCGTCCGGACCCTCGCGTCCGGGCGCCTTTTGATTTTCGGATGAGCGTATCCCTTGTCCGTCACCCCGGACTTGATCCGGGGTCCCGCTTTCCCCTTCTCTAGCTCGAAAGAAGAAAGAAGCGGGATCCCGGATCAAGTTCGGGATGACGATGAGCTCAGACCAGCCGCGACTGCGCCACTGCCGCCGCGATGAAGCTCGCGAACAGGGGGTGCGGGTCGAACGGCTTGGACTTCAGTTCCGGATGGAACTGCACGCCGACGAACCAGGGATGGTCGGGCCGCTCGACGATCTCTGGCAGCATGTCGTCGGGCGACATGCCCGAGAAGACGAGCCCCCCCTCCTCCAGCGCGTCGCGATAGCCGGTGTTCACCTCGTACCGGTGACGATGGCGCTCCGAAATCTCGTTGTCGCCATAGATCGACGCGACGACGCTGTTGCCCGCCAGCTTGGCCGGATAGGCACCCAGCCGCATCGTGCCGCCCAGGTCGCCGCCCGCCTCGCGAGTTTCGAGGCCCTTGTCGCTCATCCATTCGGTGATGATGCCGACGACGGGCTCCTTGGTGGGCCCGAACTCGGTCGAGGACGCGTCCTCGATCCCGGCGAGGTTCCGCGCCCCCTCGATGCAGGCCATCTGCATGCCGAAGCAGATGCCGAAATAGGGCACGCGCCGCTCCCGCGCGAAGCGGACGCTGGCGATCTTACCCTCCGCACCGCGCTCACCGAACGCGCCGGGGACTAGGATCGCGTGGCACGGCTCGAGCGCGGCGGCGACTTCCGCCTCGTCGCCCTCGAACAGCTCCGCGTCGATCCAGCGGATGTTGACGCGCACCTTGTTGGCGATGCCGCCATGGACGAGCGCTTCATTGAGCGACTTGTACGCGTCCTGAAGGCCGACATATTTACCGACAACGCCGACCGTCACCTCGCCCTCCGGATTGAAGAGGCGGTCGGTGATCTCCGACCAGCGGTCGAGCGGCGGCTTCTCGCCCGGCTCGATCGCAAAGGCGCGCAGCACTTCCTCGTCCAGCCCCTCGGCATGGTACTGGAGCGGCACGGCATAGATGCTCGGCGCGTCGAGCGCGGCGATCACCGCTTCGGGCCTGACGTTGCAGAATTGCGCGATCTTGCGCCGGTCGCCCTCGGGCAACGGCTTCTCGCAGCGGCAGACGAGGACGTCGGGCTGGACACCCAGCGCCGCCAGCTCGCGCACCGAATGCTGCGTCGGCTTGGTCTTCAGCTCGCCCGCGGCGGCGATGTAGGGAACGAGCGTGACATGCACGCTGATCGACTGCCCGCGGCCCAGGTCGTTGCGAAGCTGGCGGATCGCCTCGATGAAGGGCAGCGATTCGATGTCGCCCACGGTGCCGCCGATCTCGCACAGGACGAAGTCGAGATCCTCGGTCTGGTCCTGCGCGAACGACTTGATCGCGTCGGTGACGTGCGGGATCACCTGCACCGTCGCGCCCAGATAATCGCCGCGCCGCTCGCGCTGGATGATCGTCTGATAGATCCGGCCGGACGTCACATTGTCCGACTGGCGCGCCGACACGCCGGTGAAGCGCTCATAGTGGCCGAGATCGAGGTCGGTCTCCGCCCCGTCGTCGGTCACATAGACTTCACCATGCTGATAGGGACTCATCGTCCCCGGATCGACGTTCAGATACGGATCGAACTTGCGGATCCGAACGCGATAGCCGCGTGCCTGGAGGAGGGCCGCCAGGCTGGCCGCCATGAGACCCTTGCCGAGCGACGAGACCACGCCGCCGGTGATGAAGATGTACCGCGCCATGGGAGGAAACGCCTAACGCCGAAAGTCATGGGGACCAAGCGCGCGAATCCGCGACGCCTGAAAATAGTCGCGCCTGAAACGCGATCACGAAGCGATTATTGAGCGGGCGCCGCCGTGTTGCCAGCGGGCGCCGCCTGGTTGGCGATCACCGCGCCCGCCGCCGCGTCGAGCGGATCGACGCCGGGCGCCGCCGGTGCCGGGCCGCTCGCAGGTGGCGGCGCCGCCGTCGTCGGCCGCGCCAGGCTGGTGTCGATCGAGTCGCTCTTCCGCGTCGCCGCCAGCACCGCCAGAAGGATGCTCATCGCGATGAACAGGCCCGCCAGCACCGCAGTGGCTCGGGTCAGGAAGTTCGCCGCGCCGCGCGCCGACATCAGCCCCGACGGGCTGCCGCTCGACGTCAGCCCGCCACCCTCCGACTGCTGCATCAGGATCACGGTGACGAGCATCGCGGCGATGACGGCATGCACGACGAGGAGGAAGGAGAACAGCATCGGCGGGGTCGGAATCCAAGAAAGGGACGCAGCAACCGGCGTCCGGATAGCCGCGCACATAGGCCGACAGGCGCGACGGATCAACCGGCGCCTCCACGGCACCGAAACGGACCGCGAACTGGATGAATGTGACATTTGCAAAACGGTGCGAAACCGCAGGGCCACAAGGGCGTTCAGTGCCGCAGGAAGCCTCCGTGCTTGCGGAGCTGTAACGATATGGATTCGCGCGTGAATGCGATCAGCCCTACGGCTCTATCATCCTGGATGCACACGCTGGTGGATTATGTCCGCTCGGGCGAGCCCGACCTGACCAATCGCCAAATGGCACTCCTGATGCTCGTCTATCTCGATGAAGGTCCGCATACGGTGCGGGGATTGGCCCGCGCGCTCAACGTATCGAAACCGGTCGTCACGCGCGCCTTGAACAGGCTGGGCGCGCTCGGCTATCTGCGCCGACAGCGCGACGATAGCGACAAGCGCAACATCTTCGTGACGCGCACACCGGAAGGGGCGGACTTTCTTGCAGAATTCGGGCATTTCCTCGGCGTCGACGACGGATTATCGCGGCGCAGCGGCGTCGGCAACGCGTGATCGCCACGCGCTGACGGGCCGTTCTGTCCGTCTCGACCCCCGCATCGACCCGGTTCGCCCCGACCTCACCGACCTGCGCCTCGCCGACCGAGTGTTCGCACCGCATTACGCGGCGGCGAGCGCGCGCACCGCGCTGACGATGGCGCCGCTGCGGGAGACCTCGGCGAAGGGCGCGGCGGTGCTTTCGGAACTGTTGCCCGGCGACAGCTTCGACCTGCTCGAACTGAGCGCAGGGATGGCCTGGGGTCGTTCGCTGACCGATGGCCTGGTCGGCTATGTCGACGAAGACGCGCTGGGCGAAGCGGTCGAGGCGACGCACCGCGTCGTCGCCCGCGAAGCAGCGCTGCGAGAGGCGCCCGACGCCGATGCCGCCGCGTTGGCGACGTTGCCGATGGGCAGCCGGCTGACCGCGCTGGGCGAGCGCGGCGCGTTTCTCCTGACCGATCACGGATATGTCGCCGCCGACGCGGTCGCGTCGGTCGAGGCGAGCGATCCTGCCGGGGTGACGGCCGCCGCGCTGCGCCTGCTCAGCGCGCCGGAGCGCGTCGGCGGCCGGTCCGGCGCGGGCGTCGACGGCACCGGCTTCATCTTCCTGGCCCACGACGTGGCCGGGGTCGTGATCCCGCGCCTGCCCGACCTGATCGCCGCTACCCTGACACCGGGAAGCGGCACGCCCGCCGCCGGCGACGTCGTCATGTTCGCCGATCACCTCGCGATCATGGTCGACGCGGTCAGCGCGGTGCATGTCGAGGGCAAGGTGATGCGCGAGCGGCTGTCGACCCTGGTGGAGCGGCACGGCGCGCCCGTTTCGTTCGGAAAGGCGGCATGATGCGCAGCGTCTTCATCGACGGCGCCGCCGGCACCACCGGCCTCGAAATCCGCGAACGGCTTGCCGGCCGGGCCGAGTTCCACGTCGTCGCGCTGGAGGGCGAGGCGCGCAAGGATGCCGCCGCGCGAGCGCAGGCGCTGAACGACGCCGACTTCGTCATCCTCTGCCTCCCCGACGACGCCGCGCGAGAAGCGGTCGAGCTGATCCGCAACCCGGCCGTCCGCGTCGTCGACGCGTCGAGCGCGCATCGCGTTGCCGATGGCTGGACATACGGCTTTCCCGAGCTCGAGCCGGTGCAAGCCGCCGCGATCGCCGAGGCGGCACGTGTCAGCAATCCGGGCTGCTATCCCACCGGCTTCCTCGCGCTCGTCCGGCCGCTGGTTAGGACCGGCCTGATCCCGCACGACTGGCCGATCAGCGTCAACGCCGTCTCCGGCTATTCGGGCGGCGGCAAGGCGATGATCGCCGAGTTCGAGAATGGCGAGACCGGGACGGCGCACCGCGCCTACGGCCTGTCGCTGTCGCACAAGCATCTGCCCGAAATGCAGCGCCACGCGCGCATCGCCGACCCGCCGATCTTCCAGCCCGCGGTCGCGCACACCTATCGCGGGATGCTGGTCGAGGTGCCGCTGCCGCTCCACGCACTCCCCCGCAAGCCGTCGCTCGCCGCGATCGAGGCGGCGTGGCGCGAGGCGTATCGCGACCAGTCGCTCGTCCGGGTGGCCGCGAGCGAGGAAGCGACGACGATCGAGATCGAGGCGGATGCGGGCACCGACCGGATGACGCTCCACGTTTTCGGCAATGCGGCGACCGGCCAGGCACGGCTGATCGCAACGCTCGACAACCTGGGCAAGGGCGCGGCGGGTGCGGCGGTGCAGAACCTCAACATCATGGCGGGGCTCGACCCGGTGGCGGGCCTTCTCACCTGACTCCTCGTTCGTCCTGAGCTTGTCGAAGGCCGTGCCAAGAGCGTTCCGCTTCGGGCACGTGCTTCGACAGGCTCAGCACGAACGGATTGTTGTACGGGGCCGTTACCCCACCAAGGCCGCCAGCGCCTCCAGCGCCAGCGGCGGGGCGCACAGATAGCCCTGGAAGTACTGGCAGCCCTCGGCCGCCAGCAGTTCGAGCTGCGCGTCGGTTTCGACCCCCTCCGCCACCACCGCGAGGCCCAGCGAGCGCGCCATGTCGATCACGCCGCGCACGACGATGCGGTCGCGCGCATTGCCGGCGATATCCTGCGCCAATGCCTTGTCGATCTTAAGATAGTCGAGCGGCAGCGACTTGAGATACGCAAGGCTCGAATAGCCGGTGCCGAAATCGTCGATCGCGACGCGCAGCCCGGCCCGGCGCAGTTCGGCGAGCAGCCGCGCCGCCTCGCCCAGCTCCGCCATCAGCCCGCTTTCCGTGATCTCGACCGTCAGCCGCGCGCGCGGGAAGCCGCTTGCATCCACACGGTCGAGCAGCCGGTCGGCGAAGCCGCCGCGCGCCACGTCGCCCGCGGTAACGTTGATCGAAAGCCGCAGATTTCCCAGCCCCGCCGGCCACGCCGCGGCGCGTGTGAGCGCCAGCGCCTGCACATGGTCGGACAATGCGGTCGACAGACCCGCGCGATCCGCCGCGGCGAACAGGGTCTCCGCGCCGAGCTCGCCCAATGCCGGGTGCCGCCACCGGGCCAGCGCCTCGACGCCGACAATCGCCCCGCTCGCGATCGCGACCTGCGGCTGCCAGAGCACGTCGACCTGGCCGCCCTCCATCGCCTCGCGAAGCTGGACGGCGAGCGTGTCGAGCGACGCCGCCTCGGTCGGCTCCCCTTCCCCCAGCCGCAACAGCAATGCGGCGGCGTCGTCGCCCGGCCTGCTGGCGACACTGCGCAGCTCGGCGCCGAGCGGCACGAGCTCGCCCTCGACCACGAATGGCCGCGCCAGCGCCGCTTCGATCGCGGGAGCCGCTTCCGCCAGCATATGTCGAGCGGCGATCGCGAATTCGGCGCCGCCCAGTCGCGCGACGATCGGCCGCGCGCCGGGTATCGACGCCAGCGCATCCTCGATCCGCCGCGCCGCCGACTGGATCAGCCGGTCGCCGGCACCGCGGCCATAGGCAAGGTTGACGATGTCGAGCCGCGCCAGCGTGACCGCCAGCACGTGCACTTCGCCCTCCTCCAACGCATGCTCGATCCAGCGCCGCGCGCCCGCGGCATCGCGCGCACGCGGCATCGCTTCGCGCAGCAGCGCCGCGACGTCGGGCGGGCTGCCGAGCGGCTCGATCAGCGCAAGGAGCCGGCCGGTGCGCGCGTCGAGCTGAAGGTGCTGGACCGCGCGCCCCAGCGGCGCGAGCGTCTGGACGAGCGCCGTCGTCCCGTCGATCGAACGCAGCACGCGGGCAAGTTCGCGCCGCGGCGCGGGCGGCAACAGCCTGAGCGCCGCGCGGCGCGACAGCGAATCGGGCTGGTCGATCAGCCGCGCGAGCAATGGCGACAGCTGGACGCGGGCCCGCTCGGGATCCCAGCGCCAGCCGATCAGGTCGCGTGCCGCCGTCCCGCCGCGCGGCTCCGCGCCGCGCGCGGCGAAGCGCAGCGCGTGGAGCAATTCGTCCTCGCCGAACGGGCTCGCCAGGAAATGCGTGGCGCCGGCGTCATAGAAGCCGCCGAGCCGCGACAGGTCGGTCTTCGACACGCAGACCATCATCGCCGCGGGGGGCTCGACCGCCTCGCCCAGCGCGCGCGCCGCGATCAGCCCGTCCTCGAACGCGCCGCGCGCGTCGATCAGCGCGATCGAGGCGCCCGACGCGCGGAAGCGCCGCTCGACCGCCTCGCCGCGGCGTGCGGCAACCGCCTGCCACCCACCGCGCGCGACGATCGCGGCAAGCTCGTCCCGCTGGCGAAAGGACAGCACGAACAGCGGCGGCTGGCTGCGCGGTGCACTCTCGGCGTCGCTCGTCACCCGCTCCCCTCTCTTGATCCCCATGGTGGTGTAGCGTGGAGAAGCCTCGCCGCCAATGCGGGCTTGTTCGCGGACACGCCGCAACCTAGGTTCAGCGCGCCATGTCGAGCCCCGCGCCCCTTGTCGATCGTCATGGCCGTGCCATCCGCTATCTTCGCGTGTCGGTGACCGACCGCTGCGACCTTCGCTGTCGCTATTGCATGGCCGAGAAGATGACCTTTCTGCCGCGCTCGGCGCTGCTGACGCTGGACGAGATGGCGTTGATCGCCGAGCGTTTCGTCGCGCGTGGCGTGACCAAGATCCGGCTGACGGGCGGCGAGCCGCTGGTCCGGCGCGACGCGATGGACCTCGTCGCACGGCTCGGCCGCCATATCGGCGCGGGCCTCGACGAGTTGACGATGACGACCAACGCGACGCGGCTTGCCGACCATGCCGATGCGCTCGTCGCGGCGGGCGTGCGCCGGATCAACGTCAGCCTGGACAGCCGCGATCCCGCGACGTTCCGCCACGTCACCCGGCATGGCGACGTCGATCAGGTGCTCGCCGGCATCGCCGCGGCAAAAGCGGCGGGGCTGCAAGTCAAGATCAATGCCGTCGCGCTTGCCGGACTCAACGAGCATGAGCTGCCCGACCTGCTCGACTGGTGCGTGAGCGAGGGCCACGACCTGACGCTAATCGAGACGATGCCCGTGGGCGCGATTGACGAGGATCGCGCCGATCGCTTCGTGCCGCTGACGCGCGTGCTCGCCGATCTGAAGCAGCGTTTCGACCTTGAGCCCGACGCGCACAGTTCGGGCGGGCCGGCGCGGTACTGGCGCGTTGGCGACAGCGGCGTGCGCCTGGGCCTCATCTCGCCGCTGACCGGCAATTTCTGCGCCGGTTGCAACCGCGTGCGGCTGACGACCGAGGGGATGCTCTACACCTGCCTCGGCCACGAGGACTCGGTCGACCTGAAGGCCGCGATCCGCGACGGCGGCCTTGCCGGCGTCGATGCCGCGATCGACGCCGCGCTCGCCGCCAAGCCGCTGGCCCATGATTTCAAAATCGAACGCGGGTCGGCGCCCGCGCATGCGCGCCACATGAGCGTTACCGGCGGATGAGCATGTTCGAGCGGGCCGCGCTGGTCGCCTCGCCCACCGGTCCGGCCCAGGCGGCGGTCTCCGACCTGCGCGACCGTTACGACTGGGTGCCGCTCGATCAGGCGGAGATGGTGGTCGTGCTGGGCGGCGACGGCTTCATGCTCCAGACGCTGCACATGATGCTGGAGCGGCGCCGGATCGTGCCGGCGTTCGGCATGAACCTCGGCACCGTCGGTTTCATGATGAACGAGTGGCGGCTCGACGGGCTGGAAGAGCGGATCGGGCGTGCCCGGCCCTTCCGCGTCTCGCCGCTCACCATGACCGCGACGACGATCGCCGGCGAGCGGCTGGTGATGCCCGCGATCAACGAAGTGTCGCTACTTCGCGAAACGCGCCAGACCGCCAAGCTGCGGGTCGAGGTCAACGACCGCGACGTTCTCCCCGAACTCGTCTGCGACGGCATCCTCGTCGCGACGCCCGCGGGGTCGACCGCCTATAATCTGTCGGCGAACGGCCCGATCCTGCCGCTCGGATCGAAGATGGTGGCGCTGACTCCGATCAGCCCGTTTCGCCCGCGCCGCTGGCGCGGCGCGATCCTGCCGGAAAAGGCACGCGTCAAGCTGACGGTGCTGGAGGCAGAGAAGCGTCCGGTCAGCGCCGTCGCCGACCAGCGCGAGGTCCGCGACGTCGCCGAGGTCGAGATCGCGATCGACCATATTCGCGATCTGACCTTGTTGTTCGATCCCGAGCACGCGCTCGACGATCGAATCACGATGGAACAGTTCATCGCCTGAGCGACGTCAGTCGGCGTCGGTGGTCTGGTTGTCGCCCGGCTGAAAGGTGATCTGCTGGGCGCCGTGACGACTCATCTTGTTCTGCCAGAGCCAGTTATTTTGCCGCGCCGCCTCGCTGCGCCGGCGCGATCGCTCGCGACGCCGTGATATTTGACGTTGTTTTAGAACGGCATAGATCAATCCGCCCCCGACCAGTACAGACGCGGCGAACAGAACAAAAGGCTTGAACATCGACCCGCTCCCCAACGGATGCGTCTTTCTGGGTTGGATGCGTTACTTTCGCAACTGCAAACTATGCGTTTTTCGACTCAGGAAGCACAATCGTATCATCGTGGGATCGCTTTGATTTGACAGCTGCTTACTTCGACTACGCTAAATCAACATGTTGTCGAGACATGTTCACATCGACGGCTTCCGACCCGGTTTACCTTGCGACCAACATATGGTTGGCTGCACCCGCGCGTACGAAGCTGGAGAAGTGGGATGGGGATCAAGGTGTTGGCGGCGGCGCTGCTGATGGCGGCGGCGACGGGATCGGCAGCGAGTTCGCAGCCCACGGCGCTCAACACGCTGACCGCGGCCGAGCGGCAGGCGGGCTGGACGCTCCTGTTCAACGGCCGCGACCTGACCGGATGGCGGTCGTTCGCGGGCGGACCGCCGCCGTCGACCTGGCGCGTGCGCGACGGCATGATCGAGCTCACCAAGGACGATGGCCAGATGAGCGGCACCGACCTGGTCACCGCGGGCAGCTATGGCGCGTTCGAACTAACGCTCGACTGGAAGGTCGAGGCGGGCGGCAACAGCGGCGTGCTCTATCTCGCGCGCAATGTGCCGCAGGCGAGCCAGGTCTATCAGACCGGGCTGGAGATGCAGGTGCTCGACGATGCCGGTCATGCGGACGGCAAGATCCCGTCGCACCGCGCCGGGTCGCTCTACGACATCACCGTGCCGCCCGCCGGCGCGTCGCGGCCCGCGGGGCAGTGGAACCGGGCGCGATTGCTGGTCGAGCCCGGGCGTATCCGCCAATGGCTGAACGGCATTCCGACCGCCGCTGTCAGTTATGGTGACGATGCCTGGCGCAAGCGTGTGGCCGCATCGAAATTCGCGAAGATGCCGCTGTTCGGCACCTTCCCCAGCGGCGTCATCGCGCTTCAGGATCATGGCGAGCCCGTCGCGTTCCGAAACGTCAAGCTGCGCCGGATCGGTGCCAGCGCGGTGGCGAAGTGATGGCGCAGGCTCGCACCTCCGCCGACGCGCCCGCGGACGTCATCATCGTCGGATCGGGCGCGGCAGGCGGCATGGCCGCTTACACGCTGACGAAGGCGGGGCTCCGCTGCCTGATGCTGGAGGCGGGTCGCGACTATGACCCGCAGGCCGAGGTCAACATGTTCGCGCCAGAGAGCGACGCACCGCTCCGCGGATCGTCGACGCCGGACAAGCCCTTCGGCTATTTCGACGCAACGGTCGATGGCGGTTGGGAGATCGACGGCGAGCCCTTCACCAATCGCGAGGGCACCGATTTCCGCTGGTGGCGGCCGCGGATGCTGGGCGGGCGGACCAACCATTGGGGCCGGCACGTCCCGCGCTGGGGCCCGTACGACTTCAAGCCCTTCTCTCGCGATGGACTGGGGGTGGACTGGCCGATCGCCTATGACGACGTCGCGCCCTTCTATGACCGGGTCGAGAAGATGATTGGCGTGAATGGCGGCCCGATCGGGCTGGAGAACCACCCGGACTCGCCGCCCGACTGTCTGATGCCCCCGCCCAAGCCGCGCGTGACCGAGATGCTCATCAAGGCCGCGGCCGAGAGCGTCGGCATTCCCGTCCGTCCCGCACACACCGCGGTGCTGACGCGCGACATGCCCGACCCGGTCGCGCCTCGAAAGGCGTGCTTCAACGCGACGCCCTGCACCCGCGGCTGCACGATCGGCGCGATGTGGCAGACGACAACCTCGTTCCTGCCGATGGCCAAGGCGACGGGTCGACTGACGCTCGTCACCGACGCGATGGTCGCTCGCGTGCTGACCGGCACCAAGGGACGCGTGTCGGGCGTCGAATATATCGATCGCAAGACCGGCAAGCGGCAACAGGTCCGCGCCCGCGCCGTCGTGCTGGCGGCCGGCACGCTGGAGACGACGCGGCTGCTGCTCAACTCGGGCGAGGCGGGGCGCGGGCTCGCCAACTCGTCGGGGCAGCTCGGCAAGAACCTGACCGATTCGACCGGCGCGACGTTCAGCGCCTACATCCCCGGCCTCGCCGACCGGCCGCGCTACAATGAGGACGGGATCGGCGGGCAGCACATCTACATTCCGTTCTGGGACTATGACCGGCAGAAGCGCGGCGAGCTCGACTTCGCGCGCGGCTATCATTTCGAGATCGGCGGCCGGTTCGGCATCCCGCCGATGGGGGTGATGCCGCGCGTCTGGGGCGGCGACCTCAAGAAGGCGGTGCGTCACGCCAGCGGCGCGACGATCAGCCTGGTGCTGCGCGGCGAGATGATCCCCAACGCCGACACCTTCTGCGAGGCCGATCCGCAGGTGAAGGACCGCTTCGGCATCCCGGTCCTCCGCTTCGCCTTCAAATGGTCCCGCCACGAGATCAATCAGGTCGCGCACGGCCGGCGCTCGGCACAAAGCGTGTTCGAGAAGATGAAGGGCACGCTCCTGTTCGATCCGAACGTTCCGCCCGAGAAGATGATGACCGCGGGCGGCGAGATCATCCACGAGCTCGGCACCGCGCGGATGGGGCCGGATGCCAGGACGTCGGTCGTCGACAGCTATGGACAGGCGTGGGATGCGGACAATCTGGTGCTGATGGACGGCGCGATCTTCGCCTCGGGTGCGCACAAGAACCCGACGCTCACCATCCTTGCGCTCGCGCTTCGCTCGTCCGAGCGGCTGGCGACGCGGATCAAGTCGGGAGCGATCGCATGACCCCCTCGCGCCGTGAAACGCTGCAATGGATGATCGCTGCCGCCGCGCTGCCGCTCGCGCGCTGGACGCCGCCGGCGATGGCCGGCGAAGCGGCCGCGCCGTTCCAGACGGTGGCCGACTGGCCGGCGAGCGTGCCGTCGCTCCCGGCGACCAAGGGCTATGGCCGCGATCCCGACCTGATGGACCCTAAGGTCCCATGGCCGCTGACGCTGACCAAGCCGCAGCGCGCGACCGTCGATCTGCTCGGCGACATGATCCTGCCCGCCGACGACGTGTCGCCCGGCGCCGGCCAGCTTGGCGTCGGTGCGTTCATCGACGAATGGATCAGCGCCCCCTACCCCGCGCAGCAGGCCGATCGCGCGCGAATCGTCGGCGGGCTGATGTGGCTCGACGCGCAGGCACAGGCCCTCCATCGCCGGGCGTTCACCGGACTCGACGTCGGCCAGCGGAGCGCCATGCTCGACGCGCTGTGCACCGCCGCGCCCGCCGGTGCGATGGAGAAGCCGGTCGCCTTCATGGATCGGCTGCGCGGGCTGTTCGTGCTCGGCTTCTACAGCCTGCCGGAGGGCAAGAAGGACATGGGCTATGTCGGCGAGACGCCGGTCGAGGGCCCCTATCCCGGCCCGACGCCGGAGGCGCTGGCGCATCTGTCGCAGCTCCTGGGGACGCTGAAGCTGACGCCCGCCTGATCCGCACTTGCCTGGGCAGGGTCGGCCGTTATCCTGCTGAAAACAGGGTTGAGGGGAGAGGATGATGACCGCACGCTTCGATCGACGGATGCTGCTGGGCGGCGGACTGGCGGCGTCGGCCGGTGCGCTGATGCCACTTGGCAAGGCGATCGCCCAGCGGCGCCGCACGGCCCCCAGCGACCGGCTTCAGGTCGGGCTGATCGGCTGCAAGGGGATGGGCTGGTCCAACCTGACCGCGGTGCTGAAGGGCGCCGGGGTCGAGGCGGTGGCGCTGTGCGACGTCGATGCGCGCGTCCTTGCGCAGCGGGGCCCGGAGCTTCAGAAGCTGACCGGGCGCGCCCCGCGCCTCTATGACGATTATCGCCGGATGCTGGACGATCGCGACATCGACGCGGTCATCATCGCGACGCCAGACCATTGGCACGCGCTACAGCTCACCGACGCGATGTCGGCGGGCAAGGATGCCTATTGCGAGAAGCCGCTCGGCAACTCGATCGCCGAATGCCGCGCGATGGTCGCCGCCAAGCAGCGCCACAACCGCGTCGTCCAGGTCGGCCAGTGGCAGCGGAGCAACCGGCACTGGGCCGATGCGATCGCGCACGTCCATGGCGGCGGCATCGGCCGCGTGCGCAAGGTCAAGGCGTGGGCCTACATGGGCTGGATGAAGCGCGTCGCGCCGCAGCCGGACCAGCCGGTGCCCGCGGGCGTCGATTACGACCGCTGGCTGGGCCCGGCACAGCAGCGCCCCTTCAACCCCAACCGCTTCCATTTCAGCTGGCGCTGGTATTGGGACTATGCGGGCGGACTGATGACCGACTGGGGCGTCCACCTGATCGACATCGCGCTTCTGGGCATGAAGGCGCAGGTTCCGCGGTCGGTGAGCGCGCTGGGCGGCGCCTATGGCTATCCGGACTCGGCGATGGAGACGCCGGATACGCAGACCGCGATCTTCGACTTCGGCAACTACTCGGTCGAATGGGAGCATGCCGTCGGCATCAGCCAGGGCCCCTATGGCGGCCGCGATCACGGCGTCGCGTTCGTCGGCGAGACGGGCACGCTGATCGTCGACCGCGGCAAGTGGGAAGTCGTGCCCGAGACGAGCGACGGCAAGCCGCTGACACGCGCGGTGCCCGTCACCAAGTCGGCCGACAACGGACTGGAGCGGCACACCGCCGACTTCGTCGCGTGCATCAAGGATCGGACGCGCACGCCCGCCTGCCCGATCGAGTCCGCCGCCAACACCGCCATCGTCTGCCAGATGGGCAATGTCGCCTGGCGGACGGGTCGCAAGGTCGATTGGGACGCCGACAAGGGCCGCTTCGGTGACGATGGGGAGGCGAATGCGCTCATCACGCCCCGCTATCGCGCGCCCTATCGCCTGCCGCGCTAGTCAGACCGCCCAGCGCATCCGCCGCCGGACGGCCACGCCGATCGCGATGGCCGCCCCGGCGGTGGCGACATCGAGCGCGAAGTCGCCCCAGTCGCCGTGTCGGCCGACCGCCATCCAGAGCTGCGCCAGTTCGATGCCGCCGCCGAACACCGCGCTGATCGCCAGGATCCACCAGGGTGACAGGCGCGGATAGGCGATCATCATCAGCCAGGGCAGCGCGAGGAAGGCGAGCATGTGCCGCACGGTACCGTCCTCGATCATCGCGCCCGCCGGGCCGGGGGTGAGCGCAAGATACAGGGTCACGGCCGCTGCCACCCACAGGGTGATCCGGGCCGACGAAAGCGAGATCATGGTTGCTCCGATCGGTTGAGCGTCAGGAAGGATGCGGCCGCGCGGTTGCGCCGCACCGCCGAAGGGACGAAGGGGGGAGCCATATCGCGAGCGCGCCGCCCTGATCGGTGCGGCGCCGCCCATCCCCGGGAAATCGAATGCTGACCCTCGTCAAACGCATCGACCGCTACAGCCTGATGCTCCTGGCGACGGTCTTGATCGCGACCCTGCTGCCCTGCCGCGGCGACGTGGCCGTGGGATTCCGGATCGCGACGTCGGCGGCGATCGCGCTGCTGTTCTTCCTGCACGGGGCCAAGCTGTCGCGTGCGGCGATCGTGGCGGGCATGACGAACTGGCGGCTGCACCTGATGGTGTTCGCGCTCACCTTCCTGTTCTTTCCCGGCCTCGGTCTGGGGTTCCAGGCGGTGGCGGGGGCGATCATCTCGCCCTCGCTGGCGGCCGGTTTGCTGTTCCTGACGCTGCTCCCCTCGACGGTCCAGTCGTCGATCGCCTTCACCTCGATCGCCCGCGGCAACGTGCCGGCGGCGGTGTGCAGTGCGTCCGCGTCCAACCTGATCGGCATCCTGCTGACGCCCTTGCTGGTCGCGTTGCTGATGGACGGCGGCAACGGACAGGTCAGCGGCAGCGAGGTGCGCACCATCGCGCTCCAGCTCCTGCTGCCGTTCGTGCTCGGCCACCTGTCCCGCCCGCTCACCGCGCGGACGGTGGAGCGTCACAAGAGCGTGCTGTCGCTCGTCGATCGCGGATCGATCCTGCTCGTCGTCTATACCGCCTTCAGCGAGGCGGTGGTCGAGGGGCTGTGGACGACGGTGCCCGCGTGGCAGTTGCTGGCGGTCGTCCTGCTCAGCGCGGTGATGCTGGCGATCGTCATGGTCGTCGCGCGCGTTGCCGCCCGCCGCTTCGGCTTTTCGACGCCGGACGAGATCGCGATCGTCTTCTGCGGGTCGAAGAAGAGCCTCGCGTCGGGCGTGCCGATGGCGGGCGTGTTGTTCCCCGCGGCACAGGTGGGCGCGATCATCCTGCCGCTGATGATTTTCCACCAGCTCCAGCTCCTCGCCTGCGCGGCCATCGCGCAGCGTTATGCCGGGCGTGCCCCCGACCCGAACGAGGCCGAGGACGCCGTGATCGCCAGCTGACCGCACCGCTCAGGCCACCTGCGACCGGATGGGGACCGCGCGGCCATTGGGCCGGCGCCAGTGGATCAGCTCGTGCCCGGCGAACAGGATCAGGCCTACCGCCAGCGGCAGCAGGAAATAGACTGCCCGATAGACGAGCAGCGCCCCGAACAGGGTCGCGCGGTCGAACTGCGGCAGCGCGAGTAGCATCACCACCTCGAACACGCCGACACCGCCCGGCGCATGCGTGATGAGCCCGGAAACGAGCCCCGCCAGATAGGCGAACAGCACCAGCGGGAAGTCGGCAAGGCTTGCGCCCGGAAGCAGCACGAACAGCGCCGCCGTCGCGATCGACAGGTCGAGCACGCCGATGCCGAACTGGACCAGCGTCATGCGGACGGTCGGCAGCGGGAACGACCAGCCGAACAGGTCGATCGGCCGCCCGGCGCGCCAGTGAAGATAGCCGAGATAGGCGAGCAGCCCCCCGACCCCGACCCCGCCCACCGCGACCTGAAGCGAGCGGCCGATATACAGCCCCTCCTCGACGAAGGTCGCCGGCTGGACGATCAGTCCGATCGAGAAGAGGAGCGCGATGCCGAGCCAGAGGGAAACGCCGGCGATCGTCAGCACCTGTGCCACCTCGCCGATCGTCAGCCCGGCGATGCGATAGACCCGCGCCCGCGCCGTCCCCGACGTCAGCGGCGTGAACCCGAAATTGTGGCTGAAGATGTAGCTGGTGAACGAGGCGAGTGCGGTCCGCGGATAGCTGACATGCCGGTTGATGACCCGGAGGGCCGCGACGTCATACGCGGTCAGCACGATGTAGCTCGCGACCGTAAAGCCGATCGAGATCATCAGCCGCCGCGATCCGATCTGATGGATGGAGGCGTTGATCTCGTCCCAACTTGTGTCCGACAGCACCCGCTTAAGCGCCAGCACGGCAATGGTGACGACGACCAGCATGATCGCCGCCAGCACGCTGTTGCGCACCCGCCCGGGGCGGAGCAGCCGCTGGCCGGTGCGGATGACCGCCGACGAAGCGGACAAGAGCGCGACCCTCACGACGCCGCCGCCCGCCGCCGCGGTGCCGCCTCCAGATCGAGCGCATCCACATCGCCGCGGCCGAGCAGCTGATGATATTGCACCCAGACCTGTTCGGACGCGCGGTCCCAGCCATAGCTCGCGCTTGCGTCGCGCGCGCGCCGGCCCATGCGGCCGCGCATCTCGGCGAAGGCGGCGAGCCGGGCGACATGCGCCGTCGCGGCATCCAGGTCGCCGGGCGTGTAGAGCAGGCCTGACCCATTGTTCAGCAGCGCGCTCGCGCTCGCCACGTCGACGCTGACGCTCGGCAGGCCGGACGCCATCGCCTCCAGCGTCACGTTGCCGAATGCCTCGGTGATGCTGGGGTTGAGGAAGATGTCGGCGCTCGCCACCGCTTCGCCCAGCGCCTCGCCCTGGAGGTGCCCGGTCAGCCGCGCGGCGGGCAGGCGCTTGGCGAGCCAGCCCCGCTCCGGCCCCTCGCCGACGACGACGGGATGGACCTTGACGCCAGAGGCCGTCAGCCGGTCGCAGACGTCGGCGAAGTCGGCGAGCCCCTTTTCGCGCACCAGCCGTCCGAAGAACAGCAGCGCGACACCATCCGGCGGGATGCCGTGGCGCGCGCGCCAGGCCTGCGATCGGCGCTGCGGATCGAACCGGACGCGGTCGACGCCCCGCCCCCAGATCGCGATCCTGCCGCCCAGCCCGGCCGCCTCGAACTCGTCCGCGATCGCCTGCGTCGGGACGAGCACCCGATCGCTCCGGCCATAGAAGCGGTCGAGATGGCGCTCCATCGCCGGCCGCACGAAGCGCGCGCCATAGAAGTCGGCATATTTTTCGAAGCGCGTATGTAGGCTGGCGACGACCGGCACGCCGAGGCTGCGCGCAAAGGTCTGCGCCGCGGTGCCGGTCCAGTCGGGCGCCGACAGGTGGAACAGGTCGGGCGCGAACGCGCGAACGTCGCGGCGGATCGATCGCGGCAGGCCGAGCCCGAGCCGATATTCGGCCCGCCCGGGGATCGAGAGCGACGGCACGCCGACCAGCGTCCCCTGCGGCACGAAGGCGGGCGTGCGGGACACCGGCGAATAGACGCGCACCGCCGCCCCGCGCCGCTCGAGATATTCGACGAGGCGATTGAGCGCCTGGTTCGCGCCATCGCGAACATAATTGTAGTTGCCTGAAAACAGCGCGATCCGCAGCGGCGTGCCGGAATCGGCAACGGGCGCAGCGGGACCGAACCCGGCGGTGTTGTGATACATGTGATTTCCCGGTGTATGCGTCCGGCGCGTTCGCCTGGCGACCAGTCGGGCCGAGCTAACCCGGCGCGCTTACATGGGCCTTACGGAGACGCGCCGGCGGAGGGGCACGATGAGATTGCTGGTGGTCGAGGACAATGCCGACCTGGTGCCGATGCTGGGCCGCGTCCTTGAGGATGCGGGCTTTTCGATGGATCATGCCGGATCGGTCGAGGATGCCAGCCTGTCGCTTCTCACCGGCACCTATGCCGCGGTCGTGCTCGACCTGGGGTTGCCGGACGGGTCCGGGCTGTCCGTCGTCCAGGCGATGCGCGACCGGCGCGACCTAACGCCGGTGATCGCGCTCACCGCCCGCGGCGCGGTGGTGGACCGGGTGGCCGGCCTTGCCGCCGGTGCCGACGATTACCTCACCAAGCCCTTCGCGCCCGAGGAACTGGTTGCGCGTCTTCAGGCTTTGCTTCGCCGATCGGGGTCGATCGTCGACCGCGTGATCGAATGCGGCAATGTCGGCTTCGATCCGGCGACCCGCGACGTCGTCATCGCCGACACGCCCGTCGTCCTCTCCGCCCGTGAGCTGGAGCTGCTCGACGTGCTGATCCGCCGCCACGGCCGCGTCGTGTCCAAGGCGACGGTGGAGGCGCAGCTGTTCGGCATCGGCGATGACCTGGGTTCGAACGCGGTCGAGGTCTATGTCCACCGCCTGCGCCGCCGTCTGGCCCAGGCGGGCGCCTCCGCCGAGATCGTCACGATCCGGGGGCTCGGCTATATGCTGGGTGTGCGCGAGGCGTGAGGTTCCGTGCCCGATCGCTGCTGTCGCGCATCCTCTGGCTGCACGGCATCGCCGTCCTCGTCACCGCGGTTGCGGTGTCGGCCGGCGTCTATCTCTTCCTCGACACCACCGCCGATCGCTTTCAACGGGAAATCCTGCGCGAGCATGCCGAGGCGGCGGCCAAGCGCCTGACCCGGACCGCGGACGGACGCCTCGAACTCGGCCCGCTGCGGCCGGGATCACCGGCGCCCTCGCGGCCATTCTCAGTCATCCTGATCGACGCCGCGGGCCTTGAGATCGCGAGCACCGGGACGCGGGTGACCCCCCTCGCCCGGATCCCGCGACAGGCGAACCCCGTCTATTTCACGCGCCAGTCACGCGCGGCGATCTATTCCGGATACAGCCTGCCGATCCGGCGTGACGGGTCGCCTGCCTGGCTGGTGGCGATCCAGAATCTCGAGCATCCGGACTATATCGTCGACGACATCCTCCGGCAGTTCCTGGTCTATGGCGGCGCGATCGTCCTGCCGCTCCTGTTGCTGCTGCTGGCCGCCGATGCGTGGATCATCCGGCGGGCGCTGCGCCCCGTACGCGACGCCTCCGCGCTCGTCCGCACGCTCGGCCCCAAGCAGCTGGACGTGCGCGTACCGGAGGCGGACCTGCCGCGCGAGGTCAGGCCGCTTGCCGAGGCGATGAACGCCGCGCTCGACCGGGTGGTCGAGGGCTATCAGACGCAGCGCGACTTTATCGCCGACGCCGCGCACGAGCTGAGAACGCCGATCGCGCTCGCCCGGATGCGCGCCGAGGAGGTGGCGGACGAGGCGCTCCGCAAGCGGCTCAAGAGCGACCTCGACCATTTCGGGCGAACCGTCGGGCAGTTGCTGGAGATCGCCGAACTCGATGGCGCCGCACTCGATTTCGACGATTGCGTCGACCTGCGCCGCGTGGCGGCCGAGGCGGCGTCCGCCTTCGCCCCCCTCGCCTTTCAGCGGCGTCAGGGGATCGCGCTGGTCGCGGGCGACGATCCGGTCTGGGTCCGCGGCCATGCCGAGATGATCGCGCGCGTGCTGAAGGCGCTGACCGAGAATGCCATCGCGCACACGCCGCCCGGCACCGCCATCGAGATATCGGTCACCCCGGACGGCACGCTCGCCGTCACCGACGACGGTCCCGGGATTGGCGAGGGCGACGAAGCGCTGATCTTCCGCCGCTTTTGGCGTCGCGACCGCAGCGCCGGGCACAGCTCGGGCCTGGGCCTCGCCATCGTCGCGCGGATCGCCGAGGCGCACGGCACCAACGTCTCCGTCCGCTCGCGCAAGGGCGAAACCCGGTTCGAGATCAGGTTCAAGCCGATCTGACGCGGCTTCGGCCTGTAGGAAGGAAGCGGCCGACCTCAGGGTCGCACACGATCGTAAACGGCCGCTGACGTTATCATTGAGGACACTAGCAGGGGCCAACGATCCGGTCGACGCGCAGGACGGGCTTGTCGCTGATGAGCCGCGCGTCGATCGCCAGGCAACTACGGTCTGCCCACGCCTCGGCAGCGGCAGCCAACCGCTACTCGGCAGCAACCGTGATCGCGGCGTCACCCCGCACCGCCGGGTGCGCCGGCCGCTCCAGCCCCAGATTGTCTCGCAGCGTGGCTCCGGCATAATCGGTGCGGAACAGGCCGCGGCGTTGCAGGATCGGCACCACTTCGCTGGCGAACACCTCCAGCCCACGCGGCAGCGTCGGCGGCATGATGTTGAAGCCGTCTGCCGCGCCCTCCTTGAACCAGCGCTCGACCGTGTCGGCGATCTGCTCGGGCGTGCCGACGGTGGTGAAGTGGCCGCGGGCGGTCGCAACCTCGCGGTAGAGCTCGCGCAGCGTCGGACGGCGGCGCTCGACGAAGTCGGAGACGAGCTTCAACCGGCTCTTGTTGAGGTTGGTGTCGGTGGGCAGCGGCGGAGCGATGTCGTCGAGCGAATAACCCGACAGATCGACGCCGGCATAATGACGGCGCAGGATGCTCCAGGCGACCTCCGGCGTCACGAGTGCCTGGAGCGCTTCGTACCGCGCCCGCGCCTCCGCCTCTGTCCCGCCGATCACCGGGAAGATGCCCGGCATCACGAGCAATTGGTCGGGCCTGCGGCCATAGCGGGGAAGTCGCGCCTTCACGTCGGCGTAGAAGGCCTGTGCATCCTCAATGTTGAGGTTCGCGGTGAAGATCACTTCGGCAGTGCGTGCCGCGAGTTCGCGGCCGGGTTCGGAGGCACCGGCCTGGACGATGACGGGATATCCTTGCGGCGGCCGGCCGATGTTGAGCGGCCCCCGCACGCTGAAATGCTGACCGACATGGCCGAGCACGTGAAATTTGGACGTGTCGAGATAGGTCGCGTTCGCGCGGTCGCGTACGAACGCGTCGTCCTCGTAACTGTCCCACAGGCCGCGGACGACGTCGATGAACTCCTCGGCGCGGGCATAGCGGGTCGCATGGGCGGGATGCGCCTGGAACCCGAAATTGGCGGAGACGTCGGCGCCCGTCGTCACCACGTTCCATCCCGCACGTCCACCCGACACCCAGTCGAGCGACGCGAACTTGCGCGCCGTCGTGTACGGGTCCTCGTACGTGGTGGTGGAGGTCGCGACGAAGCCGAGGTGCGACGTAACCTGTGCAAGCGCCGCCCACAGCGTCACCGGTTCGAAATGCGCGGCCTTCGCGTTCTGACGAAAGGCGCTTTCGTCGGTGAAGTCGGCATAGCCGCCCGGACTGTCGGCGACGAACATCAGGTCGAACTTGGCCGCCTCGGCAATACGGGCGAGATGCTTGTAATGGTCGAGGTCGTGGCCAGCATTCGCCTCCGTATTGGGGTCGAGCCACGCCGAGACATGATGGCCGGTCGCCTGGACGAAGGCGCCGAGATGAAGCTGTCGGGTCATGCGGTGATCCTTTCCCCGACGCCGAGCCGGGCAAGCAGATGATCGGAAAGCGCGGCCGCCGCCGTGCGGCGATGGTCGGGATCGTCGGGCAAGGCGATCGCCAGATCCTCGGCGATGCGCCCGTCCTCGAGCACCAGCACCCGGTCGGCGAGGGCGATCGCCTCTCCGACGTCATGCGTCACCATCAGCGTGGCGGGTCGGTGGGTCGCCGAAAGGCGGCGGAGCAGATCGTGCATCCGCAGCCGGGTGAGCGCATCGAGCGCGCCGAACGGCTCGTCGGCCAGCAGCAGCACCGGGCGGCGGACAAGCGACCGGGCAAGCGCCACGCGCTGCTGTTCGCCGCCCGACAATTCGTGCGGCCAGGCGCGCTCGCGTCCGACCAGGCCGACCTCCTCCAACGCCGCCCGGCCGCGGTGCGCGGCATCGGTGCCGTCGAGGCCGAGCACGACATTGTCGATTACGCGCTTCCACGGCAGCAGCCGCGCATCCTGAAAGGCGACGGCGATCCGGTCGGGCGCCTCGATCGTCCCCTCGCCTTCGGCTTCGTGGTCGAGGCCGGCGACCGCGCGCAGCAGCGTCGACTTGCCCGACCCACTCGCCCCGATCAGCGCGACGAACTCGCCGTGCCGGATGTCGAGATCGATGCCGTTGAGCACGCCCTTCTGCGTGAAGCGGCGCGTCAGGCCGCGGATGCGGACCGCGACGCTCATTGCGCGAGCGTCCGGCGCCAGCCGAGCGCGCGGCCCTGGATCAGGCGGACGACGGCGTCCGAGGCGAAGCCGAGCAGCGCATAGATGACGAGGCCGACGAGCATCACGTCGGTCTGCGCATAGTTGCGCGCCAGCGTGACCATGTAGCCGATGCCGCTGGTCGCGTTCAGCTGTTCGACGACGACCAGCGCCAGCCAGGCGGCGGTGACGCCGAACCGCAGGCCGAGCAGCAGGCCGGGCAGCGCACCGGGGAGGACGACATGACGGATGAAGCTCGTCCGCGAGAGGCCAAGCGTCTCGGCGAGCTCGACATGGCGAAGGTCGATCGCGCGCAGGGCGTTGTGGGTGTGGATGTAGATCGGGACGAAGACGGTGACGGCGATGGTCGTGACCTTCATCGCCTCCCCCACCCCGAACCACAGCACGAGGAAGGGAATGAGCGCGAGGACGGGAACGCCGCGCTTCAATTGCACCAGCCCATCGACGACATAGCCGCCGAGCAGGCTGAGCCCGGAAACCAGCGCCAGCGCGATGCCGACGAGGACGCCCAGCGTCAGCCCCTGCGCCGCGCGCCAGGCCGAGATCGCGAGGTCGGCCTGAAGCCGTCCGCTCTCGACCAGCCCGGCGGCAGTGCGCGCCGCCACCCAGGGCGCGGGCAGCACGCGGTCGTCAATCCAGCCGCCGGCGCTCAGCACGGACCAGTAAAGAAGGAACAGCGCCGGGCCGAGCAGCCAGCCCCAGCGGTGCGGCCTGCCGATGCTGAGGCGCCGCGGCGCGACCGTCGCCGGAGCGATCGGCGCCGGCGGCGCCGTGCGCTCTGGCAGCAGGCGGACGGCGACGCCTGGCGAAAAGGCGAGTGCGGTGGCCGAGGCGGCGGACAGCTTGAGGCTCATGGCTGGCTTCCCTCATGGGCAAGGGGTTCGAAACGACGATCGAAGAGCGTGGCGGCGTCGAAGCGCTCCCGCCCGAATTGCGGCGCGAGCAGGTCGATGGCGGCCTGCTGATAGGCGGCGGCCTCTCGCCATTCGGCGGGCACCACCGGCGTACCGGCGGCGGCCACCACCATCCGCGCGTCGGCGGGCGACAGGCCCTGGTCCCCCTCGTAATAGCCGCGCGCGAGTTCGGCGGGGTGCGCGGCCGCCCAGGCCTGCGCCCTTCCCCACCAGCGAACATAGTGGCGAAGCGCGGCTGCCTTGGCCGGATCCTCGAGCACATGGACGGGCACGAAGGCGGTGATGAGGTCGTCGCGGAACGGCGGATGACGAAGCACGCGCGCGCCGGCGTCGCCGAACTTGCGCAGATACCGTTCGGCGACGATCCCGCCGCCGATGGGCGCAGCATCGACGATCCCGCTGGAAAGCGCCGAGGTGTAGACGTCGCCGCCGACCGAGGACGGCAGCTCGACCAGCGTCACGTCCTTGGTCGTCAGCCCCAGCGATCGCAGCGTCTGGATGACGATCTGGCCCTGCACCTGGCTGGGCGAGAAGGCGATGCGCTTGCCCTTGAGATCGCTGAGCGCGGTGACGCCCGCCTTGGGGCTCGTCGCCCAGACGAAGGCGGGGGTGGCGACGGGATCGGCGCGGCCGCGCACCGCGACGATGCGGACCGGCAGGCCCACCCAATGGGCGTGAAGCGGCGGCACGTTCGCGCCCATGCCGACGTCCAGCGCGCGGGCATGGAACGCCTCGGTCACGTCGGGGCCGCCGGTGATACGCGCCCACTTGATGGCAAAGGGAAGCTCGGCCTCCCAGCCATTGTGGCTGAAGATCCATTCGGTCACGGGATCGCCGACGATCAGCGTCGTCCCCGGGGGCACGGCATCGGGCAGCGGAGCGAGGAGAGACAGCCCCGCCGCCCGCGCCGTATCGCGCCCGGCGGGCGCGAAGGCGATGAGCAGCGCGATCGACAGGATCACGAACAGCGCCAGGCCGATCGTACCTTTGGGCAGGCCCGGTCGGATCGCGCGCGCCATCGCCGCTCAGCCGAGAACGTTGAACAAGTCGCCCTCGATCGGGCACGAGACGAAGCCGTCGGGCCCGGTCGGCAACTCGCCCGCGACGGTGATGCGGCGAACGGCGCGCGGCAGGTCGAAGGCGGCATAGTCGATCGGCCCGGCATGGGCGACCGCCTGATTGTCCCAGACGATCAGCGATTGCGGGCGCCAGTGAAAGCGGACCTGATATTCTGGACGCGTCGCCTCGAAGTAGAGAAGGTCGAGCAGCGCGTTGCTTTCCCGCTCCTTCAGCCCGACGATGTGGCTGATCGTGCCGGGGTTGAGGAACAGGATCTTCTCGCCCGTCTCCGGGTGGATGCGGACCAGCGGATGGAGCGAGACGAACGGCCCCTTCGACCGGCCGTCGCGCCGCGGCTTGTCGCTGCCGCCGTCATAGCCGGTGGTCCGATGCACCGCCTGCAAGCCGTCGATCAGCGCGCGGATCTGCGGTGACAGCCCCTGATAGGCGGCGGCGAGATTGGTGAAGAGCGTATCGCCGCCATAAGGCGGGATCTCGACGCCATAGAGGATCGAATAGCGGTTGGGATTGGCGACGAAGGTGATGTCGATATGCCATCCCTTGTAGTC
Source organism: Sphingomonas sp. Y38-1Y (assembly GCF_032391395.1). NCBI lineage: Bacteria > Pseudomonadati > Pseudomonadota > Alphaproteobacteria > Sphingomonadales > Sphingomonadaceae > Sphingomonas > Sphingomonas sp. Y38-1Y. Next base: position 2,310,450 of record NZ_CP135916.1, read on the forward strand.
GCGCGGTGGCTCGCGGCCGGGCGGGGTCGCTTCCTGTCTGGTGCGGCGCTGGCGATATTCCTCGACCGATCGCTCCCAGATCTCGGGATGGTCGTCGAGGCCCTCGGCAATCGGATGCGCGGGCGTGAGCGGGCCGAAGGCGCGACCGAACGACTTGAGCTGATCGTTGTCGATATGCTGGTCGCGGAAGAAGACGACGCGCCAGTCGTGCAGCGCCTTCTGGATGTCGGCGGCGGTCGCCGCGTCGATCGGCTGCGACAGATCGATGCCGGAAATTTCGGCGCCGATCGTCGGCGTCACCGGATCGACGGTGATCCGGTCATAGGTGAAGCGGTCGGCGGTACGCGCGACATCGGCAAAGGCGGTGGACATGCGGTTGCTCCCTTTCTGGATCAGGCGGCGACGGGTTCGCGCGGGACGAGCCGCAGCTGTTCGGCGGGGTATCGCTCGCCGACGGTCGAGCCGGGGGCGAAGGCCGCCTCGAGCTCCGCGATCGTCGCGGCGTCGAGGTGGAGGTCGTTCGCGGTCCAGTTGCTTTCGAGATGCGCGACGTGGCGCGTGCCGGGGATCGGCACCACGCCTTCCTTGGACAGGACCCAGGCGAGCGCGACCTGCGCCGGCGTGGCGTCGAGGCGAGCGGCGACACCCTCGATCACGCGGCGGCGCTCCGCATTCGCAGCGACCGCGTCGGGCTGGAAGCGCGGATGGACGCTGCGGCGATCGTCGGCTTCGGGCGCACTGACGCCGGCAAGGAAGCCGCGGCCGAGCGGGCTATAGGCGACGAAGCCGATGCCGAGTTCGCGGACGGTCGGCAGGATCTCGGCCTCGATCCCGCGCGTCCAGAGCGAGTATTCGCTCTGGAGCGCGGTCAGCGGATGGGTCGCATGCGCCCTGCGGAGCTGGCCGGCATCGGCCTCCGAAATGCCGACCCCGCCGATCTTGCCCGCTTCGACCAGACGACCGAGCGCGCCGATGGACTCCTCGACCGGGATGTCGGGATCGACACGGTGGAGGTAATAGAGATCGATGCGCTCGAACCCCAGTCGCTTGAGGCTGGCGTCGACCGCCTCGGCCGGGTCGATGCGGCGCCCCTCGGGACCATCGGGGCGATGGACGAACTTGCTGGCGATCGTGATCTCGTCGCGGCGCCAGCCGAGCGCCCGGCCGATCAGCTCTTCGTTATGCCCGGCGCCGTAACCGGTCGCAGTGTCGAAGAAGGTGATGCCAAGCTCGATTGCGCGGTGCAGCGTCGCGACCGACTGCGCTTCGTCCGCGCGGCCATAGCTGTGCGACAGCCCCATCGCGCCATAGCCCTGACGGCTCACCTCCAATTGCCCGACTTGTGCCATCTGCGATCCTTTCCAGCGGTTTCGCCAAGGCTCGCGCCCCGCCGCCGTTTTCGGAACCCAGTTTACCTTGTGCAGCGGATAGAATCTATATTTCTCCGGTGGGAATATGAGGATTGGCTGAGCTTTGGCGGCTTACTCTGGGGCGCCGAACTGGGCGGAAAACAGCGAAAATCGGATTTTAAACCCGAGCAAATGTCAGCCGCCTGAAAGCCGCTTTCGACCATAGCATCCTTATCGAACGCATATTGACTCAGTCGGAATTGCCGCAATGCTGGCAAGCGAGTGCGGCGAACGGCCGCATGGCGGCGCGATCAACGCGCACCAGATCACCGATAAACCGGGGGACAATTTCGATGAAGCTGCTTGCTGCCGCCTTGCTGCTGTCCGCTGCGCCGACAGCGCTGTTCGCCGCGGACGATCCGCCTGCGCGCCCTGCCGATCCGCCGCTCGCGGCAAGCGAGGACGATCCCACGCAGTCGGGCGAGATCCTCGTCACCGCGCGTCGCCAGACCGAGCGAGCCCAGGACGTCCCGATCGCATTGACAGTTGCCTCCGGCGACTCGCTGGAGCGGACCGGCGGCTTCTCGCTTCCCGACATCCAGGCCCGCGTGCCGAGCCTGACTGCGTTCAACTCGAACCCGCGCAACAGCTCGATCGGCATTCGCGGGATCGGCGTCTCGACTGCATCGGACGGGCTCGACAGCTCGACGGGGGTCTATGTCGATGGCGTCTATCTCGGCCGGCCGGGCATGGCGCTGGCCGACCTGATCGATGTCGAGCGGGTGGAGGTGCTTCGCGGACCGCAGGGAACGCTGTTCGGCCGCAACAGCTCGGCCGGCGTGCTCAACATCACCACCCGCAAGCCCGAGTTCGAGTTCGGCGCAATCATCGAGGGATCGGTCGGCGACTATAGCTACAACCAGCAGCGGATCAGCGTCACCGGTCCGATCGTTCGCGACCTGCTCGCGATACGCGCGACGGCGTGGAACACGCACCGCGACGGCGTGCTCGAAAACATCAAGACCGGCATCGCCGCCAACAGCATCGGGCGCAGCGGCGCGCGCCTGCAGTTGCTGGCGACGCCGTCGCCCGACCTGACGATCCGCCTGATCGGCGACTATTCGGTCCAGGACGACACCTGCTGCGTCGGCGTGACCCGCCTGGTCCTGCCGGCGACGCTGAGCGCGACGACGCGGCGGACGCTTCAGTCGCTGGCGGCGCTCGGCTACGTGCCTGAGGCGACGAACGATTTCACGCAGAACAATGCGGCTCAGAACATGCTGACCGATCAGAAATCGGCCTCGCTACAGGTCGATGCCGATGTCGGCTTCGGCGACCTCACGTCGATCACCGCCTGGCGCTACTGGCACTTCGCACCGCTTCAGGACAGCGACGGCACCCCGCTCGACATCATCCAGGTCAATGTCGCGCAGACGCGGACGAACCAGTATTCGCAGGAGCTGCGCCTCGCCTCCAAGCCGGGACGCTTCAACTGGCAGGTCGGGGCGTTCTTCTATCGCCTCGATCTTGTCGATCACTTTATCCTGAACCAGTTCGGGTTCGATGCCAGCGCCTTCTACACGACCTATCTGCGTACCGCGAACCCCAACGCCGCGGCGGTCAGCATCGCGCCGGGGTCCCAATATATCGACGACGTCGACACCTCGACGACCAGCGTCGCCGCCTTCGGCCAGGCCAATTGGGACATCACCCCGACGCTGACGCTGACCGGCGGCATCCGCTATACCCGCGACAAGCGCTGGGGCACCTCGGTCACCTCGACGCGCGGCACGCCCTATGCCGCGACGTCGATCCCCTTCGCCTATGACGTCGAGGTCGCGGACGACAACGTCTCCTACCTCCTGTCGGCGGCGTGGAAGGTCGCGCCCGATATTCTCGCCTACGGCTCCTATTCGACCGGCTACAAGGGATCGGGCCTGAACCTCAATTCGGCGGTGTCGGCGGGCACGCCGCTGGTCCTCGCCCCCGAAAAGGTCCGCAACTGGGAGGCAGGGCTGAAGACGCAGTGGTTCGACCGGCGACTGACCTTCAACCTCAGCGGCTTCTGGACCGAGCTCGAGGGGCTTCAGGCCAATGTCGTGCCGACCAACGGCAACCGCTCCTACCTCGCCAATGTCGGCGACGTGCGGTCGCGCGGGGTCGAGGTCGATGCGACGCTCGACCTTGGCCAGGGGCTGAGCATCATCGCCAACGGATCGTACAACGACGCTCGCTACACCGACTATCGCAACGCACCCTGCCCGGTCGGCGTGACCGGCGTCTGCGACCTGACGGGGCAGCGGCTTTTCCAGGCGCCCGAATGGGTGGGCAACGCCATTGTCGACCAGCGCTTCGACCTCGGCAACGGGACGGTGCCCTATGTCATCGGCCAGGTGAGCTATCGATCGGAGGTGTTCGGCGTCGTCGATGCGGGACCCTACACGGTCATTCCAGGCTATGCGCTCGTCAATCTGCGCGCGGGGGCGACGTTCGGAAAGGGACGCTACGACGTGTCGGCGTGGATCAACAATTTGACCGGCAAGGTCTATTTTCAGAACCTGTCGACGACCTCGATCATCGGCGCGGCGCCCTTTGCCTATGCCGGCCAGCTTGGCGCGCCGCGGACGATCGGCGCGACGCTGCGGCTGCGGCTGTGACGCCAAGCAAATCTATGTCGATCGCACCGGCCGCGCGCCTACACTAGCCGGCATGGAAAGCGGCATGACGGCGACGAGCACCCGCGGGTGGCGCGAATTGTGGCGCAAGGAGGATTGGTGGGCCGTCTGGATCGGCCTCGGCATCGTCGCCGCCGCCTGCGTCGCCTTTGCCGGCGGCACGAGCCTGCGCTGGCTGGCGGTGCTGCCGGCGCGATGGTCGTCTTCAGCGGCGCTGGCGAGCGATCTTGGCGGCAACGCAATTCGCTATCTCGCGCTGTTCGCCTTCTGGGCGGCGGTGTTCGCGGTGGCGTTGCGCGCGGTGGGCCAGCGGGTCGGCGCTTTCCTGCCCGCCTTTGCGATCCTGTTCATCGCCGCGACCACGATCTTCGTCCTTGGCCAGTGGGAAGGCGCGACGGCGTTCAACCTCGAGCCGCCGCTGTTGGCGCTGCTGATCGGGCTGGTCATCGCCAACACCGTTCGCCTGCCCGGCTGGTTCGACGCGGCGCTGCGCGGTGAGCTCTATGTGAAGACGGGCATCGTCCTGCTCGGCGCGACGCTGCCACTGTCGCTGATCGCGCTCGCGGGACCGATCGCGCTGGTACAGGCGTCGATCGTGTCGCTGGTGACCTTCGGCGCGATCTACTTTGCGGCGGTGCGGCTCGGCCTGGACCGGCGGTTCGCCGCGACGCTGGGCGTCGGCGGTGCGGTATGCGGCGTGTCGGCCGCGATCGCCGTCGCGGGCGCGGTCAACGCCAAGCGCGAGCATGTCGCGATCACGATCACGCTGGTCATCCTGTGGGCGATCGTGATGATCTTCGCGCTGCCCGCGGTCGCCTGGGCGTTGCAGCTCCCGACCGGGGTCGCCGGCGCCTGGATCGGCACGTCCGAGTTCGCGGATGCCGCCGGCATCGCCGCCGCGCAGGCCTATGGCGGCCTCGCCGAACGATTGGGCACCGTTCCTGGCACGACCGAGCAGGCGCTCCAGGCCTTCACCCTCGTCAAGGTCGTCGGCCGCGACATGTGGATCGGCATCTGGGCCGTCGCCCTCGCGATCGTCGCGACGACCCGGTGGGAGGCGGCGCCCGGCGGCGCACGGCCCGACCCGCGCGAGATCTGGGTCCGGTTTCCGAAGTTCGTGTTCGGCTTCCTCATCGCGTCGGCGATCGTCTCGATCTTCACCGCGCGGCTCTCGCTCGCCGACTATAATCGACTGGTCGCTCCCGACCTGATCGGACCGATCAAGGACCTGCGAACCTGGGCCTTCATCTTCTGCTTTCTCAGCATTGGGCTGACGACGCGGCTGCGCGATCTGGCGCGCGCCGGACTGCGGCCGTTCGGTGCGTTCACGATCGGTGTGGCGATCAACCTTGCGCTCGGCTTCGTCCTGTCGGTCTGGGTGCTGGGAAGCCATTGGGCAACACTGGGGCAATGATGACCCGCTGCGCCGAGTGTCGTTGGTTCGAGGGGCGTGCCGAGCGCCTCGAAAAGGCGATCGGTGGGCTCGGCGTGCTGTCTTCGGCCACCGCCTCTGTTCGCGGCGACGATGGCCTTTGCGGCCTGCACGATGTCCTGGTCGCCAGCATCGGCCGATGCGAGCGCCTTCTTCATCGCGCCGCGGCGGCTCGCGCCGTGATCTGATTGACGCGCAGGCTCGACGCTACCGGCTGAGCACGTCCTGCCATTCCGGATGCCGCTCGATCTGCGCCTTGGCGAAGGGACAGAGCGGCAGGATCGAAACGCCCTCGGCACGGGCGTCCTCGACGGCCTGTTGCACCAGGCGTTCGCCGATCCGGCGACCCCGCAGCGCCGACGGCACGTCCGTGTGATCGATGATGATCAGGTCGGTTCCAGCTCGGCTGTATGTCATCTCGGCCTCGATCCCGTCGACGATCAGGCGGTATCGACCCTTCGAATGACTATCTTCCCGCTCAATCACCCCGCGCGGAGCGGGCGCCGTCTCCACGACCGCCGCATCGGGTGTTCGCACGATTTTCGGGCGGCCATGGCTGCAATCGAGCAGGTCACGATCCCACGATCCGCGGTCCGCAGCCGCCGCGTATGTCGAGGTGAGAAACGCCATGAGCGCAGCATCCGGGTCGTCCGACGTCCGTACCGCATCATAGGGCAGCACGAATTCGGAAAGCGTCTCATGCCAGAACGCCTCGCGCGGTTCGACTTCCGAGCCCCGGAACCCCTCGGGCGCCGGATAGGCGTAGGCGTAGAATGCGGGATAATCGATGCCGTTGCCCCCGGGCCAGAAGCCCGCGGACGACACCTCACGATCGTACGCCTCCCTGGCAACATCGTCCGGCAGCGATGGGATACCACCCGCATGCAGCGGCGCCCGGCGACCCGAAAACCGCGTGACCGCCAGATCGAGCGCGCCCCAGAACAGGTGCACCGGACTGGACTTGCCCAGGAACGACGTCCGAAAGGCTTTGAACACCCGATCGATGGACTTCAAAGCCTGATGACATCGCTCGACGGCCTCGCGGTCATACGGACGGTCCCGATGATCCTCCTCGAACGGAACGGGCATCGGCACCTCGTTCGGCGTGCCGTTGAAACTCGGGTCGCCGCCCAGCGACCGCACCAGTCCGACGAACGCCGAATGGAACTGTGCGACCGTCATCGGCCCGAGCGCGAACGCCTCCGACCGACCCTCACCGTTCGTGCCGACCACGCGATGCGAATGAAGATCGAAGGTGATCTCGATGTCGTCGCCATCGGGAATGGACGACGTGCTCAGTCCAAGCGGCGTGACGTAGAAGGTGGCGTTCCACGAATGGTTGAGCCACGGGCTATGGGCCAGCCGATACTTGCCGACGATCTGCAGGTAGAGGTGCAGCGCGGAGCAGGTCTCGCGCCAACCGCCATAGTCGAGCTCCGGCCACCGATCGGTCATTGGCATCTCCCTTCGCGTCGCATCCACAGCGAGCGGCCGTCAACCGACGGCACGATCCAGCCTAACCTAACCAGGCGCGATCACGGAAGACCGGATCCGGGTCGCGAGTGGCGGAACGACGCGGAGAGCGTCGATGTCGGAAGCAAAGCGCCGTTCGACCGTTCTACCATCCACCCTGGGCAACATTTGAACGACAAAGGTCGCAAAGCTGATGAGCAAGACGATTGCCGATCTTCTCAACGACACGCTGATCGAGGCTGGCGTGAAGCGCATCTGGGGCGTGACGGGCGACAGCCTGAACGCCTTCAACGACAGCATGCGTCGGTCGAGCAAGATAGCCTGGATGCACGTCCGCAACGAGGAGGCGGGTGCCTTTGCAGCCGGCGCGGAGGCGGCCGCGACCGGCGGCCTCGCGGTCTGCGCCGGCAGTTGCGGCCCCGGCAATCTGCACCTCATCAACGGCCTCTACGACTGTCACCGGAACCGCGTGCCGGTCTTGGCGATTGCCGCGCACATCCCGTCCAGCGAGATCGGGCTCAATTACTTCCAGGAGACGCGCCCGACCGAGCTGTTTCGCGAGTGCAGCCACTTCTGCGAGATGGTGCAGGACGCGCGGCAGATGCCCGAAATCCTGCACCGCGCCATTCGCACGGCCATCGGCAAACAGGGTGTCGCCGTGCTCGTCATCCCCGGCGACGTCGCCCTGCAAAAGGCGCCTGAGACCCGCGCGGTGCCCTTCCCCGCGCTCGCCGCACCTCGACTGCTGCCCGACGACACGACCCTGCGGCAGGCCGCCGACCTGCTCGATGAGTCGCACGCGGTCACGTTGCTATGCGGCGCAGGCACCGCCGGCGCACATGACGAAGTGGTGGCGCTTGCTGCCGCCCTGAAGGCGCCGATCGTCCACGCCTATCGCGGCAAGGAATGGATTGAGTACGACAATCCTTATGATGTCGGCATGACCGGCCTGATCGGCTTCTCGTCGGGCTATCACGCGATGATGGACTGCGACACGCTGCTGATGCTGGGCACGGACTTTCCGTACCGGAACTTCTATCCGGAAAAGGCGAAGGTCATCCAGGTCGATCGCGATCCCGGCGCGCTCGGCCGGCGCGTCCCACTCGACCTGGGCGTGGTGTCGGACGTGAAGGCGTTCGCGGAGCGGCTCGCGCCGCTTGTCCGTCCGGAGCGCGACGAGCGGTTTCTCGACAAGGCCCGCGCGCATTATCGGGAGGCCCGCAAGGGTCTCGACGACCTCGCAACCCCGCGCGATGGCGAGAAGCCGCTTCATCCGCAATATGTCGCGGCAACGATCGATCGCATCGCGGCCGATGACGCAGTGTTCACCGCCGACGTCGGCACGCCAGCCGTGTGGGCCGCCCGCTATCTCAGGATGAATGGTCGGCGGCGCCTGATCGGCTCCTTCAATCACGGCTCCATGGCAAACGCGCTTCCGCAGGCACTCGGCGTCCAGGGCGCCTTTCCCCAACGACAAGTCGTGTCGTTGTCCGGTGACGGGGGGCTGGCGATGCTGATGGGGGACATGCTGACCGCCGTGCAGATGGCGCTGCCAATCAAGATCGTCGTCTTCAACAACTCGACGCTCGGTTTCGTCGAACTCGAGCAGAAGGCCGCCGGCTATGTCGACGCCAACGTCGCGCTCACAAACCCGGACTTCGCCGCGATCGCACGCGAGATGGGCTATTTCGGCGTCCGGGTAACGCGCTCCGACGCGTTGGAGGGAGCGTTGCGAGAGGCCCTGGCGCATGACGGGCCAGCTTTGGTCGACGTCGTGACCGAGCGTTTCGAGCTCGTCATGCCGCCGAAGATCGAGGCCGAACAGGCCAAGGGCTTCAGCCTCTACGCCGCCCGCGCGGTGCTAAGCGGCCGCGGCGACGAAGTGATCCAGCTCGCACGTGCCAACCTGTTCAGGTGAAGGCTGCGCGCTGGGATTGAAGCTGCTGGACCACGTGATTTTGTCCGCGGATGGGGTGTCGAGTTTTCGGGCGTTGGGGTTGTTGTGACGCGGACACGAAAACGCCCCCGCGGCGTGGAGCCGTGGGGGCTTTTGGTGTTTGGTTGCGGGGACAGGATTTGAACCTGTGACCTTCAGGTTATGAGCCTGACGAGCTACCGGGCTGCTCCACCCCGCGCCAAAGCGGCTGACGGATTTGTGGGGATCGGAGCCGAAGGCTCCGCAAGGCCGACTGGCCGTCGCGCCTTATTGGCGCGGTAGCCAAGGTCGCGGATGCGACCGCCGGCGCTTGAGGCCACAAAATGTGAATGGGTATACGAACTTTCACCGTCTTCAATGCCTGGCGACGACCTACTCTTCCAGCGCTTGAGCGTTAGTACCATCGGCGCAGTCCGGTTTCACGGCCGAGTTCGGGATGGGATCGGGTGGGTCACAGACGCTATAGCCACCAAGCAATGGAGGCGGTGAGGTTCGGTTTTTCAAATCTTTGTGCAAGGCCTTGATCGTCATCCACGCCGAGTGCTGGGGTTACCAGCGCTGTTGTTGGCGGTGTGAACTCTCGAAGCGCGAAAAGAGCAATTAGGACTGGTTAGCTCCACCTGTTACCAGGCTTCCACATCCAGCCTATCAAGGTCGTGGTCTACGACCGCTCGATGAAATCTTATCTTGAGGGAGGCTTCCCGCTTAGATGCTTTCAGCGGTTATCCCGTCCATACATAGCTACCCTGCTGCGCCGTTGGCACGACGACAGGTACACCAGAGGTATGTTCAACCCGGTCCTCTCGTACTAGGGTCAACTCCTCTCAAATTTCGACGCCCACGGCAGATAGGGACCAAACTGTCTCGCGACGTTCTGAACCCAGCTCACGTACCACTTTAATTGGCGAACAGCCAAACCCTTGGGACCTGCTCCAGCCCCAGGATGTGATGAGCCGACATCGAGGTGCCAAACGATTCCGTCGATATGAGCTCTTGGGAATCATCAGCCTGTTATCCCCGGCGTACCTTTTATCCGTTGAGCGATGGCCCTTCCACGAGGGACCACCGGATCACTATGACCGACTTTCGTCTCTGCTCGACTTGTCAGTCTCGCAGTCAGGCTGGCTTATGCCATTGCACTCTAACGATCGGTTTCCAACCGATCTGAGCCAACCTTCGCACGCCTCCGTTACGCTTTAGGAGGCGACCGCCCCAGTCAAACTACCCGCCACAGAGGGTCCCCGAACCGGATAACGGTTCTGGGTTAGACATCAGAAAACAACAGGGTGGTATTTCACCTATGGCTCCACACCGGCTGGCGCCAGTGCTTCAAAGCCTCCCACCTATGCTACACAGTTCTTTCCTAATGCCACTCTGAAGCTGCAGTAAAGGTGCACGGGGTCTTTCCGTCTAACCGCGGGTACTCCGCATCTTCACGGAGAATTCAATTTCGCTGAGCATGTCCTGGAGACAGTGGGGAAGTCGTTACGCCATTCGTGCAGGTCGGAACTTACCCGACAAGGAATTTCGCTACCTTAGGACCGTTATAGTTACGGCCGCCGTTTACCTGGGCTTCATTTCGGAGCTTGCACCCCTCCACTTAACCTTCAGGCACCGGGCAGGCGTCAGGCCCTATACGTCGTCTTGAAGCCGACTTAGCAGAGCCCTGTGTTTTTGCTAAACAGTCGCTACCCCCTGGCCTGTGCCCCCTCAATCTGCTTGCGCAAAATGAGGGCCTCCTTCTTCCGAAGGTACGGAGGCAATTTGCCGAGTTCCTTCAGGACACTTCTCTCAAGCGCCTTGGTATACTCTACCAGACCACCTGTGTCGGTTTCGGGTACGGTCTATACGGTGGGGCTATTTCCTGGGACAGCTTCGAGGCACGATCAATCCGATAAGATCGTACAACACACGCCATCCGTCACACACCACCAGGCCCACGAATATTAACGTGGTTCCCATCGACTACCCCCTTCGGGCTCGTCTTAGGGGCCGGCTCACCCTGCTCAGATTAGCTTTAAGCAGGAACCCTTGGTCTTTCGGCGAGAGGGCATCTCACCCTCTTTATCGCTACTCATGTCTGCATTCGCACTTCCGATACCTCCACGGCCCATTACCAGACCGCTTCACAGGCGTACGGAACGCTCCGCTACCGCTCGACTTACGTCGAACCCAAAGCTTCGGTGCACGTCTTGAGCCCCGTTACATTTTCGCCGCAGGATCTCTTGTTTAGACCAGTGAGCTGTTACGCTTTCTTTAAAGGATGGCTGCTTCTAAGCCAACCTCCTGGTTGTTTTGGAAATCCCACATGCTTTCCCACTTAGACGTGACTTGGGGACCTTAGCTGTTGGTCAGGGCTGTTTCCCTTTTGACGACGGACCTTAGCACCCGCCGTCTGTCTCCCGAGTAGTACTCATGCGTATTCGGAGTTTGGTTAGGTTTGGTACAGCTCGCGCCGCCCTAGCCCATCCAGTGCTCTACCCCACATGGTATTCACTCGAGGCTCTACCTCAATAGATTTCGCGGAGAACCAGCTATTTCCCGGCTTGATTGGCCTTTCACCCCTAAACACAACTCATCCGATAATTTTTCAACATTAATCGGTTCGGTCCTCCAGTGGGTGTTACCCCACCTTCAACCTGGTCATGCCTAGATCGCCGGGTTTCGGGTCTAATGCATCGAACTCAATCGCCCTATTCAGACTCGCTTTCGCTTCGCCTACACCTAACGGCTTAAGCTTGCTCGATACACTAAGTCACAGACCCATTATGCAAGAGGTACGCGGTCACATCTCAAGGATGCTCCCACTGCTTGTAGGCAACCGGTTTCAGGTACTGTTTCACTCCCCTCATCGGGGTGCTTTTCACCTTTCCCTCACGGTACTAGTTCGCTATCGGTCATGTACGAGTATTTAGGCTTCGAGGGTGGTCCCCCGATGTTCAGACAGGGTTTCACGTGCCCCGCCCTACTCAAGTCTCATCACATCAGTTTCGCATACGGGACTGTCACCCACTATGGTCCGACTTTCCAATCGGTTCTGCTACTTGAATGATGAGCACTGGCCTGGTCCGCGTTCGCTCGCCACTACTAACGGAATCTCGGTTGATGTCTTTTCCTCCGGGTACTGAGATGTTTCAGTTCTCCGGGTTCGCTTCACCAAAGCTATGTATTCACCTCGGTGATGAC